>JANQQN010000430.1 GCA_028289325.1 Myxococcota bacterium | reverse complement strand
CCGCTACCGGCTGGCCAACCACGTCGACCGTGGTCCCGGCGCCACCGTTGAGAAGGTGGTAGTTGGCCGGCGGTTCGTCGAGCTCGGCGTTGGGCGCGAACTCGGTTTGCCGTCGAACGAAGATGCTCTCGACCCATACGGAAGACTCGGATAGCGGTCCCCAGGGCTGGTCCCGCCGCAACGTCAACCGGTTCTCGTAACGGTCGGCAGGGATATTGATCAAGAATGGCTCCACGGACACCGGTCCGTCGTCGGTGAGGACATCATCGTTGGTCAGATCGCGCGCCCGAACGTAAGACGCCTTGCTGCGCCAGCTCAGCCACTCGACGGGATGAACGTCGAGTTCGATCGACCCGCCGGCGTATAGGGCGTCGATGCTGCGATACTCGAACTCGGGGTGCAGACCCGTCACCAGGCGCACGAAGTTGGCGTTTCCGTTCTCATCGAGGACCGGGGCCCGGTAGATGTAGTCGTTGATGTGGTGGATGTAGGCGGTGACCTCAGCGTCGATCCAGCGGTGGGCGAAGGCGATGCCGAGGCCAACGTTGATCGTTTGCTCCGGATCGAGCGTTCGGTCGCCTCGGATGAAGTTCGGCTCCCCAGGGACCAGACCCTCGATGAACAGCTCGTCGATGCTCGGGATCCGGCTTGCCGTGGCGAGATGCAGGTCGAAGGTCCAAGCGCGCTGCGGCGCATAGGTGACCTGGGCCGAGGCCATCAACGCATCAAAGTCTAGACTGAAGCGCTCGGGGGGGTTCTGATTGGGCGCGATGCGGGTCGGTTGCGAGGTGTCCATGGTCTGTCGCTCGTAACGAACGCCGACGGCGACGGTGAGCTCATCTGTCTCGTACCGCTGGATGGCGAAGACACCACCCATCAGCCGATCGTAGTCGGGAATCAGGCGACGGCCCTCGTGGTCGTTGTTCTGCACGAGGCCGGAGGCCCCGATCAAGCCCGAGAATCCGCCGCCCCATCGGTGATCCATGGTCAGCTCCAAGGCGTGGGACAGCAGCTCGAAGTCGAGCTGGGCCCCGGTCGTGGATCGCCGTACGATTTCGAACTCCCGTCGTTCGTTGCGCTGAAAGCCGTACCGCACGCGGAGCGACCCCCAATCCTGGAGGTCGACGCTGACGTCGCCGCGGACGTAGGTGTGAGTGACCCGGGAGAACGCGCGATCGATGTCGTACGAGAACTCGAACAAGTCTACATTGATGGGCTCGTCTTGGCCGATGGCAAACTCGAAGTCGTTGAAGCTCTCCGCGCGAATGCTGGTGAAGATGCCGTACTCGGTCGTCAGGTGGCTGGCCCCTGCCGACGCTCGCCAACCTCGTCCTTGGTATTGAACCGACACCCCGCCCGATAGATCCTCGGCCGCTGTGTTGTCGAGGGGGTATTCGGGTGCGTCGAGGCTGCCAGATCTCTTGACGCTGCCCTGGGCGCGAATACTCCATCGGGGCGCACCCCAGATGGTGCTTTCGAGACGAAGGTTGGCGATCCCCTGGCGACCGTTGCTGATCCCGACCAGGTTGCCTTCCCCGCCGAACCCGGGGTTCGTGTAGTCACGAAACCCGGGGGGTTCGATGAGGACGACCCCGCCGATCGCGTCGGCCCCATACCGGACCCCTTCTGCGCCGCGAACGACGGTGAGGCTACTGGCGCTGAACGGGTCGATCTCCGGCGCGTGGTCGAGGGCCCACAGCTGGGCGTGATGGCGCAGGCCGTCGTTCACGATCAGGATCCGGTTGCCGTAGAAGCCGTCGATGACCGGCTTGGTGACCGCGCCGGAGCGAAGCACTTGGACCCCCGCCGAGCGACTGAGCGCCTCGCCGAGGCTGAGGCCTCGTGTTTGCGCCAGCACCTCGCCGTCGATCCTGTCGGCGAAACCCAGGTTGTCGAGCGGGTCGTCGGCGGGGGCGGTGATGGTCACCGACTGCATCGCGAACCCGAGCCGGACGGTGATCGCGCCCGGTTGGGGTACGGAAACCATAGTCCGCTCCGGACCGTAGCCGGTCTTGGACACCGTCAGCGCAAGCTCGGCCTGGGCGCAGAGGCCGTCGAACGTGAATCGGCCGTCGGCGCCGGTTCGCACGACGTCATCGCGGTCCGCGATGACCGCGATCGCGTCTGCGATCGGCGTTCCGAGGTCGGCGTCGATCACCCGGCCGCGAATGGAGAGGGCGCACAGCCGGCCGTCGATCGATTGTTGCGCGAAGGCCGGGCTGCCGATCGCAGGCGGGCCCAGGACCATCGCGATCGCGATGATACAACGCATGTGATCGGTCCTCGGCGCGCGCCGCGCCGCTCCGTGGGACCGAACCGACGTGTGGCGGCGTCGGACCCGAGATAAGAGTGGAGACCGTCAAACGCGCGGGGGCGACGTCTTGGGCGCTCGCCGAAGATCGACCCGACCCGGATCGATAGCGCGGGCCACGAGGCGCAGTGGGAGGTACGGCGACGGCGCGGGGCGAACGTCAACGACGGGAATGACGGCCGTGGTGCGAAGAGTTAGGCCGGCTAGACAGTCGTGGCCGCGATGTTCGTGGGCGCAACAGGCCTCGCTGAGCTGGGGGCGGTGGCGGCTGGTGTTCGCCGCCTTCGGATGTTCGCATCGCTCGGCGTGAACCTGGTCGGACAGCGCGGTACGGTCCCCCCGCGGCAGGTGTTGGACCAATAAGTCGTGAGCGAGCGGCGCCGCGACATAGGCCAAGACGAGCCACGCCGCCAGCCACCGGCATAGGCGGCGACCCAGACCAAGGAGGTCTCGGGCGTGGGGCGCGCTTGAACGCACGCGGAAGCAATGATCCGGACAGCTCCTCGATGTCAAGGGATGTCAGGGCGGTTAAACGAACTTGCGATAACCCTCGTCGCGAGTCACGACCACCTCGCAGCATGGATCTCCTTGCGCCACGCACGTCGTTTCCTCGGCCCGCCACGGCAGGCCGGGGCGGAACAGCCGCTCGTACTCGGCGCGGTCGAAGGTCGGTCGTGACGGCCAGTCGACGCGCTCGACCAGCTGCATGAGCCCCACCACTGCCCCCTGGAAGAAGAAACACTGAGGGGATGACGCGCGACCTTCGCGATTCACGAAGTATGCGGCCTCGTAGGTGGCCGGCGTCGTGATCACCAATCGCGCGCCGGCGACATATTCACGGACCGTCCAGTACCCGAGCCCCAGGACCCGCGCGATGGCCATCGACGAAGCGAGGGTCAATTCGGGCTCTCCCGTCGGCGCCGGCGCGACCAGGTTCCATTCAGGCGAGGTGAGGATCGACCCAAACGTATGAAAGACACACGCATGCCCCGCCTCGCGCATCAGGGTGTGCATCACAGGCACCAGTTCGGGCGCCGTGCGGCGCACATGGCGAAGGCCGTCGTAACCAGCGCGGTTGTAGTACGTGGTCGGAAGCTCGGACATGTACACACCGAACGCTCGGATGAGACCGCGCGTATCGCCGGCCAAGGTGCGGACCAATGCACCCAGTCCGTCGACGATGGCGTCCGCCTCCGCCTGAAATAGGCCCGGCGCCGGTCCGCCGTTCGCGTCGTCGAACTGGGTACGGGTCATGGGACCGGTCATCGGGCCCGGGACGCCGACCTCCGCCTTGAACTCACACCGGGGGGCGTCGATCGCCGCGCAGGCGAGCTCGCGACACCGAACGGAATCGCGTTGCAGTCCGTGGGCGAGCTCGATCGCCGCCGCCGAGAATCCCGCCGCGAGCGCGTCGAGCCCGTGGCGGCGCCGCACTCGACGGTACTTCTCGTTGTACGCGGTGCTGAAATGCAGATGCTCGCCCAGAACCCGTCCTCCCCGCTCGTCGACCTCGAAGGTCAGCCGCCCTTGCCCGGCGGCGGCGAAGGTCGCCTGTGCGAGCTCAAGCATGTCGTCGGGGGTGGAGACGGCGAGGTCGAGGGCCAGCCCCGCCAGGATGTCATAGAACGACTCGCCGGCCGCGTTGGCCCGAAGGGCGGTGCTGAGTTTGGGACCGAGCGCATCATCGATCGTCTGGTCCCAAAACAGGTTGAAGTGATGACTGTGGAAGACGGTCGGAATGTCGGAGAGGAAGTTGAAACAGTACTCCGGCATCACCCCGCGGTGACGAACGACGAGGTCAGGATCCATGAGGCGTCAGGTTCCGAGGTGACCCTGGCCAATGATGTCCCGCACCGACGCCGCCATCGCTTCGACTTGCTCTTCGCTCAGCGTCTCCGGCCGATCGAGGCGCTCCATGGCGATGCCCGTGCGCAGCGACAGCCTCAGCAGTGATACGTGGGGGTCGGGCGCGTGTCGCTGGAGGTGTTGCAGCAGCCGCAGGGCGCGAGCGCGGATGGAGTGGTCTTCCGGCGGTTGCGGCGAAGGCTCGTTCGCGGGCGCCGGCCGTTCCGTCGGAGGCTCGGAAGTCGCGGCGGGGGGACGGCTCGGCGCCCGGATCGCGGGGACGCTCTCGGGGATGCTGTCGATCGAAGCCAGAGGGTCGTCACCCAAGGTCGTGGGCATCGGGACCGCGGGCGGTGGTTTCGTCGGCACCGGGGCCCGACGGAGGAGAGGCTCGATGTCCAGCAAGGCATCCCGGATCTGAAGTCGAGCCAGGCCGATCGTGGCCCGGCGGGTGAAGACGAACCCCGCGGCAAACTCGGTGCCGATGGGAACGACGAATATCAGCGCGTCGGGGGTCTCGATGGTCACCATCTCCGCGCTGGCCCGACCATCGGTGGCTTGCGTGGTCTGGCGCACGGCGTGGACCACGGTCCCCATAAGGGCCGCGAACGTCTCGGTATCGGCGTTGTGGGCCGACCAGCCGTCGACGAAGATGCAGTCGGGCATCGAGAGGATGACCAGGTCTTTGAGGGCTGGGGATCTCTGGGCGATCTGGGCCATGTCCCGCCGAGCCATCAGTAGGAACGCCCTCTCAGCGCGTACTCGACCGCGCTTCGAACCATCGCCACGTCTTCGGTCTCCGGGCTGTCGAGGGCGATCGCGGTCAGACCGGGCGGGGTGCTGACCCACAGCGCGGTCAGTCGCCGTCCCCCAGTCAGGTGATACGTCACCGCTTCGATGGGCGACGGACGCCCGGTCGGACGCCACTGCTGCATCGAGTGGGTCAGCTCGCCGATGCGCGCGTCGCCGAAGCCCGAGTCATAGATGGGCAAGCCTTGGTCGTCGGCGAGAAACCATCGCCGAGGCCGAAGCCCTCGTTCGATCCATCGGGCGAGGGCCTCGATACGGGCGGCGACGGTCGATGGTTCACGGAGCGGCTCGATGGGTGCGAGTCGCGCGGAGGGTTCAGGGCTTGCCGAGGCCGTCGAAGGACGGGGGGGCGGACCCGCGCGACGGACAAGCGCGATCGCGGCCCGCACTTCGCTGGCGTCAATCCAGGTCAGGGTAGGATCCATCGTGTTCCTTCGCGGATCGGGCCGCAGGGGCGATTCAACACGGCCCTGGCCGGGTTCGCAAGCAAACGCGTCACGTCTCTAGGTATCGGTCGAGAAGCTCGGAGGGCATCAGACGGCGGGACATTTCGATCGGTGTTTGCAGCATTGCTTTCACCTCCGGGTCTTCGCAGCCGATGCGCGCGATATCGGTGATGGTGGGCCTAACTGTATCGCGCTCGCGGATCATTTCGCCGAGAAGGGCGAGGGCGCCCTCGAACAACGGCCCCAGGTGACCGGCGGGATCTTGCCCGGCGACCGTGGCCAGTCGGGCCGCGATGTCCGCGTAGGTTCGGACGAGGGCATGGTCGTCGAGGTACCGGCTGACCTTACGAAGGCGGGCCAGGGGATCCGGCGTGCTGGCGATCCAGTCGCTGGGCTTGAGGCGGAGCCCCGATGTGCTCTTCAGGGCGCGATGCGGAAACAGCCGCCGCTCGACTTCGTCGGTGAGCAGCAGCCGATTCCACCCCACCGGTCCTCTCACCAGTGCGTAGTGTCCGCGCGCTTTGCGAATGTCGTCCTCGGAGACCTGTCCGTCTTTGTCCCCGAAGCTGAAGTCGATCTCGATCGCCGCGCTGCGAAGGCGGTCCGGTAGCCGCCACTCGGCGTCGGCGAGGTATACGATGCCGGTGGTGTCCTGCGCCTGAAGTATCGACTCGAGCCGTCTCGCGCGTTCGAGCAGGCTCTGGAGCGCCTTTCGTCTGCTGTCGTCGCGGCTCGACGGGCGCGCGAGAAGCTCGTGCAGCCGGTTCATGGCCCGGACCAGGTCCGGCCTCCGGACGCACCCGCAATCCCTGCGCTCGGTTCCCCCGGGGGTCATTTGCTCGAGCGCAAACGCGGTCTGGCGCATTCGAGGCTCGTCCACCCGCGAGTACCGATTCGGCGCCACAGCAAAACCTACACCACGAAACGCCCGACCTGTCGCTAATCACATGGCGCAACCGCGGCAGTTGGCGGATGCTCAGTCGATGGACGTCCAGACGATGTTTCCGGATCTCGGTCGGCGAACGCACATCATGGGGGTGCTCAACGCGACGCCAGACTCCTTTTCAGATGGCGGGCGATACCCGGACACGGCTGCGGCCGTCGATTCGGCGCACCAGATGATCGAGCAAGGTGCCGATATTATTGATATCGGTGGCGAATCGACCCGGCCTCGCGCGCCCCAGGTCGACGTGGCCACCGAGCTCTCGAGGGTTATACCCATCATCGAAGGGCTGCGCGCCGCCGGCATCGGCGACGCCAGGCTCTCGATCGACACGACGAAAGCGGCGGTGGCCCGCGAGGCGGTGGCGGCGGGGGCTCACCTGGTCAACGACATCTCGGCGATGACCTTCGATCCCGAGATGCCGGCCGCGTTGGCCGCGCTCGGGGTGCCGGTGGTGCTCTCGCATACGCGTGGCCGTCCCGAGGTGATGCAGCAGGGCGACCTGACCTACGAGGGTGGGGTCGTGGCCGCGGTCACCGCGGCGCTGGCGAAGGCGATCGCCGCCGCAGAAGGGGCCGGCATCTCTGGTGACAAGGTGATCATCGATCCCGGGATCGGCTTCGGAAAGACCGTCGACGACAATCTGCACCTGCTGCGCGACCTTCGCGCACTGCGTCGATTGGGATGCCCGGTATTGGTCGGAACCAGCCGAAAGACCTTCCTCGGCGCGCTCACCGGTCGACCGGTGGGCGAGCGGCTCACGGCGACGATGGCCACCGTCGCGCTGTCGGTGGCCAGCGGCGCCGATTTCGTGCGGGTCCACGACGTGGGCGACGCCCGGGACACGGTAAAGATCGCGGACGCGTGGGTCCGCGGCTACCTCCCTTGAATCCTGGGGCACCAGGGTCGATAGAGCGAGCAACATGGTCGAACGCAAGCTGTTCGGGACCGACGGGGTCCGCGGCGTCGCCAACGAGCATCCGATGACCGCGGAGATCGCGCTGAAGCTCGGACGCGCGATCGCCCACATCTCTCGTCGCGGTCCGCATCGCCACCGGATCGTGATCGGCAAAGATACCCGGGTGTCCGGCTACATGATCGAGTTCGCGATCGCCTCCGGGGTGTGCTCGCTGGGCGTAGATGTCACCCTCTTCGGACCGATCCCGACCCCGGCCGTGGCCTTCCTGACCCGGACGATGCGCGCGGACGCGGGCATTATGATCAGCGCCAGTCACAACCCGTTTCAGGACAACGGCATCAAGTTCTTCGGGGCCGACGGGTTCAAGCTCGCCGACGAGATCGAAGCGGAGCTGGAGAGCTTGCTCGACTCGGGGGCCATCGACTCCGTGCGTCCCACCGCGCTCGACATCGGCAAGACACGAAAGATGGAGGACGCCAAGGGCCGCTACGTCCAGATGGCGAAGACGACCTTCGATCCTGACTTGTCGTTGGATGGGCTGAAGCTCGTTGTCGACTCCGCCAACGGGGCGGCGTACCGGGTTGCGCCGCAGATCTTCGAGGAGCTCGGCGCCGACGTGGTCTCGGTGGGCGACAGCCCCGACGGCAAGAACATCAACGCGGGGTGCGGGGCCGTTCATCCGGAGATGCTGCGACAGATGGTGCTCGAACACCGAGCGAACGCGGGCATCGCCCTCGACGGCGATGCGGACCGGGTCATCGTCGTCGATGAGAAGGGCCAGATCGTCGACGGCGACGCGGTTATGGCGATCTGCGCGCGAGACCTGATCCGTAAGGACCGCCTTCCGAACCGGACGGTGGTCAGCACGGTGATGTCGAACATCGGCCTCGAGGCCAGCTTGTCGCAGGTCGGGGGAAAGCTCGTCCGTACCCAGGTCGGCGACCGCTACGTGGTGGAGACGATGCGGCGCCATGGCTACTCGTTCGGCGGGGAGCAGTCCGGACACCTGGTGTTCCTCGACCATTCGTCGACCGGCGACGGCTGCATCGCGGCGTTGATGCTGCTCGAGATCATGGTGCGGTCGGGGCGATCGCTATCGGAGTTGACCGGGGTCTTCGAGCGGGTCCCTCAGAAACTCGTCAACATCAAGGTCACCAACAAGCCGCCCCTCGACACCCTCGAGCGCTGCCAGCAGGTGATCCGGAACGTGGAGCGCCAGCTGGGCGCCCAAGGCCGAGTGCTGGTTCGCTACAGTGGCACCGAAAACAAGGCCCGGGTGATGGTCGAGGGCCCAGACCCCGACGCGACCAACGCCTTCGCTCACGACATCGCCGCCGCCCTTCAGGCCGAGATCGGCGCGTGAGCATCGCCAGGCTTCGTACGAAGGCCACCCACCAACGCGCCGGTGCTCCCAATCTTACGGACTAACCTCGTGCAATGGCTTTGCAGATAAGTGGTTTCCAGCTCTACAAACGCTAGACACCCCGCACAACGCAACCATCGGTCAGATGCCGGACGAACGACCGCGCGCCCGGTTCGGGAAGATGGGCTCGCCGCCTGGGGGTCGGGACGCGCGGGTGCCATACACGTCGACGTCTTTGAACGGTAGAGGGCGCTGTTTTCAGATACTGTCTACGGTTCGAGCATGGGCGAGACCTTCGCCGTCGTCATCCGCCCCCTGGTGATGAATCGATTCTGCTCAGAAATTTCCACGAACTATGTCGCGATTCGCTCGAGTGGAGCGAGAGTATTCGCGGATTCCACCGTAAATACTGTCGGTATGCAGCCTCTCTTGCGCATGAGGTAGGTGGCTTATCGTCTATTGCCGAAGTCACGGCTTTAACCGGCGAGCGAACTGTTTTAGGTTCTGTCGCCGAGGGCTGTTCGTTGCAACAGACTCTTTTGAGTATCGCGCATGTTGGATTGACGAATTCACATCCATGAATTCATGACCGTGGCAGGCGTCGTTGACGGCCTTCTGACAGGAGAAGATATGCACTTCAAAAGGACATTGTGCTGTTCGAGCGTGTTGTTGTTTGCACTATCGTTTGGAGCGAGTACGGCGCTGGCGCAAGAATCGATCGGGCCTCGAGGGCAACGCGCTACTCTCTTCAGTGGGCCATCGACCCGTCTGATCGTGAAGTACCGTGAGAGCGGGAGTGCGACGCTGAGCGCAACGCGGCGTCAGCGCGCCATGGATCGTTTCCAGCGCATGTCTTCGGCCCGGCTGGCCAAGATTCGTCAGCTGGCCAACGGTGCGGATCTCATCCGCGCGACGGCGAGGATGGCGGACCGCGATGTCGACGCGCTCATGGCCGAAATCCGCAAGGATCCGGACGTCGCTTACGTCGAGCGCGACGCGCTGATGCAGCCTCTGTTTACGCCGAACGATCCCCGATACTCGGATCAGTGGCACTACTTTGAATCGACGGCCGGGATTCGTATGCCATCGGCTTGGGATATCTCGACCGGGGCGGGCGCGGTGGTCGCGGTCTTGGATACCGGGTATCGACCCCACCCGGACCTGGTCGGCAACCTCGTGGGCGGCTATGACTTCATTGACGATACGTTCGTTTCCGTCGACGGCGATGGGCGAGACTCCGACGCCACCGACCCCGGCGACTGGTACACCGGCTCACTGTGCGGCCCGTCGGCTCCGCCGAGCGCCAACAGCAGCTGGCACGGCACCCACGTGGCGGGGACGATCGCCGCCACGACCAACGACGGCCGAGGGGTGGCCGGCGTCGCGTTCAACGCCACCGTGGTGCCGGTCCGGGTCCTCGGGCGCTGTGGCGGCTACCTCAGCGATATCGCGGACGGCGTCATCTGGGCGTCCGGAGGGTCGGTCCCCGGCGTTCCGAGCAACCCGAACCCCGCCGACGTCATCAACATGAGTCTCGGGGGTGGAGGTGCGTGCGGCACCACCTATCAGAACGCGATCGACATTGCGCGGGCCAATGGGGCCACGGTCGTCGTGTCGGCGGGCAACAGCAACACCAACGCCTCCAACGCCCGTCCCGCCAACTGCAACGGGGTGATCACCGTCGCCGCCACCGACCGCAACGGCTCTCGAGCCTATTACTCCAACTTCGGGTCCACGGTCGAAATCGCCGCCCCCGGCGGAGACATCCGAGGGTCGGGTGGCGTGGACGCCGTGCTTTCGACCCTCAATTCCGGCAACACGACGCCGGGCAGCAACAACTACGAATTCTATCAGGGTACCAGCATGGCCGCGCCCCACGTGGCCGGTGTCGCCGCTCTCCTGTACAGCCTCGATCCTTCGCTGACGCCTACCGATGTCGAGACGATCCTGACCGGGTCTGCGCGCAGCCTCCCCGGTAGCTGTTCGGGAGGATGCGGGGCTGGCCTTTTGGACGCCTACGCCGCCGTGCAGGCGGTGAGCGGAACCCCGCCTCCGCCTCCGCCGCCCACGCCGACCTGCCCCGCAGGATCGACGACCTATTCGGGGTCGATCAGCACTTCGGGGGCGTACAACTTGGAGCCGAACGGGACCTACTACTTCTCGAGCGCGGGAACCCATGAAGGCACCTTGTTCGGGCCTTCGGGGGCGGATTTCGATCTGCGCCTGTACCGATGGAACGGCGGAGGGTGGCAGATCGTCGCGCGGGCGGAGACCGCGAGCTCCGATGAAGACATCACCTACTCGGGCAGCAGCGGTTATTACATGTGGATGATCCGGTCGTTCTCCGGGACCGGCGCCTATACCTTCTGTCTCGACCGGCCTTAACCCACCGCTTACTTAGCAGGGTTGTAGTCGAACACGGCCACGATGCCCGCGTGGTCGCTCAGCATCTTCCTTTTCAGCGCCGCCGCCGCCGACGTGCGGTTCTCGTTTCGCAGCCGTTCATCGAGATGATCGTTGTACACCTCCATTCGACGGAAGCTCCAGCTGCGGCGCCGCGAGTAGTCGTAGAGGTGTTGGCTGACGAGGATATGGTCGAGCGACTCCCGCTCCCCGTTGTGGACGTACGTGTACGCGGTGTCGCGGAAGCTCGCGAGATCCTGCATCAGCCCCACGCTGTATAGACCGGTGGTGTTCTCTCGCGTGCCGGCCTTGGCAAAGAGGCGGAACTTCGGCTGACCGCTAATGATCGCGGTGGTGGTGCTGTACGTCGTGTCGTTGAGATCGCCCATGGCCACGACCGCTTCGTCTTCGTCTTTGAGGAGCTGATTACGGATCATCGTGCGGAGCGCGGCGGCCTCCGCCGTCCGCCGAATCGTGGCGAGGGCGGAGCCCAGCGCCTCCGAGTGGCGCTTGACGGTGGCTCGCCGCGTTTCTTCGGCGTCGAGGCGGATGGGGAGCTTGGACTTGAGGTGCGCACCGTAGACGTGGACCGGCGGGCGCCCGGCGAGGTCGAGCTTGGCCACGAGGACGGAGCGGCTGAACCGTTTGATATTCACGGACATCTCGTAGTCGATTTCGTTGCCGCCGCCTTTCGGCTTGCGCTTCTTGAGTTGAACCTCCTTCGGAAAGTCTCGCAGCCACTTCTTTCGAGTGATGCGGATGTCGTCGTTAGCGACGAGGGCGACGGAGATGGCCTTGCCCACCGCGGGCGGCTTGAGCTCGGTGGCGATCCGCAACTCGTCGGACAGCCCCGCCTCGTCGATGACGTCGAGCAGACACTGCGGCGACCATAGCTCCTGGAAAGTCATGAAGTGCACGTCCATTCGGCGGACCATGTCCGCGAGCCATCTGACCTTCGCTTCGTACTCCTTCTTGGTCAGCGCGTTGCCGTGATACATCGGCTCCCCGGGGAGCTGGAGGTTCTGGAGGTTCAGGGTTCCGAATCGGAGCTGGCGGATCTTGGTTCTGTCGCTGGCTTTGGGCATCGAGCGGACCCTAGCAGAGCTGGTCACAAGCTCCGAATTTCGGGACGTCGCGCGGTCGTCGCAAGAGGTGGGAAAGAGCCACGATCCTGCCGCGTGCGTGGTGATGAGGCTCGACCGCTGCCGCGGCCCGTCGAGCCAGCGCTCGACGATCGATGACCCTCTGGCTTCCATTCAATGGGTTCGACCAATTCGGCGAACGCGAGCAAGGGGGACGACGTGGGGTCGTCGAGTCGACCTCCGTCGTCGTGGTCGCCCCCTGCCACCAAAAGGCTACGCGGAACCGGGCCGAGGATGATTCTCGGGCATGGTGGTGGCGGCAAACACCACCGCGGGCGCCGCGCACCCCCCGTTGGTCACCACCGGCGCGGCTAAAGGTCGCCTGAAGGGGAGGCAGGACGTCGAGCTGTCCGGCCTACGCTTCATCGGTGACGGCTTTGTCGCCATCGCCCGAAGGTTTGGGCGCGCAGATCGATCGATTCGGAGAGCCCGAACGAAGCGAGGGCCCGGCGCCGCTGCTCGCTAGCTGATCGGTCGGTCTCCCTCTCATAGGGAGATGTGGTGGTCGAACAGACCTTCTCCGCCGAAGTATCTTGTTGCCGGCGCGCGGCGCCGGCAACAAGACACTCGTAAGTCACTCGCGACGGTGGACGGGTCGGGCGTCCGAGGCGCTAAAATTTGCCAGGTCGCGCCGTGACGTTGACGGGCAAATTCTCCGATCTTCCGCTGACCGACCTCATCCAGGTCTTGTCCGCGAACCAGAAGACCTGCCGCGTCTTCATCAACGTCGACGAGGCGGACGGGGAGCTGTACGTCGACCACGGGCAGATCGTGCACGCCCAGTTCGGCCAGTTGTTCGGCACGGAAGCGGTGTACGCATTCATCGCCGCGTCGTCACGCGCTCGGTTCCTGCTTCAGGCGGGCGTGCGAACCGACCGCCGCACCGTCAACGACAGCACCCCGGCTCTGATCATGGAGGGGCTCCGCCGTATCGACGAAGGCATGGTCAGCCGCCCGACGGGGCCAATTTCGACGGCTTCGGCGCGAGGGGCGCTGCCCCGCGCCAGCGCCCTGCGGGCGGGGGTCGCGGCGGGCGCCATCGTCGCGGTGGGGGTGGTGATCGGCGTGGTGACGTTCTCCAACGTGTCCGCCAATCGGTCCCCGGTCGTCTCGCCAGAAGCGGCGATCGACGCCGTCGAGCTCACCGGCTCCAACGACCGCAGGCCCCGGCTGCTGCGGGGCATGCCCCCCGTGGCCCCGCGTAAGGACTCGGGCCTTTCGCCGTCGATCGTTTGCCGAATTCTGGTGCAAGTCGACGGCAAGGTCACCGACGCCTCGGTCTATCGGACCCGCCCTGACCTCGCGGCGTTCGAGTCGGTGGCGCTGGCGGCGGTCGAGCAGTACGTGTTCGAGCCCGCGTTGCGCGACGGCAATCCGGTGCCCGTGCGGATCAACTGGCCGGTGACGTTCGCGGATGCCCCCCGGGAGACGGGGGTACGGCTCAACATCAAGGGTTCGGACACCATCGGAGGGGCGTTGGGGCCGGCGCTGGTGGCGGCGTTCGAAGCCCGTCACCCGGACATCTCGGTCGAGATCGAGGCCCTCGGTTCGAGCACGGGCTTCGTGGGCCTCTTCGACGGCACGGCGGACATCGCCGCCTCGTCCCGTCCCGTCAAGCCGAAGGAGGTCGCGCAAGCCGAGCGCCTCGGCATCCGGCTCGAAGAGCTGGTCCTCGGCTACGATGGGATCGCGATCGTGGTCCACCGGGACAATCCGGTCACCGCGCTGTCGCTCGACGAGCTGCGGTGGCTGTTCTCGGGCGAGGTCCGGCGGTGGTCGAAGGTGGGGGGAGATCGGAAACGAGTGGTGCCGGTCAGCCGACCGAGCTATTCCGGCACCCACGGGTTCTTTCGGGACAAGGTGCTGCGTATCGACGGCGGCGACCTACGCTTCTCGAAGAATACGAAGTATCTCGAAAAGAACGAAGAGGTCGTGGCTTACGTCGCTCAAGACCCCGACGCCATCACCTATGTCGGCCTGGCGTGGGTCAGTCGTCCCGGGGTAAAAGTCCTGTCGGTGGTCGGTTCTCGGGGCCCGGTGCGACCGACGTCCAGCTCCATCCGGGATGGTAGCTACCCCATCTCTCGCCCGCTGCTGTTGTACACGCGCGGTGTCCCGAAGGGGCCGATGGCCGAGTTTCTCCGGTTCGTGTTGTCGGCGGACGGCGAGGCGCTGGTGGCGCGCAACGGCTTCGTGGCCAGCGAAGCCGACGTAGACGCATTGATCGATCCCAAACTGGTCGAGGAGCCGATGACCTCCTACGTGGCGCCGAAAGTCGTCCGCGTCTTCTTTGGCAAGGGTCAGACCGACGTCGACGCCGGTGTGGAACGCCAGATCCAGCGGATAACGCAGGTGATGCGGACCAACGCGTATCGGGCCCGTATCGTGGGCCACTCCGACGCGTCGGGGACTCGGGTGGACCATCGAGTGGTGTCCAGGCGGCGCGCTCAGAGCGTTCAAGACGCGCTCGTGGCCCGCGGGGTCGACCCGACGCTATTGGACATCGAGGCCGCGAGCGCGAGCCGCCCCCTGGTCAGCAATCGGACTCGAGGCGGTCGTCGCGAGAATCGCCGGGTCGACGTTACGCTCATCCCTCGCCAACAGGCGCGATAGCGCGACGGCGCTCAGTTCCGGGGGAGGCTGCCTTTGAGGGCGGCGACCCGAATCGCACCTTCGAGCGAGAACGGCAGCGTGAACAGGCCCCCATGAAAATGAATCGGTGCGGATGAACGCTCGCCCAGGACGTCCTCGATGTACATCAGCGCGCAAAGCACGCGGGTGACCTCGGGAACGAACGCTTCGACCTGGAAGATCCGGGTCCCCCGGAAAGCGGCGGCGAAGATCGGGTGCTCGATCGAGCGGGTCCGGGTGATCGGCGCGACCACCGCCGACGCCCGGACCGCGGGCCGCTCGTCGGCCAGGGCTTCCATGGCCAGCGTCTTTTCGATGTACTGAGCGGCCTGGTAGCTGACCCCTTGGATGGGCACGATGGTGTCCGAGATCCACGGCCCGGACGGCGCCGAGCGGTTGGCTCGTAGCGCGCCGAGGCCGGTGAGCACGCGTTGCCATCGCGGTCGCTCGCGCCACCGGTTTTGGGCGCGCTCGACGTCGGACGGCTCGGGTTTCGCCGGCGAGGTCGGCGATACGTACAGCCCCACCGATCGAAGGCGCTCTTCAGGGACCGCTCGCGCCACGGCGTTCATGGCCGCGCCCAGGCGCCACTCGCGCCCTTTGCCCGGCGCGTACGCGAACATGCCGAGATGAATCGCGCCTTCCTCAGCGGCGAATGTCGATACCGCATGGGCGATCTGGTCCGGCACCGACAGCAGGTCCCCCCGCCCGTTGGCGTGAAGCAGCCGACCGGCGTACTCGCCGAGCGGCGGGGGCGGCGGCTGGGTGTCGCACCACAGCACCGTCGCCCCGGCGGCAAGCAGCGCCCGCGTGGGGGCGATCTCCGCCCCCGCGCCGAGAAGGGCGAACCGTTCGCCGCTCAGATCGAGCGCGCTGCCGCCGCGTTCGATGCGCGCCAGACCTCGGCGCAGGGTGGCCTCCGCGCCCGGGCTGAGGTGCCCGCGCTTCACGAGGCGGTCGATGAGCGGTCCGAGTCCCGAACCCGCCAGCGGCTCGCCCTCATAGAGCACCGACGGGGTCCAGTCGCCGGGACGATGCGGGCCCGCGATCTCCTGGATGTCGAGGCCGGGGCGCGCGGACAGCTCGACGAGCGGCCGGCCGCGAAACCGCATATCGTGGCGGACGCGGTCGACGATGTGGCGCGCGATCTCCGTCGCGCGGTCCGAGCCCCGGCGGCGCTGCTCGAACGCGATCAGAAACGCACCTAGCCGCTTCTTGAGGGCCGCCGCCGAGGGTGGCTTGGCGAGCCCATCGAAGACGTCTTCAAAGCGGCGGATGGCGTCGCAAAGGACGTCGTGGAGGAATGTTGAGGCCGACGATCCTTGGGGGAGCTCTACGGGCCGAGCGTCCTGTTCGGTCATGCCAGCCCCCTACCATGGCCGCGGACGATGGTAATGATCTCCCGAGGGTTCGGTCGAAATGCCGGTCAATCCGGCGAGAGGCGGTGGCCCAGCATCCGGTCCCCGTCGAAGAGAAAGTGGCCATCGAATCGCTCGCCCCGCAGCAGGCGCGGCACCCACAGCCGGTCGTCGGCCCACATCTCGTCGTAGGGCAACGCGTCGCGCTCGAACCAGTGCGGCGTCGCCTCTTCGGTCTCCATCGGCGTGCCCAAGAATGCTTCCGACCGAAAGACGTGGGCGAACAGCGACAGCCCATCGACGAATTGAAAAGAGAGGGTTCCGTGCTCGATGGGATCGATGGGCGTGATATGAAGTTCCTCTTGCGTCTCCCGCACCGCGCACTCCACGGGCGTCTCGTGGGGGTCGATCCGCCCCCCCGGGGCATTGATCTTCCCGGCCCCGAGACCGCGCTTCTTGCGGATGAGCAGGACGCGCGTCGGTTCGATCACGAACATCAATGTGGCGCGCTGTTGGGGCTGCCACGTGGACCACGGAACGTCGTCCAGCTTCGCGTACCGCATGCGGCCAAATACCGGCTTTCCTTCGTGACGCCAACCTGGGCCGACGTGCCCCGGATGCCCTTGCGCTTTGGTCCCTGGTCGGAACAGATCCGCTCGTGGCCCGGGAGTTTCCATGTAAGGGGTGCGGGGCGAACGTAGCGTTTTCTCCCGGCGCCCAGTCGCTCGAGTGCCCTTACTGTGGGCGGCAAAATCAGATCCCGCAGTCCCCCGAAGAGGTAAGGGAACTCGACTTTCGCGCCGCCCTCGCCGACCGCGAGAGCCTCGATACGGTGGAAAAGATGGCCGTCCCGTGCGGCGGATGTGGGGCTCGAGTCGTGCTCCCGAAGGGGGTGACCGCCGACCGATGCAGCTTTTGCGACAACCCGATCGTCACCCAGGCCGAGAGCCGACAGCTCATCCAACCCAAGTCGGTGCTTCCGTTCCAGGTTACGGATCGCGTCGCGAAAGCGTCGTTCGAGCGGTGGCTCAAATCGCTGTGGTTCGCGCCCCACGACCTGAAGCTTCGGGCGCAGAAAGACGCCATCGATGGGGTTTACATACCGTTTTGGACGTTCGACGCCGAAACCGAGAGTTCCTACCGCGGTCAGCGCGGCGAGCATTATTACGTCGAACAACCGTACACGGTGCTCGAGGGGGGCGAGCGAGTCACCAAGTCACGACGGGAACGAAAGACCCGCTGGCACTCCGCCTCCGGCGTGGTCTGGGTCCACTT
This sequence comes from Myxococcota bacterium, assembly GCA_028289325.1. Taxonomy (GTDB): domain Bacteria; phylum Myxococcota; class Kuafuiibacteriia; order Kuafuiibacteriales; family Kuafuiibacteriaceae; genus JANQQN01. The sequence goes on along the minus strand of JANQQN010000430.1, from coordinate 6,034 downwards.
TGACGACGTCTTGGTGTGCGGGACGTCGAGCTTGCCTTCAGGGCTGGTGAATCGGCTCGCGCCGTGGGACTTGGGCGCGCTGGTTCCGTACGACGACCGATTCCTCGCTGGCTTTCGCGCCGAGTGTTACCAGGTCGACCTCGAGGGGGCGTTCGGGCAAGCCAAGCAGATTATGAGCGCGCAGATCCGGCGAGCGTGCGCCCGAGATATCGGCGGTGACGAGCAGCGGGTGCACGCGGTTCGGACGCAGCACTACCAGGTCACGTTCAAACACCTGCTGCTGCCCCTGTGGATCAGCGCCTACCGCTATCGCGACAAGACCTATCGTTTCGTCATCAACGCCCAGACGGGCGAAGTGCAGGGGATGCGACCCTACAGCTGGGTAAAGATCGCGCTGGCGGTGGTCGTGGTGTCCGCGATCGTGGGCCTGATCATCTACTTGTCGAATCGCTGAGCCGACGGGACGAGCCGGGGCAGAAACGTCTTGTCCGGATGTTCGGCGGCCACTACGGTGCGGGGGAGCTTCGGTTCATCGAGGAGAAGGCCCTCTTGCGTCAGCGTCTAGGCGTCAACGTCGACCACATCGCCACCCTTCGCCAGGCCCGCCGGGTCGGGTACCCGGATCCCGTGGAGGCCGCCCTCATCGCGGAGACCGCGGGCGCGGACCAGATCACGGTTCACCTGCGGGAAGACCGTCGACACATCCAGGAGCGCGACGTCGAGGTCCTGCGCCGGGTGGTCAAGACCGAGCTCAACCTCGAGATGGCGGCCACCACGGAAATGGTGAACTTCGCCCTCAAGGTGCAGCCGGACACCGTGACCCTGGTGCCCGAGCGACGCGAAGAGCTGACCACCGAAGGGGGGCTCGACGTCATCGGCCAGCGCGACGCCGTGCAGCGGGCGGTTCGCCTGCTTCAGGAAGGCGGGATTCGGGTCAGCCTGTTCATCGACCCCGTCCTTGACCAAGTGCGCGCCAGCCACAAGCTCGACGCCCACGGGATCGAGCTGCCCACCGGCCGCTACTGTGAAGCGGGCTCGTACAAGGAGCGAACGGACGAGCTGGTGCGGGTTCGCGACGCCGCGAAGGCGGGGGCCAAGCTCGGGGTGGGGGTCGCCGCCGGCCACGGCCTGAACTACGTCAACGTCGTTCCCGTCGCGCGTTTGGGCGACATCATCGAGCTCAACATCGGACACGCGCTCATCGCTCGCGCGTCGATCGTGGGCATGGAGACCGCGGTTCGCGACATGCTGGCCCTCATGCGCGACGCGCGCGCCTAAGAAACGCTTGACCCGGCGATGGCGTATGCGTCAGGGGCGACGCGATGCGTCGGCAGATCTATCTCGTCCCTGGATTCTTCGGCTACTCCAAGCTCGGCGGCCTGAACTACTTCATGCGGGTTCGCCAAGTGTTGGAGACGGCCCTGGCCGCGCGCGGCGTGCAGGCCGCGGTGCACGAGTGCCGAACCCAGCCGACCGGCTCCATTCGCAGTCGAACCGTACGTTTGATGGAGGAGATCGAAGCGAACGGCGGGCTCGAAGCGGATGAGATTCACCTGGTGGGGCATTCGACGGGCGGGCTCGACATTCGCCTGCTCGCCACCCCCGGGGTGCGGGTGAGTTCCAACGACCTCGGCCGCCGGATCGCGGACCGCGTGCGAACGGTGATCACCATGGCCACCCCCCACTTCGGAACGCCGCTGGCCACCGTGTTTACGACCGTGCCCGGGCGCAATCTGCTCGAGCTGCTGTCGACGTTGGCGCTGTCCCGTCCGGGGCGGCTGGGGATCTTCCTGGGCTCGAAGCTCGCCACCGCCGTCGCCCGTTTTGATGACCGATTCGGTCTCAAAGACACCCCGCTCGACTACGCGGTGGCCAAGCTCCTGCAGTACATCACGAACAATCCCGACGACCCCATCTGGACGTTCCTGCGGGAGGTGTCGACGGATCAGGGCGCGATCATTCAGCTCACCCCCGAGGGCACCGACCTGTTCAACGCCGCGGTCATCGACCGGCCGGGGGTCAACTACCGGTCGATCGTGGTCGGGGCGCCGCCGACCAGCATCCGCGGCATCCTGGAGTTGATCGCCCGCGACCGAGCGCCGACCCCGGTGATCTTCCGACTCATGTACGCGCTCGCGGCGCGCCAGCATCCGGCGTATCCGTACCCCAGCCCCGCGGGGGCCGCGCTTCCCATTCTGCAAGAGGGCTTTCCTTTCGAAGTCGACCACCATACCAACGACGGGGTCGTGCCCACCCTGAGCCAGGTTTATGGGCAACCCATCCTGACCGTGGTCGGCGACCACCTCGACGTGGTGGGGCAGTTCCGCAACGCGGGCGGGGACCGCATGGCCGACTGGCTGCCCTCGGGCTCTGGGTTCACCGAGGATAGCTTCCGGCAAGTGTACGGAACGATCGCCGACGAGGTGAGCGGCCGGCGCGCGCAGTCTGCAGCCTGAGGGCTGGCGTTTTTTCGCCTTTGCGCTGTGGCGATGCCTGCGTTCGGGGCGTGAAGTCAGGCGGTGGCCGGCACTTTGACGTCGAAGGTCATCCCCGCCGTCCGCAAGCGATCCAAGAGGGCGCGGCCCATGGCGGAGGCGGGGGTCCAGCTGCCTCCGGGCCCGGTTCGTACGGATTCGTCGAGCGCCATACACAGCGCCGACTCGCCGATCATCTTCGCCGTTTCACCGTAGCCAGGGTCTTTGTGGCCCTCGATTCGGGCCTGCAGCTCGACCTGGTCGCCCGCGGGACCGACCCCGTGGCCGATCATACGGATGACGAAGAACCCTTCTTCGCGCGTCTTTCGGTCCGGCCCCTGGCCGGGCTTCGGCAGCAGCCGGGACGCCATGAGGTTGCGCAGACTGCCGACGGTGGCCGCGGCCATGAACCCACCGAGGCTTCCGGTGATGGTCATCGCCCGCATCAGCCCCGGCGTGCCTTTGCCGGTGCTCATCACTTCGCGGTACTTGAAGTCTCGGCCGTAGGGGTGGCCGCGCAGGCTCTGGGTGCGGCGGACGATGCGGGTGTTGATCGCCGCCATCACGAACGGCGCCGTCCACATCCCGATCTCCTTGTCGAACTTGACGCCGGTTTGGTCGCGACCGTCGGGGCCGTCGCGCTCGCCCTCCGGGTTGAGGCCGTAGGGATGGCCCACGACTTTGCGGATGCTGGGGTCCTTTTCCGCTTCTTCCAGGATGTTGAGGAGGCTGGCCACCGTCCCGCCGCTGAACTGTCCGCGGCTCTCGCCGGCGTACATGTGGACCTCTTTGAGGGTCCCGCCTCGTTCGGCCATCGCCTCCCCGAGCATGAACACCCCGATATCCGACGGGATGGAGTCGAAACCGCAGCAGTGAACGATCCGAGCTCCGCTGGCCCGGGCCTGGTCTTCGTAGCCGTCGATCATCCGCCGGATGAACTGCACCTCGCCGGTGAGGTCGACGTAGTGGGTCCCGTGCTCCGCGCACGCCGCGACGAGCGCCTCGCCGTACTTCGCGTACGGCCCGACGGTGGTGCAGACCACCGTCGTCTGCTGGGCGAGGGCGTCCATCGACCCGCGATCCATGCTATCGGCGGTCACCAGCGGGACGTCGAGCGCACTCGGGAAGCGCTGCGCGAGCTCTTTGCGGACTTCCTCGAGCTTGACCGGGCTTCGGCCGGCCATGGCCCACCGAAGGCCCTCGGGACCGTGTTCCAGGAGATACTCGGCGACCAGGCGACCGGTGAAGCCGGTCGCGCCCATCACGATGACTTCGTAGGCGCGCTCACTCGACATGCGGACGCCTTAACGCGCCGTCAGCGTGAGGTCACGGCCGAACCTTCGTGGTGAGAAAGTCTCTGAACCATCGATGGGCGGGGTCGCGATCGAAGCGCTCGTGCCAGGCCATCCGAATGCGAGCGGTCGGTAGGTCCAGCGGGCATTCGAGAGCGGTCAGATCGAGATGACGGCCGGCCGCTTCCGCGAACGCATCGGTGGTGGTGAGGACCATATCGGTCTGGACCACCATGAACGCGGCGCCCGCGAAGCGGGGGACCTCGCAGGCGATCCGGCGGCTTCGGCCCATCGCCGACAACGCCCGATCCACCCCCGATTCCCGGCTTCCGGGCGGATTCACCACGATATGGGACAGCTCGCAGTACCGGTCGAGGGTGAGGCCTTGGGAGACGACCGGATGGCCGGATCGAACGATGGCCACCGGCCGGTGTTCGAGGATCGTCCGTTGGCGTAAGCCGGCACGGTCAGGCACGTAGGGCGTAAAGAGCAGGTCGATCTCCCCGGCTTCGAGCTGCTCGTAAGTCTCGGGACCCGGCGTCTGCACGACGAGGTCTACCCCCGGCGCGGACTTGTTGAGGGCCCGCATCATGGGCACGAGATACGCGACCTCCGCTTGGTCGACCGCGGCCAGCCTCAGTGGTCGCCGGGTGGTCAGTGGGTCGAACGCCTCGACCGCCTGCATCGCGGTCTGGAGGTGGCGTATTCCGTCGGATAGCGGGCCCTCGATCGCCTCGGCGCGGGAGGTGGGGGTGAGGCCGTGGCTGGTGGCCACGAACAGCGGGTCGCCGAGGAGATCCCGAAGCCGGCGCAGCCGATGGCTGAGCGCGGACTGAGTCATGTTCAGGCGCTCCGCGGCCCGCGTTACGTTGCGTTCTTCGAGAAGGACCTTCAGCGTCCAGAGCAGGTTGAGGTCGACCTGCGGTTCGATCGTCTTGGCCAACCTGCGACCATTATAGTGCATTCCTCTATACGTTGAATCGGAAATGCACGATGTCCCCATCCTGCATGAGATAGGTCTTGCCTTCGATCCGGAGGAGGCCGGCTTCCTTGATCGCGGCCTCGGTGTTGAGGCGCACCAGATCGTCGTAGTGGTAGACCTCAGCCTTGATAAATCCCCGCTCGAAGTCGCTATGAATGACCCCGGCGCACTTGGGCGCGGTCCATCCGGCCTGGAAGGTCCAGGCGCGAACCTCGGTTTCCCCGGCCGTGAAGAACGTCTCCAGCCCGAGCAGGCCGTAGCCCGCGCGGATGACCCGGTCTAGGCCGGGCTCCTGGAGGCCGACCTCGGCCAGGAACTCGCGTTTCTCGTCGCCCTCCAGCTCCGACAGTTCGGCCTCGATCTTGCCGCAGATGGGGACTACGACCGATCCCTCGGCCTCGGCGCGGGCGCGGACCTGGGCGAGATAGGGGTTGGCGTCGAGATTCTCGAGGTCCTCCTCCGCCACGTTGGCCACGTACATGACCCGCTTCAGGGTGATCAGCTGGAGCTCACGCACCCGCCCCAGCAGCTCGGCTTCGAGACCGGCGGCCCGGGCCGGCGTGCCTTGCTCGAGGGCCTTCTTGAGGGGTTCGAGCGCTTCGAACTGGGCGCGAGCGTCTTTATCGCCAGTGCGGGCCTTCTTCTCCGTGGTGGCGTACCGTTTGTCGATCGTCTCGAGGTCCGCGAGAATGAGCTCGGTATCGATAACTTCAATATCTCGGATCGGGTCGATCGAGCCGTCCACGTGGACGACGTTCTCGTCGTCGAAGCACCGCACGACATGGGCGACCGCGTTCGTGCTGCGGATGTGGCCGAGGAATTGGTTGCCGAGGCCCTCGCCCTGCGAGGCGCCTTTCACCAGCCCCGCGATGTCCACGAAGGTCATCGCGGTGGGCACGATCTTCTGGGGCGGGATGCGCGCCGCGATCTCATCCAGCCGCGGGTCGGGCACCGGAACGACGCCGCTGTTCGGCTCGATGGTGCAGAACGGAAAGTTCGCCGCCTCGGCCCCGGCCGAGGTCAAGGCGTTGAAGATCGTAGATTTGCCGACGTTTGGAAGGCCGACGATGCCACACTGAAAGCCCATGCCGTGGCCGAGTCGCTAGGTCGAATGACCCGGCCCGCGCAACTTCGAAAGCGCGGCCGGCGGCGTTCACGCGCGAGTGATGGTCACCCCGGAGGCGGGATCGGCGCCGGCAGGCCGAGGATCCAGCCCTCCTGACCGGCTGCTGCGGCCTCCGCCGAGGAAAGCCCTCGGGGCCGGGCCAGGGCGCCCCACGGATCGG
>JANQQN010000405.1 GCA_028289325.1 Myxococcota bacterium | reverse complement strand
CGAGATCGAGACATGGCTTCGCAAGCTTCCGGCGGTCCACGACGCGGTGGCCGTGGTCCGAGAGGACCAGCCGGGCGACCCTCGCCTCGTCGCCTACGTCGCGTGTACCGGCGATTTCGACGAGACCGACGCCCGACGCCGGCTGGCGGAAGGGCTCCCGGGCTTCATGATCCCGAACCATCTGGTGGTCCTCGATGCCCTGCCCGTCACCCCCAATCAAAAGGTCGACCGCAGCGCGCTGCCCGCCCCCGACCGCAGCGGATCCGCCGACGCCCTTCCGTTGGCCCCTCGCAACGACGTCGAGGCCCGGGCGGCGGCGATCTGGAAAGCGCTGCTCAACGTCGACCGTTTGAGCGTCGACGACAACTTTTTCGAGATGGGCGGCCACTCCCTGCTCACCCTGCAGCTTCTCCGAGACATCGAGCGCGCGTTCGGGACGCGAGTCCCGGTCGGACGTTTTTTGCAGGCGCCAACCGTGGCCGGACTCGCGCAAGCCCTGCGCGCGGATGACGCCCCGGCCGAACGCGCGATGGTGCCGCTTCGCGCCCACGGCGAGCAAACGCCGATCTACTGTCTGTACGGCATCAGCCTCTACGCCGAGCTCGCGGAACGCCTCGGCGACGACCGGCCGGTGTCCGCGCTGTACGTCCCCGAAGAGGAGGCGCTGTACGAAGACGACCACGAGGGCAGCGTTCTTCGGGAACGGCTGGTGAAGGCCTATTACGACTTCATCATCGACCAACATCGAGGCGGGCCCCTCATCGTGCTCGGGTTCTGCTTCGGCGGCGCCCTCGCCTTCGAAGTCGCCAAAAAGGCGGAAGCGAACGGGCTCGAGGTCGAGGCGTTGGTGCTCGTCGACGCCGTCGTCTGGCGCAACCTCAAACGCCGCCATTCCCGGCGCGTCGAGCGCTTGGTGGGCCGGCTGTTCACCGAAGGGCCTCGATCGATCGCCGGCCGAGTGGTCAACCGGATCAAGACCGACTGGGGGCTGAACGCGTCGGCGGAGGCGAACGACCCAGCGAGGGTCGAGACCGAAGACCGCGCCCTGTACCTCGCTCGAAAGATGTTCGACTACGTGCCGGAGGCATCGGTTCGCGCGCCGTCGATCCTCATCAGCTCGACGGACAGCGAACTGTACGAGACCTGGGTGCGCACGCCCTTACTCGGGTGGGAAGACAACCTCCCCCCCGAGACCCGGACCGTTGTCCTGCCCGGGAGCCATACGTCGATCTTGTCCCCGCCCGCGGTGGACGCCCTCGCGGAACAGATAACGGCCGCGCTGACCGCACCATCGACGCCGACCACTCCTCCGACACCGCCGTCGCCCCACCGCCCGACCCGAAATCCTTTAAAAAGAATTCAGCGCGCGATGCGCGAACGCTGATCCACGGAGCCGCGGCGACGGCACAGGAACTGCCGGCCATGGCCTGATCTATCGGCAGGCGCAGAGCTGAGCCCAAATGAACTTCGAGCGAACGCCCTCGCCGCCGCAGTTTGATCTCGCTCAGACCGCGCTCAAGGAATGATACACTCTCGACTTCCTGGATATGGAAGGCGAAATCGCGGAGCACGAACTCAAGCGCGCCCTGATCTCCCACCTTCGGAGCTTTCTGCTGCTGTGCGAGGAGCAGGACCGGACGGTCGTCGAGTACTCTCCGCGCCAGACGAGTCAACCGATCGGTGTCGCCGACGATAGTCTCACTTGGGACTTACCGGACGAGCTGCAGGCGCAGCTACCGTCGTGGTGGCTGCTTAAGGCCGACGCCGATCTTGCAGTTCGAGCGCTACCAGGGGCAACCGTCGAAGCGTTACCTCGGCCTTTGGATTCGGGCAGCGAAAGCCGGCGCTCTCTACCTCGTCGATTGTGCCGTCGAGACGGTCAAGATCGAAAAGGGACACTACAAACGCTCTTCCACGCCGCCACCCACGACGGCGTGCACCAGTCATCGACGAGCATCAAGGGAAGCGGCCACATCACGTGGGTCATCGACAGTCCCGACAACAAGTGGCACGCCTACGATCGCCAGATTGAAGCAGCATGACCAGTGGACCCCGCTCAGCGCATGGATCGTGGTAGCGTTCGGCGATCGTGTCCGACGAGCTCATGCCGAAGGGCTACGTGGAGTTGCTCGACGCGCTCACCGTCCGAGTCCGCGCCGCACAGACGCGTGCAAGCTCGGCGGTCAATCGCGAGCTCGTCCAGCTCTACTGGGAAATCGGACGAGAGATTCTGACTCGCCAGAACTCTCAAGGCTGGGGGGCGAAGGTCATCGATCAGCTGAGCATCGACCTACGGCTCGCTTTTCCAGGCCAAAGAGGCTTCTCGGCACGGAATCTGAAGTACATGCGCGCCTTTGCAGCGGCATGGGGTGAACCCGAATTTGTGCAGACCGAATCTGCACAAATTCCATGGAGCTACCACTGCGTCCTCCTCGACAAGGTAAGAACCAGACCGAGCGCGCTTGGTACGCGAAAGCCTGCCTCGCGAACGGCTGGAGCCGAGTAGTCCTCGTTCATCAGATCGAAATCCGGCTCATCGATCGTCAGGGGCAGGCCCAAACCAACTTCGAGCGAACGCTTCCGCCGCCGCAGTCCGATCTCGCGCAGACCGCGCTCAAGGACCCATACAGTCTCGACTTCCTCGATATGAAAGGCGAAATCGCCGAGCGCGAACTCGAGCGCGGCCTGATCTCCCACCTTCGGAGCTTTCTGCTCGAGCTCGGCGTCGGCTTCGCGTACATGGGCCGGCAGCATCGACTAACGGTGGGCGACCGCGACTTCTACCTGGACTTGCTGTTCTACCACGTCCGGCTGCGATGCTTCGTCGTCATCGAGCTCAAGACAACACGGTTCGAACCGGAGCACGTCGGCAAGCTAAATTTCTATCTCGAAGCGATCGATCGGCAGCTTCGTCATCCCGACGATCGGCCATCGATCGGCCTCCTGCTGTGCAAGGAGCGGGACCGGACGGTCGTCGAGTACTCTCTGCGCCAGACGAATCAACCGATCGGTGTCGCCGACTATCGTCTCACTCGGGACTTACCGGAAGAGCTGCAGGCGCAGCTGCCATCGTGGCGGCTGCTTAAGGCCGAGCTCGAGACCGGTTCGCAGCCACCGACGCCGGCGGTGGACGACGATCACATCGCCGATGACTGACGAGGGGCACCTCGGAACGGTTGTTATGCGGCGTCGTGAAGCATCGTACGATGCTGTCCATAGGCGTCCGGCGCCTTGCTTTCGAACACTCGATCTACGCTGCAAGACCTCGACTTCACATGGCTTTTCGGTCTGAACCCCTCTTCTGATATTGGACGTTATGCCAAAAAGCAGCGAGTCGCTCTGATTTGCATGAGCTGAAGAGGCCCTCGCGCTGGCGTCATGGACGCTCGCTTCCGCGTCCGACCTGGTCGAGGTGATTCTGAACCGTCTGGGTACGCGGATGGTTTGGTCCCAGCCGCTGCGTGAAGATCGCGAGAGCTTGCTGGAGCTAGGCCTTCGCCCCCTCGAGGTCGCCCAGGGCCTGGAGCACCCTGCCCAGGTGGTTGCGGTGAATAGCGACGTTGGGATGTTCGGGGCCGTACGTCTTCAGGTCCAACGCCAGCGCCTGCTCGATTTGCGCCTTCGCCCCCTCGAGGTCGCCCAAGGCCTGGAGCACCCTGCCCAGGTGGTTGCGGTGAAGAGCGACGGTGGGATGTTCGGGGCCGTACGTCTTCAGGTTCGACGCCAGCGCCTGCTCGATTTGCGCCTTCGCCCTCTCGAGGTCGCCCAGGGCCTGGAGCACCCTGCCCAGGTTGTGGCGGTCTGTGGCGACGTTGGGATGTTCGGGGTCGTACGTCTTCAGGTCCGACGCCAGCGCCTGCTCGATTTGCGCCTTCGCCCCCTCGAGGTCGCCCAGGTCCTGGAGCACCTTGCCCAGGTTGTTGCGGTGAACAGCGACGGAGGGATGTTCGGGGCCGTACGTCTTCAGGTCCGACGCCAGCGCCTGCTCGTACAGCGCCTTCGCCCCCTCGAGGTCGCCCAGAGCCTGGAGCACCCTGCCCAGGTTGTGGCGGTGAATAGCGACGGTGGGATGTTCGGGGCCGTACGTCTTCAGGTCCAACGCTAGCGCCTGCTCGTACAGCGCCCTCGCCCCCTCGAGGTCGCCCAGAGCCTGGAGCACTCTGCCCAGGTTGTTGCGGTGAATAGCGACGGAGGGATGTTCGGGGCCGAACGTCTTCACGTCCGACGCCAGCGCCTGCTCGATTTGCGCCTTTGCCCCCCTGAGGTCGCCCAGGACGAGGAGCACCAAGCCCAAGTTGTTGCGGCGAGCAGCGACGTCGGAATGTTCGGGGCCG
>JANQQN010000403.1 GCA_028289325.1 Myxococcota bacterium | reverse complement strand
TCCGGTCCGCATGAAGGTCGTCGGGTCGACCTCGAGCAGGTCCGACCCCCGGGCGATCGGGGGGGCGTCGGGGTCGGCATTGCCCGCGTAGCGGCTGATCCACACCGACGTCGGGCTCGACGTCACGGCGTCGTGCGGATTGGCGGAAAACGCGCCCGAGATATCCGGGTCTTGCAATCGAACCTGCCCCAGGATCGTGGGCGATTCGAGCGACACCCGGCTGTAGACGTCGGTGCCGAAGCGATCGATGATCGCCAGCGCCCCGGTCGGTTGCTCGGTGCCCAGGACCACATCGCCGGAGAGGGTGGCCACCAGATTGGCGGCCAGGGATCCCGAGTCGATCCAGCACTCGGTCAGCGCCTCGCCTTCGGCGTCGAGCAGACCGATGGAGGTGCTCTGGAAGTCGGTGAGGACGACCGCGAAACGGGGCATCCCGTCGATCTGGCCGCAGTTACGCTCGGAGCCTCCCGAGCACCCCGCGACCACGTACAGAGCGAGCAGCAGGCCCGAGGTCTTGGTGTTCATTCGAACGTCTCCGTCCAGCTCACCGCGACGTCGACCCGGCGTCCGGGCAATGGAAAGCCGAGCAAGTCCGAGCCCCCGGCATCGAAGAGGTCGCGAACCGCGACCACGACCCGGAGGCGATCGCCCCCGTGGCGGGTCTCGAGCGCCGCGCCCCATGCCCCGCGCGGCTGGATGGTGATCAGGTTGGCGGGGTCGGGGCGACTGGCTCCGACGTAGGACCAGTCAACGCGAGCCCGCATGTCGTCGGCCCAGCCGGCGGCCAACGCCCCCGCCCGAACCTCGGCCTGCGCTCGCCCCGTCCATCGCGGCCGCAAGGGCAGCTCACGGTCGCGATCATCTCGGGCGTCCAGCCACGCAAGCTGCCCGTCGAGCCAGATCCAGGGCGGCAAGGCCAGCCGCGTGGTCATCTCGAGCCCGAACAGACGACCGGCGTCGACGTTCTCCGCGATGGCCACGAATTGGCTGGTGCGTCGATACCGAATGAGGTCGTCGATCTGACTGACGAAACCGCGCGCTTCCAGCCGCGCGACGACCGGTCGGCGCCCCAGCCGCGTTCGGCCCCTGACCAGGACCCCGAGGTCCCCGGCCAGCGCTCGCTCCGGTCGAAGCCCGGGATTCGCGACGAGGTTGCCTCGATTGCCAAACAGCTCGAGCACGGTGGGCAAACGGCGCCCGGACCACGCCGAGCCCTGCACCGCGAGCCACGGGCGAGGGCTGACGAACAGGCCCAGGCGAAAGGTCGGCAGCCCCTCGCTCACCGACCGGATCTCGATCGGTCCCACGCCCCGGTTGCCGTCGACGAGGCGGGCTTGGCTCCAGCGATACGCGACCGACGGCCGGGCCTCGAACGCCCATCGTCCCCACTGCGCGTACCCGCGGGCCTCCAATACGCCGCCGCCAGTCGTCCGAGACGATGGCTGGTTGCCCAGCGACCCAAATACGTCGTCCGGCGCATAGCGGTCATGACGAACGGCGCTCACGATGGTGAGTTCCAAGCCCTTCGTGATGTCCCACTGACCCGCCAACCGGCCCTGCAGCCCGATGTACTGGTCTTGGGTGTCCTCCTGGCCGAGCCCGACCTCGCCGAGCGGGTCCTCGAACGCGTCGCGATCCCAGCCCACGGACCCCACCGCCTGCACCCGCCAGCGGTCTGCGCGGTAGTCATAGGCCAGCGTCCCTAGCACTTGAGACCGGTTGCGGCGGGCCTCTCGAGCCTGCCGATGGCCGATTCCCGGCTCCCCCTGACGGCGAAACACGGCCAGCGCCAGGGCCTGGAGTCGATGCGACGACCACTCGTGGTAGGCGTGGGCGAAGCCGTGAACCTGGGTGGAGTCGGCGTTCTGCCGGCGCGAAAAGCGGTCGTCGTCGGGATTCGCGTTGGTCCCCCGGTCGTCGAAGAACCGGTATTCGTTATCGCGGGTGCGGGCGGTGGCGGCCAGGATCGCCCCGCTCGATGCCCCACTGAGCCCGGCTTCCGCGCGGCCCCAGTACCCGCCGAACGACCCCGTGCCGGCCTCGGCGCGAGCGTAATCGCGGTCTCCGAGCCGCGGCAGCAATCGGACCACACCGCCGATCTGACCCTGGTCGAGCCATGCCGGCGCCCCACCGCGAAAGACCTCCACCCGCTCGAACGCCTGGACGGGCAGCATCGAAAGATCGACGGCGCCCCGGTCCGTTCCCGCGATAGGGATGTCGCCGATCAGGATGACTGTATGGTCAGGTTCGCTGCCACGAATCGATAGGCCTTCGAACGCGCCCTCGCCGCCGGACCGCTGCACCCGAACCCCCGCCGCCTCCGACAGCACGTCGCCGAGGCTCTCGTTCACCGCCAGCCGGTCGTCGAGAGGGATCGATTGAACGGCCGCGGTCCGGTCGTCGAGCCAGGGCACCGGCGTGGGCCGGGGCCCGAAGATCACGATGTTTTCGGTGGTCGTCGCGGTCGACGTCGCTGCCGCGACGCCGCCCACGAGCGCCGGAATCATCGCGAGCGGCGCCATGTGCGCCGTTCATACGGGACCCAGCGGATTCCGCAAGACCGAAGGTTCGTCGGGCAGCGAGCGCCGCTGCGACCGGCACCCAGGCTTACGCCGCCGCGCGCTGCTCGAGCTCGCGGGCGAGTTGGATGTAGCTTTGGGAGCCCCGGCTCGCGATGTCGTAGGTGATGACCGGCTTGCCGTAGGACGGCGCTTCGGACAACCGGATGTTCCGCGGAATCATGGTCTTGAAGCACTTATCGTTGTAGAAGCCTTGAACCTCGGTCACCACCTGATGCGATAGGTTGTTCCGAGGGTCGTACATGGTGAAGACGATGCCTTCTATCTGAAGGCTGGGATTCAGCGAATCTCTCACCATCTCGATGGTCTCCATCAGCTTCGAGAGACCTTCCATCGCGTAGTACTCGCACTGCACGGGCACCAGAACCGTATCCGCAGCGGTGAGCCCGTTGATCGTCAGCAGGTCGAGGGAGGGCGGGCTATCGACGACCAGATAATCATACTGTGCCTTAAGGGGCACGAGTACGTCTCTCAGCCGTAAGTGGGGCCGCTCGAGCTCGGCGAGCTCGAGACCGGCGCCGGCGAGGTCGCGGTTCGACGGTGCGATGTACAGCGTGTCGAGCTCCGTGCTGCGCACGATGTCCGCGAGATCTTTGTCGCGCATAAGCGCGTCGTAGACCCCAGAGCACAACTCGTGAACCGAGATGCCGACCCCGGAGGACGCATTGCCCTGCGGGTCCATGTCGACGATAAGAACCCGGCGACCATCAGCGGCGAGCGAGGCCCCTAGATTGACCGCAGTGGTGGTCTTTCCGACGCCGCCTTTCTGATTGGCGATGGAGATGATACGTCCCACGATAAACTTGGCAGGCGGTAGCACGCGGGGACCGAGACCGGCAATGGTTGACATGGGAGTCGACCGGTCCTAGGCCGGTAAAGCACACCGGGTGTGACATGCCGCGCAATCGCGTCTAGGTGAGCGGTCGGTCGCGCTCAACTACACAGGAGGAATACCCGTCATGAAGATCCTCGTCACCGTGAAACGAGTCACGGACTACGAGCGCAAAGTGAAGATCTCGCCGGACGGCTCGAGCCTGGTCACCGACGGCATGAACTTTGTTCCGAACCCCTTCGACGAAATCGCGGTCGAGGAGGCATTGAGGCTGGCCAAAGCCCACGGCGGTGAAGTCGTGGTGTGCAGCATCGGCCCCAAAGACGCCACCCAGCAGATTCGACAGGCCCTCGCGATGGGCGCCCAGCGCGGGATCCTGGTCCTCGCCGATGAGCTCGACTCGGATGCGGTGGCTCGAGTTCTGGTGAAGATCGTCGAAAAGGAGACCCCCGACGTCGTCCTGATGGGCAAGCAGGCCACCGACGATGACGCCAACCAGGCCGGCCAGCTGCTCGCCGGTTATCTGAACTGGCCTCAAGCGACCTTCGCGTCGAAAGAAGAGGGACTCGACTCCGCCGATGAAAAGGCCCAAAAGCCCGGCGTGGTCATCGACGGGTCGACGGCCAACGTGGTCCGCGAGGTCGACGGCGGCCTCGAGCACATCAAAATCCCGCTGCCCGCGGTGATCACCACCGACCTCCGCCTGAACCATCCCCGGTTCGCGTCGCTGCCGGGCATCATGAAGGCGAAGAAGAAGAAGATCGAAGAGATCGCGGTCGATAGCCTCGGCGTCGACGTGACGCCGAAGGTCCGAATGGTCAAATACGCGGAGCCGCCCACCCGTGCCGCGGGCCAGACGGTGGCCGACATCGACGAGCTGGTCGACAAGCTCAAGAACGAAGCGAAGGTGATCTGATGTCCAATGTACTTGTAGTCGCAGAAGTTGCCGATGGCAGCCTCAAGAAGGCTGTCTATACCGCTTTGACGTTCGCGCGGCAGGCCGCGGCCCGACAGGGCGGCGAGGTCCATGGCCTCGTGATCGGCTCGTCGACCTCGGGCGCCGCCGAAGAGCTCGCCAAGTATGTGCAGGCGGTCCACGTCGCCGACGACGCGGCGCTGGCCAACCTGATGGCCGAACCGTACGCCTACGTGGTCAAAGCCGCGGCTGAGGCGTCGAGCGCCACGGTGGTGTGCATGGCGGCCACCGCCCACGGTAAGGATCTGATGCCCCGAGCGGCGTCGCTGCTCAACGCCGGCATGGCGTCCGACGTGATCGGCTTCGCGGGTGACGACGGCATGCAGCTGCTCCGGCCGATCCAGGCCGGTAACGTGATCGCCGCCGTCGAGATCACGACCGACGTCAAGGTGGTCACCACCCGTCCCACCGAGTTCGACGCGGCTGCGCCCGCTGACGCCGCCGGCGCCGTCAACGCGATGGCCGTGAACCTTCCCGAGATCAAGACCAGCTTCGTCAAGTTCAACAAGCTCGCTTCGGAGCGCCCCGAACTCACCGACGCCGAAGTCGTGATCGCCGGCGGCCGCGGCCTCAAAGAACCCGACAACTTCGGGAAGGTCCTGGAGCCTCTCGCGGACAAGCTCAACGCAGGCATCGGGGCCACCCGAGCCGTCGTGGACGCGGGATGGGTGCCCAATGACATGCAGATCGGTCAGACCGGCAAGGTCGTGGCACCGAATCTCTACATCGCGATCGGCATCTCGGGGGCCATCCAACACGTCGCAGGCATGAAGGGCTCGAAGACGATCGTGGCCATCAACAAGGACCCAGAGGCACCGATCTTCCAGATCGCCGACTACGGCGTCGTAACCGACCTGTTCAAGGCGGTTCCCGAGCTCCTCGAGAAGCTGTAGCCGAGCGAAGCTCCCCACCACCCCGCCGCGGCCCCACGACTCCACCGCGGCGGGTCCTCCTCTGCAACGTGTTGAAGCGCATCTCGAGCGGCAACCGGTCCATCGCAAGCCAAATTGCTCGACACGACCGGCCCTCGGGGGCGCTGTAGGGCACGACGACCGCCTCTCGAAGCCAAAGAAGAACAGGGCCCCCACCCCAAACCTTTCAAATCGCGCTTTTCGCCTGCTAGGCTTCCGCCGGATGGACGTCGAAATCTTGGTCAGCCGGGGCCATGGCGAAACGCGGGTAGCGGTCCTGGAGAACGACGTCATTCAGGAAGTCCACGTTGAGCGCGATCACCGTCGGGGCGTGGTTGGTAACATCTATTCCGGTCGGGTGAGTAGAGTCTTGCCGGGCATGCAGGCCGCCTTCGTAGAGGTCGGTCTCGACCGGGCGGCGTTTCTCTACGTGGACGACGTGGTGCTCCCCGGAGAGCTCGCCGATGACGCCGACGACGAGGGACCAGAGCTCGAAGACGATGAAAGCGATCCGGAAGCGCACCCCATGGTATCCGAGGCGGCCGAGCGCCCGACGATCGAGCAGCTGCTCCGCGAGGGGCAGCCGGTCACCGTCCAGGTCGCCAAGGCGCCCATCGGGACCAAAGGCGCCCGGGTCACCACGTACATCACCCTGCCCGGACGATACGTGGTCTACATGCCGACGATGCGGCGCCTGGGGGTGTCTCGAAAGATCACCTCGGAATCCGAACGGCGCCGCCTCAAGGAGCTGTTGGCGGATATTCGGCAGCCCGGAGAGGGCGGGTTTATCGCCCGTACGGTCTGCCAGGGCCTCGACGACGCCCGCATCCGACAAGACGTCGAGTTTCTGCGGTCACTGTGGGCCGAGGTTCAGTCTAAGACCCGCAACACGACGGAGGCGGGGCTGGTGATGCCGGACCTCGATCTCGTGCTCCGGGCGACCCGGGACTTCTTCAACGACGACGTCAAGCGGATGCTGGTCGACGACAGCGGGGAGGCCGACCGCATCCGACGATTGCTCGAAGCGAGCGCGCCCCACCTCGCCGAGCGGGTGGAGGTGTACCAAGGCCCGTCGCTGTTTGATGAGCGGGGGGTGGAGCCCGCGCTTCGGCGCGCGCTGACCCGCGAGATCCATCTGAAGAGCGGGGCGGCGATCGTCGTCGATGAAGCGGAGGCGCTGACCGCGATCGACATCAACACCGCGAGCTTCGTAGGGTCCAAAGACCTCGAGGCGACGATCCTCAAGACCAACCTCGATGCGATCGACACCATCGTCGAGCAGATTCGGCTCCGCAACCTGGGCGGCATCATCGTCGTCGACTTCATCGATATGCAGCGCCCCGAGTCACGGGAGAGGGTCCACGCCCAGTTTCTCGAAGCCCTCGGTCGCGACCGGTCTCGAACCCATGTCCAGCCGATGAGCGGCTTGGGGCTCGTCGAAATGACCCGCAAACGGGTCCGCCCGTCGCTCGGCAAGCTCCTGACCGAGCCCTGCCCCTACTGTTCGGGTCGAGGTCGGGTCCGATCGCGGCGGACCATGTGCAAGGAGATCTTCCACGAAGTCGAGCGACAAGCTCGACTGCACCCCGACGCCGACCTGGTGATCACCGCCATGCCCGAGGTGGTCGCGATGCTCAGCGGTGAGGAAGAGATCCATCTGCTCGCGCTGGAGCGCCGACTGGGGCGCCCTTTGGTCGTGGAGGCCCGCAGCGACTTTCACCAGGAGACCTTCCTCGTCACGGCCCGGCCCTCGAGCGCACGCTTATGACCCCTCGCCCCCTCGTCGTCGCCTCGGCGACGATCGCCCTCGTCGTGGGGCTGCACAGTCACCTCGTCGCCGCGGAGACATCGACCACCACCGCGGGCCGGCCGCCGGACGACGACGAAGCCTTCGACCGCATGTTCGAAGGCCCCGGACGGCCGTTCGAGGAGCCCCGAGCCCAATTCATCGAAGGCATCGACGTCGTAGGCAACGACAAAACCGCGCGTACGGTCATCGAGCGCCGACTGCTGGTCGCGCCCGGAGACCTCCTCGACGAAGACAAGATCGAGGAGTCTCGACTGCGGCTGCTGAACACCGGCTTCTTCCGCAGCGTGGAAGTCAGCCTTCGCCGAGGCTCGCGCCCGGGACAGGTCCTGTTGGTCCTGGAGATCGAAGAGCGAAACACGATCCTGATCGACAACCTCTATCTCGGGTACTCGCGGGTCTCGCCCGTATTCGGGGGGCTGGGGCTCGCAGAGACCAACTTCTTGGGGCGCGGGGTCACGGTCGGCGGAAGTTTCGTGGTCGGCTCCGGCCGTCGTGGCGCCGAAGCGCGGTTGTTCGTCCCCTACCTATCCGACACCTCGCTGCAGCTGTCGGCGTCCGCGATCTTCGTCCAGGGCGCCGAACCCGTCGACGACGCCGATCCCACCGGGCCTCAGCTCACTTACGACCGATGGGGCGGCACCCTCGGCCTCGGAATCGGCGTCGGGCCCGCGCAACGGGTGTCGCTGCTGTATCGGCTGGAGTCGGTACGGGCGGATCGATTCCCCAACAGTCTCGATCCGTCGACCGTGCGGCGGGCGCCGTCGATCCTCTCGGACGAGTCGGTGTTATCGACCCTCGCCCTAACCTACGAGCGCGACACTCGCGATGACCCCTTCATCCCGACCCAGGGATATCGGGTGGCCCTCGCGGTAGAAGCGGGAACCACCCTTCTCGGCTCGAGCTACGAGTTCAGCAAGTACACCGGCGAGATCCAACAAGCCTTTTCCCTGTTCGGTCGCCACAGCCTCATCCTTCGCGGATTCGGCGGACTGATCCAGGGACAAACGCCTTTCTTTAATCAATTCTTCATAAGCGACTTCGCGTACTTCGCGTGGAATCGCGACTCGCTACCTCGAAGCGTCCAGGTCAACTTTTCCGAGTCCAACGACTACGATGACCTGATCATCAGCGTCGGCGCCGACTACAGCATTCCGCTCCTAACCGGGGGCGATCTGCTCTATCGAATGTACGCATATGGCGGCATCGACATCACCACGACCGCCTCTCTCGATGAGCTGCAGGAAGACCGCACCGGCCGAGGTACCGGGGGGAACTTTCCGGTGTCGTTCGATATCGGGTTGAAGTTCGACACGTCGGTCGGATACTTCACTCTGTCGCTGTCCTACATGCTGGACCTGGCTTTCTGACCATGGGGGTTCGGCGTTTCGTGCAGGCCGTCTTGCTGCTATCGGCGGTCTTCCCCGCTCGCAGCGCCCACGCCCAGCCGGAACGGCTGAACGCGCGACTGCGCCTCGACCGAAACCTGGTTCGCACCCAGTTCGCGATCACCAACGTATTCACGGAGGCGTTCCGCAAACGGCTCGCCGGCGGGCTCACGAGCCGCGCCGTCCTGTCTGTGGAGCTCCTCACCCCC
Organism: Myxococcota bacterium; assembly: GCA_028289325.1. Taxonomy (GTDB): domain Bacteria; phylum Myxococcota; class Kuafuiibacteriia; order Kuafuiibacteriales; family Kuafuiibacteriaceae; genus JANQQN01. The sequence goes on along the minus strand of JANQQN010000403.1, from coordinate 8,214 downwards.
GACGGGAGTCCGCTCGTTTTACGGCGGCGGCGATGTGAGCTCCGTCTCGACGTCTGGGACGAGATCGTTTTCGTACGTATCCAGGACGAGAAACAGGATACGTTTCGTCGGGTCTACAAACTCATCGATCGAGCCCTTCGGGCGTGTGGAACCGTCGATATTCCCCTCGTACCCCTCGCCCGGCTCACTGAGCCCGCCGGCTACCAGGTGCGAGTTCGGGTCGCGCTCAACCCCATCTCCCCGGAGCTGATCGAGCGCAGCCGGCAGTTCATGTCGAATCCACGGGGCGCCGCGTCGGGCCGGCCTCAGGCGTTTTTTGGCGCGGTGGCACGACTGTTTCGATCGGAATCCGATGCGGGGGGCACGGTGTTCGTGTTCAAATCAGATGGGTTAACGCGCCCGTCAGTCGAGGCAAGAACGCCGTGAGATGGCCCAGGTTTTCGCGATTCGAGCGCAGGATCCTCGTGGCGATCTTTTTGTGCGCGGCCACGCCGTTCGTCATCTCGATCGTATTCATCCCCCTGATCATCGAATCTCGACTCGCCCTGTCGATGCACGACGACGTTCGCGCTCAGCTCGAGCAATCCGCGGTGTTCTTCAAGGAGTTCTTCGACGCGAAGAAGGCCGAGTACTCCGCCCGAGCGGAAACGATCTCCCGAGACCCGATCCTCATCCGCGCCGCCCGCGAGCGGCGGCCGGACGACGTATACGTGCGCTTGTCTCAGTTCGTGGCCGACATTGAAGCCATCCGAGAGCTGCGGGTCTTCGACGCCGACGGACGACTACTGGCCCAGGTCGAAGGCCCGGCCGACCGGAAAGGCGAACGCTTCGTGCCGAAGACCATCGCTTTGCCGCTCGGGGTCGGCGAGGCCCCCCGGCTGGAGGCGGTGTTCATCCTGGCGCGGGCCTACCTGACCGATCGCGCCCAAGCCGAGCAGATCTCGACGCTGTACGACTTCTCGCTCCGAACCGAAGGTGCCCGGGCGAGCAGCTTCTATCGGGCGTATTTCGCTATCGCGCTGGTGGTGATGTTGCTCGCGGTGGCGATCGGTTACGCGATCGCCCGAGGAGTGACGCGACGCATCGCCGAACTCGCCAACGCCACCGAGCGCGTCGCGGGCGGTGACTACGGCTTTCGGGTCAATGTGACCGGCAACGACGAGATCACCGAGCTCAGCCTGGGCTTCAACCGCATGATTCACGAGGTGGCCCAAGCCCGCGATCGGATCATCTATCTGGAGAAGGTTTCGGGGTGGCAGGAGCTCGCCCGGCGCCTCGCCCACGAAATCAAGAACCCGCTCACCCCCATCCGGCTCGCCATCCAGGAGCTTCGGCGCCGAGCCCCGGACGGCGACGACCGGTTCCGGCGCCTCGTTGACGATGCGAGCGGCATGGTCGAAGAGGAGATCGGGGCGTTGACCCGACTCGTCGACGAGTTCTCCCGCTTCGCAAAGCTTCCCGAGGTCATGCCCGTTCACGTCGAGGTGCGTGACTTTCTCCAAGATTTCCTGGCCGCCTACAATTACTTCAAGCCCGACGCGCAGATCACCGTCGATATGCCGCCGGGGCCGGTGGTCGCGGGTATCGACCGGGTACTCATGCGACGGGTCCTACACAACCTGGTCACGAACGCCATCCAGGCCGCGGGCTCCGGGCAGGCCGAGTTGCTCATCTCGTGCGCGTTGACCGCCGAGAGTCGGATAGAGCTGCGGGTGGAAGACAACGGCCCCGGAATCCCCGACGACGAGGTCCATAAAGTCTTCGAGCCGTACTTCACGACCAAGAACACGGGCACGGGTCTCGGCCTGGCCATCGTCAAGAAGATCGTTCTTCAGCATCAAGGCTCCATCGTCCTCGATCGTGCCCCCGGGGGCGGAGCCGCGTTCGTGATCACGCTCCCGTGCGCGCCGGCGGGCGCCCTTCCAGAAGCCATCGATCTGCCCGGGCTACCGCCCTACTGATTGATGCGCCTACAGACGTGACCAATAACCCACGTGAGGACCTCGACGAGGGCTTGTCGGCCCTGGTCGTGCGACGACGATTCTTGCCATCCGCCGACGGCGCCGCGTAGGGTCGTGACGATGCGAAGGTCGGTGGTGGCGGCGTGGATCCTCGCCGCTTGCGCGAGCGGGCCCATCGCCGAGCGCTCTGCACCCGTCACCCCTGCCGCGGGTAAGCCGTCGCCCTCGTCAGGTCACACCGAACACGTACGCGCACCGGACCGCGCCGAGGGTGGGGCGCTCACCCCTCCTCGGCCTGGCATGGCTCTCGGACGCCGGTCGCCTGGCGCGCCCGCCTTGGCGACGGCGATCGAAGCCGCGAGGGCCGGCGACCTACCCCTCGCGCGGAAGCACTGCCGAATCGCCATCGCCAAGGATCCTCAGCTGGAGCACTCATATCTACTTGGTGCAAGCGTGTGCGCGATGCTCGATGACCCCGAGTGCGAACGGGCATTTTACGACGATGGCCTCGCGGCCTTGCCTCGATCCGCCGCGCTGCTCAGGGAACGCGCATTGCTTCACCTGCAGGAGGGTGAGCCTGCGGCCGCGGTCGCCAAATACGAGCGGGCAAATGAGCTGACCAACGGTCGGTCACCCGAGACCCTCGCCGACCTCGCCTATGCGTACGTCTACGTCGACCGGCTCGAGGAGGCGCGGGTGCTGGCCGACCGCGCGGTCGAGCTCGACGAGCGCTGCTTCTCGTGTTGGATGGCCGCGGGGCAGGTGTCCTTGTCTCGTCGTGCGTTCCCTGGGGCCGTAACCTCGTTCGCTCGGGCGGGCCGGCTCCGACCGAACGACCCCGATGCACGACGATCGGAGGCCAAATCGCGATTCCTGGCCGGCGACCTCGATCGCGCGGCCCAGCTGTACGAAGCCCTCGTCACGGAGCTACCCGACGATGTGCGGCTTCGCGTCCAAGCAGCGCAGGTCGCTCTAAAGCGCGGCCGCCCCCGTGACGCCATCCGCCACCTGAGCGCAGCGGCCCAGACGTTTCCGGACCAGCCAAAGCTTCAGCAGCTCCTCGAGGAAGCTCGGCGAAGGGCCGGCGAACAACCGTAAGCGCGCGCGATCGATCGGCCCGGGGGCAGCGAGCGCAGATCAGCGGGTGAGGCGGTCATGGCCGCCCGAGGCATCAGCGGCCGCCGACCGGCGTTGCCTTGAGCGCCGCCTTGCCGTCCTTCTTGTAGACCTGGAAGCGGACCGTGCGGCAGCTGTACTTCTTGACCAGGTTGTCCCGGTTTCGGGTTAGCTTGGCCAAGAAGCGGTCGAATGCCAGGTCGCTGGTCGATTCCCCGCAGCGTCGGCGAAGATCGATGAAGCGCTCATACACTTCCGTGAAGTGCGCGCGATCGTCCGGCTCGAGGTTGTCGGCGGGGGTGATGCTTGAAGCTCTCACCTTCGGCTCGGAGCCGGAAGCGGTCTGCGCTAACAGGTCCAACGGCGGGTCCGACACGAGCGTCGAATCCTGCCCCTGGGCTCGAGGCACCGGGTGACGACCCGTGAGGTCGTCGCGCGCCGATTTCGCCAGCAGCTCGGTGGCCACCGGCGCCACGACGGTCTCCTCGGGCCCGAACGGCGGACGGGAATCCTGAGGGAGCGCCGCCGCCTGACCCAAATCCAGGCTGCCCCCGCCGCGAACGCCGGGCGGGGGGCCCGACGGGGCTAGGCTGACATCGTCCAATTGAGCGACCGGAGCCGCCGCGCCCCCGCCCATCATCGGGCGCCCGCGGATGTCCGCCGCGGAGCGCCGGCTCGCGGCGCCCCCTGCGCCCGCTTCGGCCTGCATCTGGGCGCCCTCGAGCTGAGCGATGGCGTCGGCGATCGCCGCTTCCGCGCCGGGGGCGGACAACAGCGCGAGGTCCGGCAGATGGGACGGTGGGGACGACTGATCGTCGTGGTTCAAGTGTGGCGGCAACGACGTCGCGTCGGTCTCATCCCCGGCATCGAACGGCGATCCGCCCCCATTTGCCGCCATCTTGGGAATCGTGGGGTCGGGCGGTAGACCCAGGGTCGAGGCCTGCGGAGGCAGGCTCTCCAGGGGCATCGGCTCGAGCGTCGCGGAAGGCATCTGCGAGATGGCCGAAAGCTCGTCGGGCATCGGCGCCGGTTCTGGCGGCACAGACGCGGGTGGGGGCGTCGGGCGCGGCGGCTTCAGAGCGCCGAACGCCACGTCGTCGTCTCCCGGCGGACGAGTGATGCTCGAAAGGTCGGCGGTAGCGACGGCCATGCCGCGGTTAGGGATCCGCTGCACGGTCATATTGATCAGGCGGACCAGGCGCCGGAAGGGCTGACTGACCGCGTTTTCCGGTAGCTCGACTTCCCCCCGGCCCATTTGCAGCTCGGACAGGTGCTCGGCGATGCGGTCGTTGGGCACCACGAAGCTCCGGTAGTTGAGGATCGCGATGAGCAAAGCGAGCAAGAACGACGCGACCATCGCGCCCAGCACGACGCTCTGTCGTTCCGATAGATGAGTCAGACCGCCAGCGGCATCCACGGAGATGATCCACTGGTACCGGCTGGGCGCGCCGAGCACCGGGGTCCCGAACGACACGTACGCTTCTCCGGTGGCCCGGTGGTCGACCATCAACGGAAGGAACGGAAAGGTATCGTCGGTAAACGGCTCCTCGCGGTCACCGGCGTAAACCGGGCTCACCGCGTCATAGGCGGCCTCGACCACCGTTGCTGCCAACTCGGAGGCAGCGGAGCTCACGAGAACGCCTTCGTCCGACGCGAGGGTCACTTCGGAGCGCAAGGTCTCCGCCCACTCCTCGAGTGCCTCCTGATCCACGGGCCAGCCCACCAAGATGGCGCCTTTGACCTCCCCGTCTTCCACCACCGGGGCGCCCGCGACCAGGATGAGCTCTTTGTGAGAGCTCCACACGCCGTCCACAGCGTACCCCTGCTGAGTATCGACGTACACCGGGTGACCGCGGATGGACCGTGGGCTCTCGGCGAGATCGGACGCGCCGTTGGCGAGGATGACCTGGCCCTCGGCGTTCACGAGCCACGCGAAGCCCTGGCGGGGGGTGGCCTCGTTCAACAGCCGCAGGATCTCTTGCGTCGGTGCCTCCGCCCGCGTTCCGCCACGCCGTACTTTTTGAAACTTGTCGTCGTCGACGGTGCGCTGGGCGGCCGACATGGCGGTGCTCACCGCGCGGTAGGCTTGATTTTGCAGGATCAGCTGAAGACCCGGCACCGCGAGCTGAAGAGATCGACGACTGCCCTCTTTCGCCTTCTCTATCGTCGACGTCGTATCGAGGTAGAGGGCCGCCGTGAACGGCGCGATAACGCACAGGACCAACAGGACCGCGTGGCGGGTCCAGAAGTTCATCGGACCGCTCATTCGCTGTTCGACCCGCTGCGAGGGGCGGCGAGCTCAAGCTTGCCGATATCCACGTCTCGCTTTTCGATTTGCACTTCTCGGGTGGCCACGACGCCGTCGCGGTCGATCACCTGAAGCTCGTAAGATCCTCGAGGCGCCTCGATCGAGAACCGGCCTCGGTCGTTCGGGATGTCGGCGACCCCGACCTCCCCTACGTAAACCAGCGCCCGCATGTGGGGCCACTCCACGATTCGCACCGTCCGGGTCACTTTGCCGGGGCTACACACGTAGGTCTTTTGGGCCCCGGGCGCGACCGTGCCCAGCGCGGCGCCGTCGACGGTGATGGTCACCGGCTCGCGATCGGCGTTGACGAAGCTGACCTGAGCGTCGGATGCGCAGGTCGCGATGTTCGGTAAGAATCGAAGCCCGTCGATGGTGATGATCTGATGCTCGGTCGGAGTAGGAATCGGAAACGACTCCCCGTTCTTCACGGCGAGGAACAGGGCGGTGTCGCGTCGCTGCGACGCCGCGTCTTTCGCCGGGGGGGCGACCCGGGTCCGGGTGAAGCCGAGCAGCTTGCCGGTCACCGCGACCTCGAGCTCACCGAGCGTCCCGCGCACGCGGGCCGCGTCCGCGGAGACCGACAGTCCGATTGCGCCGCTTGCGGCAAGGACCCCCACCGCAACTCGAAATCGAAAAAGCTTACTCATCACAAGGCCTTCGGTTTGATCGCAGGTTGATAAACACGTGTCAAACAACCGTCTGACCACCCAAGTTTTCCCGCTCGCGACGGTACTCTTCGCGGTGTGCTGGCTGACGGGTCTGGCGTACATCCTTACGTTGGACGACCCTCGGCTGCGTTTTCCATCTTATGTGGCCGCAGCCACTTTGACCGGGGTTGGATGGCTCGGTCTGATTCGATCCGTCACCTCGGCGCCCCTCGATGGGTCATCGACCGACTATCCCCACCGTCGACTTTTTTACACGCTCGTCGTGCTCGGGGTCATCGCACGGCTGGGGGCGTTGGCGTGTCCGCCCGCGTTTTCCGAAGATGTCTTTCGTTACGTCTACGAGGGACGGGTGATGTGGCACCACGGGTGGACCTTCCCATTCGCGGTCCCGCCCGCTGACGCGCCGCATATGGGCGTCGACCCCACCCTGCTCGACCATTCGTGGCTCCGTATCAACCACCCGGAGCTATCGACGATCTATCCGCCGCTCGCTCAGCTCGTTTTTGCCGTCGCGGGCGGGGTCGGCGAGCTGTTCGGCGGCGGCCACCTGTGGTGGCTCAAGACCCTCCTCGTCCTCGCTGACCTCGCGACTTGGTTCTTGCTCGCCCGGGCGCTCCACGTGAGCGGACGGCCGATCGGTTTGTCGCTCATCTGGGGCCTCAGCCCCCTGGTGATCCTCGAGGTGGCGCGGGAAGGCCACGCCGACAGCCTCAGCACCTTGGGCCTGAGCCTGGGCATCTTGGGATTCACCGCCGCCCGACCCGTCATCGGGTACGCAGGCTGGGCGACGGCGACGCTCGCGAAACTCAACGGCCTGGTAGTCATGCCCGCCGCGCTTCGAACGACGCGGCGAGGCGCCACCGTCGCGGTGGGGCTCATCGCCCTCGTTGCCCTCCCCTATGTCTTCGCGGGCGGAAACGCCGGGGAGGGCATCGGGGCCTACGCTTCTCGGTGGCGCGCCGGCGACGGCGCCTTTTCCGTGCTACTGGAGCTCAGCGGCGCCGTTCTCGGGGGGGACTGGGCCCGCATCGAGGGCCTGGGACCGGCGGGTTCTTTGACTTTGACTCGACATCAGCTCGCGCGCGGCTTGGTGGCCCTGGTATTCGCGGCCTGGGCCGCGGTCATCCTCCTCCCGCCGACCGACGTGCGAGGGGTACCCGCTCGGGCCGGTTGGCTGCTATTGGGCCTGCTGCTCCTGTCACCTACCCTGCATCCCTGGTACGTTACGTGGCTCCTGCCGTTCGCGGCCGCGGCCCCGGGCTTCCGAGGGCGAGGGGCCGTTGTGTTGCTCGCGCTGCTCGCGCCCGCCCTCCATCACCCGGCCTGGTTGGAGCTCCTCGACGGCCGGTGGCGGGACCTGGCCTGGGTTCGAGCGATCATCCACCTGCCGGTCTGGGCGGCGGTGCTCGCCCTGCTGGCGACCCGGCCGAGGACCGGATAACCTGGGTCCCAGCTATGCCTCTGCAAGACGGTCTGCTGATCGCGGTGAAGGACGGCGTCGTCGAGCTGACGGCGAACCTGGTCGACCCCCACCACGACGAGCCGACAGCGTTCGGGGAGGCGCTGCAAACTCGCCTCGCCGAACACCAATACGAGGCCATGACCGACGACGCGATCATGGGCGAAGACCTGCGACTCGCCAGCTGCATCGTCTGTCGCGATCCCGTCCCCGATCCGCTGAAAGACACCCTCATCGGCTCTGGGTTTCGGCCGGACGCGACCCCTGGCGGCGGCCAGAGGCCGAGGTCGCTCTTCGAGCGGATCGGCGGCAGCAAGCAGCGAGCGAGGCTCGAGAAATGGTCGGTTCGATACCAGCGCAGCGCGGAGATCGATCCCCACCTGGGCGCCTTCGAGGCTTCGCTCATCGAGGCGGTCCCGGAAGGCCCGGTGGCCAACTACGCCGATGAAGGCGCCCGCTCGATCATCGACGCCGCGCGGACATTTTTCCGCCTCCTGCTCGCCCCCACGTTCGAGAGCCTGCAGACCCTGGAGGCTCACCTGGACAAGTTTCGCCGCCGGGGCCAGGTTCGGTGGGTCCTTCACCCAGCCGCGGTCCGCGCGCTCGCGGCATACACCTCCCTCTGCATCCTCGCCGCCGCCCCCGAGACGGTGTGGAGTGAGGACCCGGACGACGACAACCCGCTGCAGGTCCGGGCGCCAG
>JANQQN010000402.1 GCA_028289325.1 Myxococcota bacterium | reverse complement strand
GCACCCACTTCATCGCGCTGCTCGACGGCCGTCCGGTCGGGGCCGCACGGCTGCGCATCACCCCCGAGGGCAAAGCCAAGGCGGAGCGGGTAGCCGTCCGAGCGGCGGCGCGGGGCCTGCGCCTCGGCCACCGACTCATGGACGCGCTCGAGGCCGAGGCCCACCGTCGGGGGCACGACCAGGTGGTGCTGTCGGCCCAGGTGACGGTGATCGCGTTCTACGAGCAGCGGGGTTATGTGGCGGAGGGACCGGTCTACGAAGACGCCGGGATCGACCACCGGACGATGAGGCGGACATGGCAAAGACGGTGAAGACCAACGCGGCCCGGCGCCTCGACCAACTGAAGGTGCCGTACCGGATCGCGGCGTATGATGTCGATCCCGACGACCTGTCCGCGGAGGCGGTGGCGACCAAGCTCGGCCGACCGGTCGACGAGGTCTTCAAGACCCTGGTCGCCCGCGGAGACCGGACCGGACCCTGCTTTGCGGTCCTCGCCGGCCCCGACGCGCTCGACCTGAAGGCGTTGGCGGCCGCCACCGGCGACCGGCGAGTGGAGCTCGTCCCACTCAAGGAGGTCCAGGGGTTGACCGGCTACGTCCGCGGCGGGGTCACCGTCTTCGGGGCAAAGAAGCCGTTCCCGGTCTACGTCGACGAAGGGATCAAGCGCCACACCGAGGTGACGGTATCGGCCGGTCAGCGGGGCCTACAGCTCTGCCTCACACCGGACGACTACGTCCGCGCGGCGGCCGCGCGCGTCGTTTCGATCGCCCGCCGCGCCGATCCGCCGTCCACCTGACGAGATCAGGTGACGACAGCTCCGGGAGCTGCTAGAACCCGGGTCTCTAGGCGCTCGTAGCTCAATTGGATAGAGCACTGGACTTCGAATCCAGGGGTTGGGGGTTCGAGTCCCTCCGGGCGTGCATGCCTTCGTCTTGGTCTCAAGGTCTTAGCTGACCTTTGCAACCAAGGATTGCAGCAACCATCGCGGCCAGATTGGACAAGTTCCGCCCGTTTGATGCACCCGCTGCGACGCTAACGCTGGATGCGGTATCGGCCCGGCCTCCGAGGACCTCATCCTCGATTGGCCCAGTCGCTACGTCGCCGGCATCGGTTTATCAAGTCGGCTCCCCACGCGGATCGTGGCCGTCGCCAGCGCCTTGCACGCCGCCGAGGCGGGAGAGTACGGGACACCATAGAATCGCCAAGTGAGCTGATCGACATCCGCAATCTGAACATCGAGCTCCTGCCCTTTCTCATCTTGAAGCTCGGCCAAGACCGCGTCCTTGTTCTCTAGGATCTTGAACGCCAGCCGCTGCGGTTGAACGTCCGTGTTGACACGAACCCATCCCGGGTTGGGGAGGCATCGTATGCCGCGTCGGTCGTACAGGATTAGCCTGAGGATCTTCGTCATTCGTCACCCCTACGCATACAGGATGTCCCGGCAGGCCAAGGGATGGCACGCCTATTCGCGTAACACGATTGCTGAAACCAGGCTCTAAATGGGTTTTCTCGGTAGCGTTTCGTCCCGCACGCCCAGCCTTAGGTATTCTGTGCATCGTCTCGACGGGATTCCGGACGTGGAGATTGATTCCATGATCGACCGTTTCCGGGCGGAGTGTATGCTGGCGAAGCCTCAGCCACCCGTCGGATTCGGGCCGCCGATGCAACTGCGACACCCGTCCGAATCGCCGCAGGCGGCGCTGAAGGTAGCCAAGCACTGATGGCGATAATGCGGTTGAGAGATGGCTTATGGTTTCCTCTTCCGGATTCGGGCGGTCCTCAGTGTCCGCCATCCCGTTGCCTGTTCCTTTGAATATAGTCTACTGCTTTACGTGATCGAGGCTCGCCGAACGCCCAACCCGACTCATGCTTCGTCATCTGTCCCGCCGAGGTATGACTCGGGGACAGGCAGTCCTTGCTGCCGGAAGAAGCTGAGCTGGTCGAAGTAACCGCGCTGAAAGACGATCTGCGAATTTCGGATCTGGAAGAAGCCGCACCCCCGAAGACCAAGGGGGTCACTCCATTCGAGGATCGCCCACTCCCCGTCCTCAAACAGGTTCTCGATGACGCACTTCATCTTCGCGCGACCGAACTCGATCTGGAACATCCTCCGAATCGCTTCGCGCCCCTCGAGCGGCTCGGTCACCACTTGGTGGTTGATCGCGTCAGGCGCGTACAACGAAGCCAGCTCAGCAACGTCTCCCCGGTTGAAGCACTCCACCCATCTTCGAACCAGGTCCTTCGGCGAGGTCATTGGTAGATCCTAGCACATGGCGCCAGCCCCCCATCCTTGCGAGCCCGGCGGCGAATGATGCGACTTCGCGGATATCCGCCGAGCGTCGAGGACGGCGTCGACGTCGACGGCCGCGCAGCTGATGCCCAACCGGTGCCGGATTTGTTACGCTCTTGGGGAGCCATGGCCTCCGGCCGTACTCATCATCCAGCCCACCATGATGCCACCCGATCAACCATCTGAGCTTCTCTCTGAGCACGACTTGAGACTGATGCGCGACTTTGAAAAGCGCGCCTCCGGGATGAGTCGACTCAATCTGTGGGTCGGGATCGCGGGTGCCGTCGTGGCGTTCGCGATGTTCCCGGGGAACTGGGCGTCGTCATTACTTGCGTTTCTCGGCGGCGGTCTGATCGGCGTGGCGCTCGAGAAGCGGTATCTGGACCAGATGCGCAGCATCCTTCTGAAGCTGTGGCGCGTGTACCAAGATACCGGCCGTTCGCGGTCAGGGTAGCCTGCGACCGGCTTCACTGTCCTTTGGGGCTAAGGTCGTCGACCGCCGCTGCGTCGAGCTCGTCCTCGAGGTCGAGCGTACTGCCCGGCACGGCGCGTCCGGGGCTGGGGGCGGGATTGGGCACGTCTTCGGTCCCCTCGAGCGAACCACCGACCGGCGCGTCTTCGACGTAGACCCCGAGAAACGGGTCGAGGCTGCCGGTCTCTTTCTCGTGGCGCTGCGCGTCTTCGAGGCGATTCACCATGCGCTCGATGCCCTCGCCGGCCTCCCCGTCGAGCTCCATGAACTCGAGCCCCATGCCGACTTGTCCGTCGTTCATGTGGGTCTCAGCGTCGGGCATGGGCTCATCGCTCTCCACGACCCGAATGACCTTGGCCGCGACTTCGAATAGAGCATCGTTTTGGTCGACCGGCTCGAGCCGAACCTCCGAGCCGACCGGCAGCGGGCTCGCGGTCTCGAGAAAGAGACCGGTCCGCGAGATGTCCCGGACATAACCCGCGGAGTAGGTGTCACCGTCATCGAACACCATCTTGAAGCCAACCTTGTGTCGTTCGGCCCGTCGGTTTTCCTTCTTCGCCATTCTGCGCCCCAGATTGTACCCGAGGGCCGCCGACCGAACCAGCCGTCGGCGGCCGTTTGACCTCGGGGCATTCGGGTGCAGCGAAGGACTTTTTTCCCCCTGAGTCCCCGCTGCGGAAGGTGGCTTGCTAGGTTGGCCGGCGGCAATTCCGCCATGCCGAACCCAAATGGTGAGGAACGGGGCGCGGAGCGGTCCGCGAATCCTGGGCACGCCGCAATTCCGCCATGCCGAACCCAAATGGTGAGGATGCGGACCGTCGGACGGGCCAGGATGTGCGGGGCGCGCAGCGGTCCGCGCATCCTGGGCACGCCGCAATTGAGCTTGCCATGAGCAGGCTCGAGAATACGAGCGAGGGCGGGTTTTGCGCCGCAGCAAGACCACAGCCCGGCGCCGATCACCGCCGTTCGAAGCCCGCCCGTCCGCGATCATACGCGCCAGAGCCCGGGGGCATGACATGCGTCATTACGGACACTCCCTTAAGTGATGGCTTCGAGGAACCCGACCCGCATGGTAGATTGTACGCAATGCAGCAGAAGGGCGAGAAGGAGGTCGTCGTTAAGAAGTACTCGAATCGGCGTCTGTACGACACCGGTGAGAGCCGTTACATCACGCTCGACGAACTCGCAGCCAAGATTCGAACCGGTCAGGACGTGCGGGTCATCGACGCCAAGAGCAACGAAGACCTTACTCAGGCGACGTTGGCGCAGATCATCTTGGAAAGCCGACGCGCCGCCCGCCTTCTTCCCGTACCGCTGCTCACCCAGCTGATTCGCATGGGCGACGACGCGCTCGCCGAGTTCTTCAGCAAATACATGTCCTTCGCGCTCGAGTTTTACGTGCAGGCGCGCCAGGGCGCGCAGGCCATGGCCCCGTTTAATCCCTTCGCGGCGGTTCCATTTGCCGCCTCTTCCGCGCTGGCTCGTTTCTTCGCGACCTCCTCCGCCGAACCAACCAACGAGGATGCTGCGCCGCATCAGAACGGGGCGACGGAACCGGCCGATGAGCCGGCGACCGCCACCGCGAACCAGGCGCCCGAAATCGACGATTTAAAGAAGAAAATCGAAGCCTTGGAGAAGGTTCTGCTGTCGAAGACCGACGCCTGATTGTCTTGGCTTATTTGTGCGATGCAAAAAAGTCATGTTGACGGTATAAGAAAACGGGCCTAGCTTCCCCCGCAAGACAGCGCAGAGAGTATTTGCGCTGCAACATGGGGAGAGTATGAAGATGGTGGAAAACGCGACTGCACAGGCGCAAAAAGCATTCAACGACGGCCTCGGCATGGTGAAGAAGGTCACCGAAGAGAACATGGAGCGAGTGGAGACCTTCATGGGCGAGTGGCAGAAGGCCCAAGAGAAGTCCATTGCCCACACCCAGCAGACCCTCGACGAGGCCTCGAAGCTCGTCAAAGAGAACATGGAATACGGCATGAAGATGAGCGCCGAGCTGCAGAAGCTGGCCGTCGCCAGCTCGAAGCAGGCCTTCGAGATCTTCTCGTCGGTCAAGGTCTGAGCCTCTTCAGAACCGCTTGCTTCCGTCCCTGCAGGCGGGCCATACGGGCCCATGCTGCACGGCGACAACCCGGGAGATCGGGCTCGTTATCGCCGAGCCCCTCTCCTGCCGACCGAGGACGACACCACGGCCGCTCCCCCCTGGTCCGAGACCGCGGCCGTGCCCATCGTCCATGGACTCACACCCGCGGAGTTGTCTCGTCATCTCGACGGTCCCGGCCGCGCCCGACAAGTGTTTCGTGCCCTGTCCTCCGGAGCGGATCCCTTTCAACCGGCGGTCATTCCCGACGGACTCCGCGCCCGCCTCACGACGGTGGCCCGCCCGCAACCGCTGGAAATTCGCGCTCGGACCGTCGCTTCCGACGGGACGACCAAGCTCGCCCTCAGCTTCGAGGACGGGGCGGCCCTCGAGTGTGTCCTGATCCCTGCCCTTCGCGGCGACCGGGACCTCGATCCGACGCGGGTCACGCTGTGCGTATCGAGCCAGGTTGGCTGCGCGCGCGGGTGCCGCTTCTGCGTCACCGCGACCATGGGGTTGGTTCGCAACCTGACCGTCTCGGAGATCGTGGCTCAGGTGCACGTCGGCCTCGCCGAGGCCCGGCGTCGGGGATGGCGCCTGCGCAATCTGGTGTTCATGGGCATGGGCGAGCCCCTGGACAACGCGGTCAACGTCCGCCGGGCGCTCGAGATTCTCACCGATCATCGGGGCTTCGGATTCGCGCCCAAACACATCACCCTATCCACCGTCGGTCCCCGGTTAGGCGCGGTCCACCGGCTCGCCGGTTGGCCGGCCCGGATCGCGTGGTCGCTGCACGCGGCCTTGCCCCGCATTCGAGCGCGCTTGGTCCCTGCTCCCCATCCCGACGTCGCCGCGCTCGCCGGTGCGTTCGCCGACGTATGCGCAGCCGAACGCCGGCCGCTGTTCGTCGAAATGACCCTCATGGATGGCGTCAACGACCGCGACGAGGATATGGCCGCCGCGGCAGCGCTGTTCGATTCGTTTCCGACCGAAGTTCGGTTCAACCTGATCGCCATGAATCCTGGGCGCGCGGATCTCCGACCGAGCCCTCGCGTCGCTCGATGTCAGGATCTCTTGCAGGCGGCGGGTTTCTTCTGCTCGGTCCGGCCGCCGCGCGGACAAGACGCCGACGCCGCGTGCGGTCAGCTGGTCGATCGCTTGTCACGAATCGCCACGGCTACGCCTCCAGCCGACTCAGCTCCCCGCGAGTGAGGGCCAAGAACCGAAGGGTCAGAACCACCCCGACCGCCGTCAGTCCCGCGGTGAGACCGAACCACAGCCCGCGAACGCCGAACGCCATGCCGTGGACGAGGTACAGCCCGATGGGCAGGCCGACCAACCAGTGTCCGGCCACGTTCGCGTAGAATGGCCATTTCGTATCGCCTAGCCCTCGCAATGCGCCGGCGCTCACCACCTGCACGCCGTCGGACAGCGAAAAGAGCGCGGCGATCTGGAGCAACTGGGCCCCGAGGCGGGCCACCGCTTCGTC
>JANQQN010000401.1 GCA_028289325.1 Myxococcota bacterium | reverse complement strand
CGTAACGTCCAGGCTTGCCAATTTCGGTCCGCGTCTACCCATGCGAGTCGAACACGTTAAACCTGCTGCGTATTTCGTTTACAGGGGACTAGTCCCCTGGAACACTGATTTCGAGCAGGTTCCACCTGCACAAAATCGCGCTCCACGGGCCCAGCGCGGCCTCATGATCGCTTCGCTTCGCTTCGCTTCGCTCACGTCCCGTGGACATGACGTTATCTGCTGAGAACTTCATTTCCACGGGACTAGTACGGCGATCCGGATGTTCCGATCCAGTTCCAGGCTCGGAACCTCCAATCGCCGTCCTAGCTGCCTCCCGAGGATCGCCGCGTACACGCGGCTCGCGTCCGGCAGATCTCAAGTCCTTCGCAAATGGCTCAGGACATAAGATCTGCCGTACTAGCCGCTGGCCGGCCTCGTGGATCAGTCGCGGGCCACCGGCAAGGTGAGGCGACTGCCGCTGTGTACGGTGTTCGTGGCGACGTCGGCGCCGGTCTGCTCGGCCCAGGGGCCGAATCGGTTGGGGTGCGCGTGGTACACCGGGAAGCTCGACGAGGACACGTCGAGTCGAATCCGGCTGCCGGGCGGAAACGTCCATTCGATCGCGGATAGCGTCAAAGCGAGCCCGACTTTGGAACCCGGGAGGTACGGCTTCGGTGGCCCTTCGCCGTCGCCTTCTCGATAGGACACGGCGCGGATGGCTTCCCGGACGTGGATGGTGGTCCCGTCGGGTCGGACCTCCATCAGCTTGGCGGAGAACGCGGTGTCGGGCGCGGTCGAGCTGACCAACAGATCGACGATCGCCGAGCCGGCCAGCCTCACCGGTTCGGCCAATGGCGCCGAGCGGAAGGTCAGGACGTCGGGCCGCCGGCAGATCCCGTCGATGGCTCGGGGCCCCGGGGCCACGGCGTCGAAGGTCCGAAACGCGAACGCGAGGACCGTCGCCCCGCCGTGGGCGGGCACCGGGTCGTCGGGGTCGTAGCGGTACGAGACCGACGCGGTGGCGGTGGTGGTCGCGGACAGCGTTCCTCCGGCGCAGTGGGGGGCGCGGGCCAGATCGGTGAGGAACCAGCGGCGCGATTCGGCATCGGGGGGCGGAAACGCCGAGCGCACCCGCCAACGTCCTTCGCCGTACACGTAGGTCTGCACGACCCCGGTCGGGCCTTCGAGAGGCGCACCTCGCAGGTGGTGGTCCAACCAGTTGAGCGTCTGTCGCCACTGGCCGCCAATGCCGATGTCTCCCGGCTGGTCGACTTCGCTGCGCTGCAGGTGGTGCCAGGGACCGATGACCAGTCGACTCTCGCTGCGGGTGGCGAGCTGTCGAAAGTCCTCGAGCTGGCCGGGTAAAAAGAAATCGTACCAGCCCCCGAACATCAGCACCGGGACCGCCGTTTGACGAGGCGCCTCCCGGAACGCGACGAGGGCGGGGTTCTGCCAGGCGGCGTCGGCGCGGTTGGGGCTGGTGATCCACGACCGGTACCAAGGCAGCCGACGCCCGAAGAACTTCTCGTCGACCTCGGCGTGGGGCCGATGGGCCACCGCGGCCGAGTACTCATCGCCGTGGTCGAGGCGCATGGAATCGCCGGGCATGAGGGCCGCCCACGCCGTAAATATTTCGTGACGATACATTCCGCCGCCGTAGTGGACGGGGTACGCGTCGGTGGCGAAGACCATCGGCACCATGGTCTTGACCTGGGGCGGCAGGCGGTCGGCGACCGCCCATTGAACCGCGGCGAGATACGACATTCCCCACAGCGCGATGTTGCCGTCTTGGAAGGGCTGCTCGACCAGCCACGCGAGGGTGTCGAGGCCATCTTCTCGCTCGTGGGCAAGCGGGGTCCACTCCCCTTCGGAGCCCATTCGCCCTCGCACGTCTTGGTGCACGCAGGCGTAGCCATACCGCACGAAAACGCCGCACACGAAGCCGAAGACGTTGGCGATGTTGTAGGGGTTCCGGATGAGCACGGTGGGGTGTCTTGGGCCTCCTTTTGGCAAGTAGACCTGTGTCTGGAGAAGGGCCCCATCGCGCATGGGGACCGTCAGCTGGCGTGCGGCTCCCGCGTCGTGGGTGTAAGTGGCCAGACCCAAGCCGAGCCGGGCCAGCTCGTAGCGCAGCAGATACACGGCACCCAGCCCGACCAGGCTCACCAACACGCCGACCAACGCCACCCGGCCTACGACGCGGGCGAGGCGAGAGCGACCCGACGAACGCGGCTCGGCGCTCTTCGGTGGCGCCGGGCTGGACTCAGCTCGAGAGCTTGGCCGATGACTCGTCATGGGTCTCGCTGACCGCGCCGGACGGTGCGGTGACGCTCAAGCTTCCGGCCGCGCTGTCTTGCACGACCGAAAGGGCGCCGGATCCGGTCCGCGCTCGTCGGGCTTGAATCATACGGATCGCCGTCGACGCCGCGAGCTGCAGGCGGGCGTCGGTGAGACGGCTGCGGCTGAACGGGAGCAGCCGTTCGACGACACCGATGCGCCCCACCGAGCCGAGCGCGTCGACCGCGGCGAGCTGAACGTCGAGGTTCGGGGTACTCAGCAGCTTCAGCAAGATCGGCTCCGATTCCGGGCGGCCGATATCCGCGAGGGCGGTGGCGATATCCACCGTGGTCCGGTGATCGGACGTGGCCACGATCTGCTGCATCCAGTCGATCGCCGGCGCGTGGCGCAATTCGCCGAGGTGGCGAATGGCGATGTTGCGTTTGCCGCTGTCGCCTTCGCACACGATGTCTTTCAGGACCCCGATGATCTTGGAGGGCGGAAAATGGCGGATGAGGTAGCGCAGGGCGCGCTCTTGGAGGCCGTCGCTCGACGACGGATCGTTCAGTACCGCCAGCACCACGTCGAACCCTTCGTCGCCGAGATGGCGAGCGGCGGCGAACCGAACCGCCGGCGACGTATCGACGAGGGCGACGGCGAGGGTCGACTCGCGATGCTTGGCGAATCGACCCAGGAGCATGTCGACCGACTTCGCCCGGACGCTCTCGGCTTCGTCGTGGCGGATGTTGTGCAGCAGTAGCCGCGCCCGATCGACCCGGCCATCGTCGTCCAGCGCGTCGAGGAGCCGGCGGGTCATGCGGACGAGTTGGGCGATCAGTTCGTCGGGTTCGGCTTGGTGGATCGCGAGCGGGGAGTCGTAGCCGAGGAGCGTTTCGCTGATGGTCAGCTGATCACCGGGGCGGCTGTGGCGACGAACGCCGTGATCGAGCAGAGCGATAGCCAACGCTTCGTCACCCACCACGGCGTCGTCTCGGCCGAGCGCGACGTGAAGATCGAGGTTCGCGGGGAGGCGCCCTTTCGTGTCGATGACCACCGCCAGCCCGAGGACCTGCTGCGCCTCGCTGCGTTCCTTGCGGGTCCACGGAAAGCGCAGCGGCTCACCGTCGGGGCCCACCGTCCGTGGCTGGGTGCGCACCAGGACTTGGAGGTCGTCCTCCTCGGCCACGAAGTCTCGGGCCCGGGGAGACCAGCTGGTCAGCGCGATCTGGTTGAGGCGAGAACGCACTTGAAGGGCCTTGGTCGGCTGCAGGGGTAAGGCGCGTCCCGGTTGCAACAAGCGTTGTCCGTGTTCCTGAAGGCGCAAGGAGCGTCCGACCCACAGCAGGGGACCGACGACGATCTGGCTCGCGAAGTACAGAAAGATGCCCGGGATCAGCAGCGCGCAGAGCATCGAGATGATGACGAATACGAAGAACACGTTGCTGAACAGTCCCCGCGAAGTCGATCCCGGTCGGCCACCGCGGCGCCGGATCTCCATCTTGAGCTTTTTTTGCGCCGACGACCAGAGGGCGAGGACCCGGAACCGTTCAGGAGATGTACCGCGCACACCGCGATAGCAGGGTGTCCCGGTCGACGGGCTTGACCAATACGCTGTCGAAACCTGCCTCGTGGGCCCGGTGAAGGAGATCGGACGCTCGGTGCCCCGTGACCGCGATCGCCGGTGTATCGTTACCCATGTGCCGGATTCGCTGGATCGCGCGCCAGCCGTTTACCGTTGGCATCTCGATATCCAGCAGGATGAGCTCGAACGACTGCTTCGATGCCGCGCGAACGGCAGCTCGACCATCGTCGACGGCGGTGACGTCGACGCCGGCGCTCTGCAGCGTGCGTTGAAGCACCGTTCGCGTCACTCGATCGTCGTCGGCGACCAATACGGAGGCGCTCAGACGGCGTTCGGCGTTCCAAGCCGGAGACCGGCCGACCCCCACCAACGAGATGAAATCTCCGAGGTCGTTGAGGATCGCGTCCCTCGTCTTCGGCAACACGAGGTCGGGGCTGGAGCCGTGCTCGGAGCGAGGCAGGACGGCGTTGGCGGACAGGACGACAGAGTAGATGTTGGCGTGTCGCTCGGACGCGCGCAATCCCGCGGCCAGCCCGAATCCGTCGAGGTCAGGCAACGCATGCGTACACACCATCAACCGCGGATGGGAATAGGGAAGAGCAGCGACCGCTTCTGCCGCCGAGTCGACGACCTGCGCCTGCAGGCCCTGTCGCTCGACGGTTTCGACGATGAACGCAGACACCGACCGCGACGGTTCCGCGATGAGGGCGGTGCCTTTTGGAGGAGTGTCGTCCGACATACGTCGCTGCCGCCCGAAGCTGTCGAGCCTAGCCTAAATTTCGGTCTAAACGCGGCTTTCTCAAGCCCGCCGTCGGTCAGCGTTTGATTCCGTAGCGACTAATCATTCTGTGAAGAATGTTTCGATGGATGCCCGCCGAACGCGCGGCGCCGGAGACATTGCCGCCATGGTTTTGGAGGAGCAACGTTATGTAACCGCGCTCAAAGTCGGCTATGACCGCCTCCTTGGCGTCTTTGTAGGTCTTGCCTTCCCACAGCGGGCGGGTGACTTCCCCGGGCATTTCCCAGCCGCCCTGGGGGGCGCGTTCCGGCTCCCTCAGCGCGCTGCCCGTCAGCTCAACCCCGGACCCAAGCGCCCGCCCATCGTCGGAAAACGTGAGCCCGAGGGGGCGTCCGAAGTCGTCCGGCAGGCGAAAGTACTGGTCTGAGAGCGCGGCGCCGCGGTCGACGAGGTTTCTTAGCTCTCGCACATTGCCCGGCCACGGGTAGCTGGTCAGCTTAGGCTTGGTCTCTTCTCGCAGTCGAATCGGCCCGTTGGGGCCGGATAGCTCGCTCAAGAAGCGCTCGGTGAGAAAGATGACGTCGTCGGGCCGTTCGCGCAGAGGCGGGATCTCGAGCCGTACGACATTGAGTCGAAAGTATAGATCTTCTCGAAACCGGCCGGCGTCGATCTCCCGGCGCAGGTCTCGATTCGTCGCCGCCACCACCCGTACGTTGATCGGTCGGGTCGCGTTGGTACCGACCCGCTTGATCTCTTGCTTTTCCAGCACTCGCAAGAGCCTCGGCTGCAGCTCGACCGGCAGCTCACCGATCTCGTCGATGAAGATCGTTCCCCCGTCGGCGGCCTCGAACGCACCTTGCCGATCGGATACCGCCCCCGTGAACGCGCCTTTGGCGTGGCCGAACATCTCGGACTCGATAAGTTCCGGGGGAACGGCCGCGCAGTCGATCACCACGTATGGTCTACCGGAGCGTGCGCCCAACTCGTGTATGGCTTCGGCGACCAGCTCTTTGCCGGTGCCGGTCTCCCCTTCGATGATCACCGAAGCGTCCGTTCGCGCCACCTCGACCATTCGGTCGAAGAGCGCGTACATCGACGGAGACACCGCCCACAGCCGGCCGAATTGTCTCGGACCCGCCACGATTAAAGGTGTAACAGACCCGGCATAATCTGACGATCCTCTGGTGCGCCCTCCCCGTGGGAAGCGGCTGCTCTGTTGGTGTCGAGTCATGGAGGCGAGCGTGCAGTCCATCGTGAACGCGATTTGTTTTGGCGTGGTCCTGGTAACGGGATGTGAGGCGCCGCCACTCGAAGACGGATCCGCGGACCGGAATACGGTCGCTCTTTCCAAAGTGCGCATCGATACTTTCGTCGATGGGCGCCGACAGTGGACGATCGCCACTGCGACCGCGACTTACGATCTACGCCGGGGTGTGTTCGAGATGACGGGTCCGGTCCGGATATCTCGGGCGTCGGACGCGGATCAGCGGTGACTTTTGTTTTCGGCCAGATACACGAGCAATCCTTCGTAGGCGGTGCGGAGTTGCTGTGCGACTTGATTGGCCACCCGCGCCCGCTCGGGATTGTTCGCATGTCGGTCTGGGTGGTAGCGGCGCATCAACTGCCGGTACGCCGCTTTGACCTGATCGGCGGTCGACCCCACGGGCAGCTCGAGGTTGGCGTAGTACCGGCGGATCTCCGGAGGTTCGCGGGGCTCGCGCCGCGGCGGCTTGGGCGGGGGCGGCTCATAAGGAACCTTCGACCAGTCCGGCTCTGCCTTCCGCTGGCCGGGAGAAAAAAGACTCTCCGCCCCGCCCCTGAGCTTCCTCGCCGCGCTGCGAAACTCGAGCTCGGCCAATCTCAGCAGTCTTTCCCGCAACCCCACGGCCAACACTTCCCCTTTTTAACGCTCCAGCCACCGTCCGCATTCGCGGATCACGCGGTCTCGAGGATCCATGAATCTGCGCTGCAAGCAGGCTTCGAGCTGAGTTCGGGCCCGCTCGTCGATCCGTCCTGCTGATTCGGCGCGCTGGGCCGCCCGTCGAAGCATTTCCGCCGCTTCGACCCGATTACGGGATTCGCGTCGAATCCGAGCCAGCGTCGAGCTCGGTGGCGGCGGTGGCCGAGCGGGAGCGGCGGCGGGCGGCGGGCTGGGCCGGCGGCGTCGGACCGGCGCCGCCGTAGGCGTCCGCTTCGCGTCGCGGATCCGGGCCGATCTGGGGGCTGCGGTGGGGGCGCGGGGGATCGGCCGAGCCGCGGCCACCGGCGGTGTTTCGGGCCGGCTTCGCTCGCTCGCATCCCGCTCGTCGGTGGACGGGGGCGGGGCGGCCTTCGGCGCGAGCGTGGCGACCCTCGACGGGGTGTCGATTCCCGGTTTCGGCGCCGTCTCGGATTCGAGGGTGGCCGTGGCCGCCGAGGGGGGCGCAGGGCCTTCGACGGTGGCGG
>JANQQN010000394.1 GCA_028289325.1 Myxococcota bacterium | reverse complement strand
GAGACGCCCCATACCTCCTTGGCCGAGGCGGCCGAGCAACCGGTAACGGCCCAACCGCGATCCGACTTCGTCCATCTCGTGCGTCTCCAAGTACGACGAACATCCCCGCGTCGTCGTGTCCGTCTCTATACCGGCGTCGCGAGGAAGCCGAAAGAGCTGGCCTTGATCGGAATTCTGAAATCGTCCATGACCAGCGTCCTCAACTTTAGGAACTCATTGAAGTGCACGACGATCCTGACGACGGACCGCGATCCGATTGGCGACGCCTTCAGCGTGCGCTCGCACAGGGAAGTACACCCGAACAGGCGCGACAGGCGCTTCGGCGCGCACTTACGTCCGCCCCCAGCGATTCCGTGGTCATCGATGAGATCGTGACGTCGATGGAGGCCTTCGGATTCTCCGACGATGTCATACTCATCTTGGAGAATAAGTGTCAGGTCGAGCCCAATAGTCGCGCCCCAGTATTGCAGCTCGCGCATGCATTGTCGCGTCGAGGAGATGTGGACCGCTTCGAGCAAACCTTGTTGTGGGCTCACCGAATCGCGACCGACGACGACCGACTTCGCTTGGAAACCGCTTCGATGCTGGAGGCCGCGGGCCGCCTCGACCTGGCCATTGCCGAAGTTCGAGCGACACAAGGGTGGCGAAGACGCAATCTCGATGTTCTTCGACGCCTCGCTCGACTGTACGGGCTCATCGGGGCCACGACAGAGTGCGCGGATCTTTGGCGATTGGCGGTCAACGTCGCCGGTGAAGACGTCAACGCCAACGATCTCACCGGATTGGGCATCGCGCTTTCACGCGCAAAACTTCACGACGGCGCGATTCGTGTCCTGGCCCGAGCCCTCAGCATTCGCCGCGACGCCCATACGCTCGCAAACCTAGGAATGGCGCTCGTGGAAGCGGAGCAAGCGAACGAAGCGATCCCGTACTTCGAACAGGCGCTCACCATCGATAGCGCATCCGTGCAGGCGCAGTTCGGACTCGGCGTCTCCTATCGAATCACCGGCCGAATCCAGGACGCCGTCGACAGTCTTCGAGCCGTCACCGAGCGCGCCCCGCAGTGGGAGATCGGTTTTTTGGAACTGGGCATCGCGCTCCGAGGACTCGGGCAACACCAGGCGTCGAGGGGCGCACTCCTTCGCGCAGCGATCCTCGCTCCCGACGATCCAGGCATCCAAACCGAACTTCGATCCGCGCTCCAGCACGACTCATCCGCGGATCTCGGTGACGACCGGATCGGCGCATCGTCGATCGTCGGTACCCTCACCAGTTTTCCGCTGGAGGATATTCTCGAATTCCTTCGGCTGCAGAGACTTACGGGGACGCTGGTCCTCAACTCCAAAGCGCGAGGCGTCGGCCAGGTTCAGCTTCACCGTGGCCAACTCGTATCGGTGCATGTTCCCGGCGACGAGGACGCACCGACCCGCGCCTCGGATCCTCGAGACCCGCGAGCCCGCCACGCCCACGCGCACAACGCGATCCGAGAACTCCAAGGTTGGCGGGAAGGACAGTTTTCCTTCCGTCGCGCCGACCCCGACAAAGGTCAGGAGCCAGCAGACACCATCGACCTCGCCGGTCTGATGCTCGAGCTCGCCCGCCACCAAGACGAGAAAGGAAGAAAATGAGGTTAGCGTCGACACAGTTGATCCTCAAGGCGGCCCTCACTGGCTTTGCCCTCGCGAGCACCGCCCTGCCCGCAGCCGCCCAACCGAGTCTGGACCAAGACGACGGAGAGGCGCCGAGCCTGCCTGAACCACCGAGCGAGGGTCGGTCGACCGCGGACCGCATCCTCGACAACGAGAGTCGCATCGAACAGCTCGAAGCCCAGATCCTTCAGCTTCAAGAGCGAACGAGCAAGCCGCCGCGGGTCACCTTCACCGGATACGCGGACGTCGGCTTCTTCGTTCCCAACGGCAACGACGGTGTCGGGTGGCAAAGAGACGTCGGATTTCAACAGTTTCCCGAACTCGCGGATCAGTTCGCGTGGGTTTTCGTGGGAGACATACTGGGGACGCCCGTCAACAGTCGAGGGGAGGCGGCGAGTCTCGGCGATGCCCCCGCCGCGGCGCGCTTCGACAGCGTCAATTCGAGCGGAGCGCCGAGCTTCATCGCCAACGAAATCAACATGCGGACGGAGGTCATGCTCGCGTCATCGGCGTTCCTGCGGACGTCGATCAACTTCGTTCCCCGCACGGGATCCGATTTTGCCCTCGGTGATTTTTTCGACGTGGATGTCGCGGAAGTTGAATGGGTCGTCATCGACGGAACAAGCATCTTCGTCGGTAAGATGATGCCGGTTTTCGGTATTGAGTACAAAGAGCGATGGTCCGACCAACGCTTTGGCATCACACCTTCGCTAGTGCAGAGATACACCTCAGGCCCGCAACTAGGCTTCAAGGTCCGAAGCAAACTATTCAACGACTGGCTGATCATCGCCGTGGCCGGCACCAACGGTGCCCCCACAACCGAGCAGTTTCACTTCTACTCCGAGATCGACACCAATTCCGGAAAGACCATCAACGGGCGGATCGCCGTTAACCTGCCCATCGGTGATCTCATAGAAGCAGTCTTTGGCGACACGCTGGAGATTGGATTCTCCGGCGTCTGGGGTCCACAGGACCGAGCCAGCAACAACGACGGCAGCACATGGTTTCTCGGTGCGGATCTGACGTACCGAAGCGCCAACTTCGCGGTGAAGGCACAGCTGATCTTCGGCAACTCCGACGGGCAAGCGGAAGAGCGCGTCTGGTCGCTGGACCTCAATAACTCCGGATACGTGGAGGTGAATTGGCTGGTCATGCCCTGGCTCGGCGTCATCGTCCGCGGAGACCTACGCAACGCCGACGTGGCCTTGACCAATGAGCGAATCTACATCACCCGCTCCTGGCGGCTCACGGGCGGCTTGAAAGCCGTCTTTAACCAACACATTCAAGTCAAAGCCGAGTACCTCCACAACGGAGAGTTCGGAGAGGTCCGGAGCTTCGACAACGACATCTTCACGTCATCACTCGTCTTGTCTTACTGACACGCAAGCCAAACGGATCCGTCTTCAAGACGGAGAAAGAGGACAGGTTATGAGGACTGAATCTCGGGTGCCATTGATGGCGGCTCTAGCTGCCGTGACCCTATTGGATACGAGCTGCGACATGCAGTGCGGGGACTCGGAGTGCCTCTTCAGCGATGAGGAGTGGGCCATCGTCGAGTCCCTTACCCCCCTTCCAGATCCGATCCCCGATCCCACCAACAAGTACGCGACCGATGAGGCCGCGGCGGCGCTGGGGCAAAAGCTCTTCTTTGAGAACCGGTACTCCGGAACCCTAAAGATTGAAGGCACGCCGGAGAATGGCGGCCTGGGCGACGTGGGGGAGACCGGGCGCGTCGCCTGCGCGAGTTGCCATATCCCCGACGCTTGGTTCGTCGACACGCGTTCTTTGCCCGGAAACGTGTCTTTGGGAACCCGCTATACGACCCGCAACGCGCCGACGCTGATCAACGTGTCGTTCTATAACTTCCACGGCTGGGGCGGCAAGCAAGACTCTCTGTGGACCCAAGCCTCGCGGTCGCCGGAGAGCGGCAGCAACACCGCCGGCGATCGCTGTGGGTACGCCCATATGCTCTACAACTATTATCGCGCGGAGTATAACGCGGTATTCGACGATCCCCTGCCGGAGGCCCTGTCGCCGACCGCGCCCGACGCCGACCGCTTCCCTCCCGCCTGCAAACCGAACTCCTCCGACGGCGCCTGGGAAGCGATGACCGCCGCCGATCAAAGAGCCGTCAACCTCATCATGGCCAATCAAGGTAAAGCGGTCGCGGCCTACGAGTTTAAGCTCATCAGCCGAGACGCTCCGTTCGATCGTTACGTTGGCGGCGACGCCGAAGCGATCTCCGCCTCCGCGAAGCGCGGGCTCCAGCTGTTCATCGGCAAAGCGGCCTGCGTCGATTGTCACAACACGCCTTTCTTCTCCGACAACGACTTTCACAATATCGGTGTACCTCAAGTCGGTTTGAACGTCCCCGCCACCGACTCGGGTCGCTTCGGAGGCATCCCGTCGTTGCTCTCGCACGAGTTCAACACGTCCAGCGAGTTCAACGACGGCGACGAAGATCGCACCGAGGGCCTCGCGGCGATGGAGGCCGACCGCGGTCAATTTCGAACGCCCGGTCTACGCTTGGTGGCCATGACTGCGCCATATCTGCATACCGGTGCGCTCGAGACGCTCCGCGAAGTCATCGAGTTTTATAACGAAGGCGGCGCGTCGGACGGATTCGAGGGCGTCAAGCATCCCGCACTCGTGCCGCTGGGCCTAACAGATATGGAAGTATCCGACTTGGTTTCGTTCCTCGAGTCTCTCACCGGCGATCCGATCCCGGACGCACTCATCGCCGCCCCGCCGTTGCCCGTCGACTGAGGTCTCGCCGGCATCTTCCGAAAAGACCGCGCAATCAGCGCCATAAGTTCTTCGCGGCCATCTTCGCGCTGGAAGATTGATGTCACAGTCGGAAGCCGAACCACACGTATAACACCCGGTGGTAGACGTGCTGGATATTTTGGTTAGAATCACGGCCCACCTCCGCGAAGATAACGAGTCGAATACTCTCGGTGCCCACTTCGAAGGTCGATCAAACATTGATCGAAGCCAGGGAGAGGGTCATGGTGCCCGGGTCCGGACGAAGATAATTTTCCCCGGACGATCACAGGAGGCAGCAGTGAAGTATAAACTCGCCCGCATAACCGCGGTGCTCGGAATCGCTTTGATGACCGGGTGCAGCTCGGACGTATCCGATGAATCGGCCGACACGCTAGAGTCCGCCGAATCGATGGATACGGCCTCATCGAGCCAAGCGCTGTGGGGCCGCCGGGGCCGCCGCAACGGCGCCGTTGTTCTTGATTGGGTTGAACAGTCTTTCGACGTCGTCCGTACGGTCCCGGTGGGGACTCCGGCGGCCGGGCGCCTGTACGCGATGACGTTCGCGGCGATGCACGACGCCGTCAACGGGATCAACCGAAGGTGGGGACTGGGCTACGAACACGCGATCGTCCCCCCGCGGGGGGCGCCCTTCTTCGGCAACCGAAAAGCAGCTGCCGCCGCCGCGGCCCACGCCGTCCTCATCGATTTCGTCCCCAGCGACAACCCGGAACTGAGGCATGCGCTGGACGACGCGTTTGAAAAGAGCCTCCGCCGGCTCCGGTTCGGCGTCTACTCCGGCATCGTATGGGGCCAGTACGTCGGCGCCCAGGTACTTGCCGCCCGCGCCAACGACGGCACCCAAGAGGCACAGACCGTGGCCCCAGATCCGATCGACCCCACGGAGCCCGGTGTCTTTCGGCAGGCTTTCGACCGACGGTACGCCAACATGACCCCGTTCGCGATCCAGGATGGAACCGCCCACGTTCTCAACGTTGGGCCTTTGGCCCTCAGCAGCAGCGAGTACGCAGATAGCGTTCGTCGGGTGTTCGAGGAAGGCAGCGACCAAGACACGGATAGCGAGCGCCACGAGATCGCTCTTCAATGGAACACGCCCGGGGGAACGGTTCGTCCCACCGGTAGCGCGATCCAAGCCGCGGTCGCCCTCGCTCGCGTCGAGAGGACGGACCGCTCCGTGAGCCGGACCGCCCGCCTGTTCGCGCTGATCGGGATGGCCGTGGCCGACACGCTGATTCCGATTTGGGACGACAAGTCGCGGTACTTCTTTTGGCGCCCGAAGCCCGCCATCCAGCGGGCCGACGAGGACAACAATCCGGCCACCCCCTTCGATGAAGGCTTCCAGACTCGGTTCGGAAGCACGGGTGGTTCACCGGAGTATCCATCGGGACAATCTGCGTTCGTCTCCGCCGTGGCCACGGTCCTCGAGGGCTTCTACGACGACGAACACCTCTCGTGGTGCTTTGGCTCCGACCAGAATCCGTCCGGACGCTGCTACGACAGCGCCCGAGAGATGGCCGATGAAGGGGGCGACTCGCGTGTCTTCCAGGGCGTGCACTACCCGTTCACCGTGGTTGCCAGCCGCCCGGTCGGCAACGGGGTGGGCCTCGAGGTCGTGACCACCGCGCTTCAACCCATCCACTGACCGCCCCGCCCTCGTGCCCCGCGAGGGCGCACGGGCGTCATCCCCCGACCATCTCGAAGTCGAACCACCAAGCGAGGTCTTGTCGATGCCTACGTCATGTTCAAGTCGTTGGCCTCCTAGGCTTTCCGCGGTGGGGGTGGCCCTCTTTCGGGGGAGCCTGTCACGACCTAAACGCCAACCCTTAGACTTTGCACAGGCTTGCTTGGTCGACATCGGTTTTGCTTCCATCGCGCGCGGCGCCCCTTATTCGGTGCAGCAGACGCGAGCCTCGACTCTTATTCGAGGCCCTCTGACCGACAAGGAGTACCAACCGGTGTTTGGAGCATTGCAGAGGTTTTTGGGTTCGGCTTTCGACAGCTTCCTCATCAAGCCGCCGCCAGGAAGTCGATACGGCGTCACCTCGACGATGGGGCCGACCCCCAAGCGACGTCGAGATGAGCCCGAAGTGCGGCGTCAATCTCACGCAACGTCTGCTGTCACCGCCTCAGAGCCGGTCGGTGAATCACCAGGCTGACGTTCCGCAAATCGAATTCGGCAGCACGATCCGTAGCGTCCGGATCGCCACTGTCTCCTATAAGCCGATGACGCGCCATCAAGGCGCGCTGAGGTGCGACGGCATGACAGTGGACGACCGAACAATGGGCGTCACCGAATGGACGCTTCTTATCATTCTATCCATCGTCTGGGGTGGATCCTTCTTCTTCGCCGAGGTGGCCCTACGCGATCTGCAGCCGCTGCCGTTAGTGTTTTGTCGCGTCGGTCTCGCCGCGGCCGCGCTACACGTCATCGTCCTCGGGAGCGGGCGCCGGATGCCGACAGAGCGGCGTGTTTGGCAGCGGTTCCTGACCATGGGACTGCTCAACAACCTGATCCCGTTCATGCTCATCGTTTGGGGACAGACAAACATCACGGGTGGGCTTGCAGCTATCCTGAACGCCACGACCCCGATCTTCACGGTCCTCATCGCCCATTTCGTCACCGACGACGAGAAGATGACCCCTAACCGCGTCGCCGGCGTGGTGGTCGGCTTTGTGGGGGCGGCAGTCGTCTGCGGACCGTCGGCGTGGCAACGGTTGGGGGATGAGGCACTGGCTCAATTCGCGGTCTTGGGCGCGGCCGCGTCCTACGCGTGTGCTGGTGTGTATGGGCGACGGCTCCGCGGAGAGTCCCCACTCGTCGTGGCCACCGGCCAGCTGACGGCAACGACGGCCATGATGGTGCCGCTCGCAGCGGCCTTCCCGCCGGATGTCATCGCCGTCCGCGCGACGACGTGGGCCGCGGTCTTCGGTCTGGCCCTCATCAGCACTGCGGCCGCTTATATCATCTACTTCCGGTTGCTCGCGACGGCGGGCGCGACCAATGCGTTGCTCGTTACGTTCTTGATTCCGGTGAGCGCCACGCTGCTGGGCGGCGCCTTTCTGGGCGAGAGAATCGATAGCAGCGATCTCGCGGGGATGGCGATCATCCTGGCCGGCCTGTCGGCCATCGATGGCCGGGCGGTTCGTTGGCTCCGTCGAACGCGGGTCGCCGCACGCCCTGAACGCCCCGCCTAGTCACCTGCCTCCCGCGCTCTTCTGCGAAGAACTCCTGAGATAGGTGACTAGACGGTCACCGCGCATCCTCGACGGGTCGTGGCTTCGTTGCAAACGAAGGCACGACCCGAATGAGACGCCGCGAGGAGAGTACTGTTCGGGCTGGCGGCCCGGTTGGCGGGACGGACAACGTACCCGGGCTCCTCGTTTGTCGCCCCGATGATCCCCAAGGCCCAAGCGAGCAGCAGGGTCCTCAGGGTCTCACCGTCGGGCGACCGCGCGTACCGATCGAGTGGACCGGGCCGGGCGAGGAGCTGAATCTCGTTCGAGGCGAGTCCAGACCGCCCCGATAGCCGTGTGCGATCGACGCGAAGCATCGCCGCCTCCCGAATCGTGGCCCACGCCGCTTCGACCTCGGCCATGCCGAGGGTGGCCAGCTTAGCGCGAACAAGATGAGCGATCACGATGGAGCGATGAACCGCGATCAGGTCCGCCCGGATGCCGGGCGGAGACCACGGTCGCACCTCGAGGCCCCCGTCCGCCCATGCACAGGGTTCAACGGCCCGCGACAACGCCTGTTGCCGGATGACCCGGTGCAACTCCGACCGGGTCGCGAATCCTTGCCCCAGCAGAAGCTGCCCTAGGGGGTCCGGGGAGTCATATGCGGTCATGAGCGCGCGGCGAAGGTGGGCATCAGACACGATGCGCAGTCGATGCAACCGCGCGCCAATCCGATCTTCGTTCGGGGTCGGCGTCCGCCGGGCGGCGACGAGATACCCGTCCCGAATCCACAGCATGATGCGCTGATGGCTCTGATGGGCAATGCAAACCACCGACTGTTCCGAACGAAGAACCTCGTCCAAGATATCGACGTAAGGGCGGTACACCGGTCCGCCGCTACGGACGGTCGTCGCGCGAACGCGAGCCAAAGTCGCGACCGTGAACGCGGGGTCGAGAATCGCGTGGCGGACATCGGCTCGCAGCACGCTGGTGGGCACCGGAGGGGGGGCCACCGGACGCGCGCCGATCCGAGATACGCCTCGACGAAGCGCAGCGTCGAGGCGAGCCCGATCTCGGAAGGCGAATCCCACCCGGCCGTCCCGGCAGTACTGGCGGATAGCGATCGGAATCTTGATCGCCGGGGCGTCGGGAACCGACAGGAGCAAACCACATTGCGGCGGAACGTCCCGCAGCATCGTTCGGGCGTGAAGGATGCAGTTGGCCAAGTGGGCTTCGCTTTGCACAAGGAACTGAGCGAATGACCGGAACCGCACGATCCAGTCCGATCCCAGCACCGGCAGGTCGGTGGTGGCCACCGGTCGATCGTACGGGGTGCCCCACGCCGACTGAGGCATCGTTCGAGGATGCCCCGTTGGCCGCGCCGCCGCACTGTCGGCCGACGATGCCCTCCAGGCCTCGCTGACCGTCGGGCGACGATCGGAGCTTCGTGAGTCCATGTCGGTATTTTCGGTCAGAACAGCATCAGCCTCCCACCCGAACCCAACCATATACCCCCACTATTGCAAGGCCGGGCGCATCGAACAACTGCCGTGGGTGCCCCGATGCGGATGTCCGGTCGGCCATCGAGCGTAACCTACTGATCTGCCACCGATCGAACCGTCGCTATGACCCGACGAGACGCCATGGTGACGCAGATGCGCGTGCCCACCGCCGCCGGGTCACTGACCATCGGAACCCCGGAAACCTTCCTGAGGACGCGGTTGGCGCCCGCTTTTGCGGCCATCCGGGCCACGCCCCCCGACGCCGATGTCTACTGCTGGATGGGCTTTTCAGACGCAGTGCAGGACTCATCGCCGGTGATAGACGCCCAACTGGGGGGGGCACTATCGGAACCTCTGCCCCACCGAACCTCGAAGTCGTACATCGCTGGCCGGACCGTCTCGTCCTGGTATTGCCCACCGCCTACGCCGAGGGGGTTCACGAAGAGAGATCTGAGTGCCCTCCGTCCCCTCCACCTTGGCGAAGCCTGCTTCTTTGGCCGATCGTTGATGAGTTTTCTGGACGCCCGTGGCATCGCTACGAGCCTTCGCGACCGAGTCAATTCGCTTAAAACGATTGCGATGTTGATCGACGTGGGCCTGGGGTTCAGCGTCTTGCCACAATCCTTCGTACACCAACATCCCTATCTCGATAGGCTGGCAATTCATCCTCTAAGACGACGTCGGGATCTCTCGTATTTTCTCGTCGCCAAAGGCAAACCGTCTTGTCACCCGTAGCCAAGGCTCTCGCTGAAGCGCTCAATGCCACGACCAACTGACGAGGCGACACGACGACCGCACATTTCGGGCACCGCTCGGTCCCGCCCACCCAGGTCGGTGGAACATCGGTGGCTGCCATACCGGGTTCAACTCCGCGAGCAAAGCGGAGGCATCGGCGGTGATCGCAAGCTTATGGTCCGCGCTCTTATCCTATGGCTTTTCGCAGCCGCTCGGTGCGTCCCGACGGTCAGGGCCGATATACAATCATCGGCGATCTCGTCATCCATGGGAAGACGCGGCGGGTCACCGCAACCGCGACTCGAGGCACCACTGGTCAGGATCCCTTCGGCCGGTACCGGACCGGCGGCAACGTCACCTTCACCATCAACCGCAGAGACTTTGGAATCACACATGCCCAAGGAACTGGTGGGCGACGAGATTCGAGTCGATCTCTATTGGGAAGCGCTGGAGCAGAGTACGGTACAGACCTACTTGACGAACCTGCGGAAGGCGGCCAGGGGTTGACGTCGCTGGGGGCGTGGCGGCCCGAGTCACTGCGCCCTCCCGCATTCGCGCTCGCGCAAGAGAGAGGACACCATGGCCATCGTCGCGCAAGAAGTCTTCTGGAGTTCCTTGCTTCCTGGAGTCGTGCTCGTACTGCTGACGCTCGCGCTGCAGCGTGTGTTGGCGGATCCAGTGCGCACCGCGGCGGAAGGCGCCGCCCTCGCCGTCTGCTTCGCTGGCGGCCAAATCCGGATCCTGGGCGACTTCCCGTGGCCGCCGGCCGAAACCGCACACGCCCTCGTTCCCCTCACGTTTATCGCCGTCGTTCCTCGTCGGCGACCAGAGGCGACCTGGGTGGCGGCCTACGCCGTGTTGAACATCGGCGCGTACTTCGCTCTGCATCCACTGCTCGAGTCGGCCCTGATGACAGTCGTGATCCAGGTCTCGCTGGCCCAAGTCGTCTTGGGGGTGGCGCTGTCGGTCACAGGGCAGCTTCCGCCGTCACTGGTCGCGGCGGTCACGATCATCGGCCTATTGGGCTTGGGCGCGGTACTGATCGATGCCGGCAGCACGAGCTTGGCGATGACGGCGTGGTTGCTCACCTCGCTGACCGGGGGGCAAGCGATCATCAGCCGAATGCTTCGACGGCCCGCCGACTACCGCACCCTCCAACCCGCGTTCGCCATCCTTCTGACGATGGAGCTGATGAACTTTGTGCTGTGAAGCGCATCGCCATCGGCCCGTGCAGCTTCTTGACCATCATCACGCCGCCGGTCTGGGACATAGACGTAGCGACATCCTGGCATAGCTTGGATCGACGTGCCGTCGTCGACGCCTGCGCGGTACTAGAAAGGAAAGCGATCCGTTGAGGCTCAGCGAGTCTCTTCAGATCCGGAAACCAGGTGTATAGCCATGACCAGCATCATCGAAGACTCGAAGACGACAGACAATCGACGCCCCGCCCGCAGATCCCCAAGCGAAGAAATGCAGGACCACATCATCATCAATGCCCTCTTGGACAGAATCTCTGAGCTAGAGCTATCCGTCGCCAAGCTCGGGCGCCGCGAGCCATCAGGATTGCCTGGCGAGGACATGTTGTCTAGATGGTGGGCGTATATTCGATCGATGACGTCGCGACCGTCGTAGCGCCCGCTCGACGACGGCGCACCCGCTCGACGGCGACTTACCAAAGTAGCCTGCCTTGCTCGAACGCTCCGGCAGAGCTCTTCATCGCTCATGAGGGCTCGCGAAGCCGGGCCGCATGCCGGACCGGGGGCTCTCCGAACATGCGCGCGTACTCCCGACTGAACTGTGAAGGGCTCGCGAAGCCCACTCGGAACGCCGCGTCCTCCGCGGTGGTCTTCTCGTCGACCATGAGGCGCTGGGCCTCCAGCAGGCGCAGGCGCTTCTGAAACTGGACCGGGCTGTGGGCGGTGACGCGTTTGAACTGCTCGAAGAAGGCGGTGCGGCTGAGGCTTGCTTCGGCGGCGAGCGCCTCGATATCGAGTCGCTGCTCAAGCCGGGACTCGATGCGGTGGATGGCCGCGCTGATCCGGTGGGCCTCGCCGCCGGCCCGAACGAATCGGCGGATCTCGGGGCCACAGGGGCCGCGCAGGACGTGAAAGAGCAGCTCGCGAACGTAGCCCGGGCCCAGTACGGCGGCTTCCTCAGGGGCAGAGAACGACTCGGCAAGCCGGACCGCCGCGCCCCACATCTCCGCCGAGAGCGTGCCCCGAAACAACCCGCGGTCGAGCGGTGCTTCGGGCTCGTCGCGCGGCTGCATGTCGGCGACAACCCGGCCGAGCAGGAGCGGATCGAGCCCGACGATGACGCAGCCGAACGGTGCTTGGGCGATGCGGCTGGTGACAGCCAGTGGGACGGGGGTGAGCGTGAAGTGCGCCGGGCCCAAGGCGTAGCGCGTCGCGCCGAGTACGATGTCCTTCCGACCCCGCACGACGATGGCCAGGCAGGCTCGCCACCGTTGATCCTGGAGGGCGCTCGAAACGGAGTGCCGCACGCAGACCGTGCCGGCGACCGGCGTCTGCGACACCCCATACCGCCCCACTCTGGCGAGGGCGACATTCATCCTCCGTAGGGCCTGCGCCTCGCGCACGCGCCCGGTCTACGCGAAGTAGTCGGTGTTTGCCAGATCGTCCAACAGGGACGGCCCGGTCGGAGACCAGCCGAGGGACGCTCGCGTGACGAAGCTCGACGCGGGGATGTCCATACTCGCCACCCAGGCCAGCGGGCCGAAGTGCGCCGCAGCGTCGTCCGGCGAGACCCGGCGAGGGGGCACGCCCAGCTGGATCCGATCGTCTCGGCGATGCGACGAAACGGGATATCCGACTCCGCGACGCCGTGGTACCGGACTCCAGGGCTCACGCGCTGCAGGCCGAGCACGAACACCGCCGCCGCGTCCGCGCGCGCAGCCGCACTCCAGCGGTTCTCACCGTCGCCGACGTACGCCGACGCTCCCTTCGCCTTGGCCTGCGCGATCATCATGGGGATCAAGCCGCCATCCCCTCGGCCATGCACCGAGGGAGGCAGCCGTACCACGCCCACCCGCACCCCCTCGCCAGCGAGGGCGTCTGCGGCTTCCTCGGACGCGGCCCGGGGAACCTCCTTCGTC
>JANQQN010000390.1 GCA_028289325.1 Myxococcota bacterium | reverse complement strand
GAGGCCGGCGCTTCGGGGTGGGAGATCTTCGGATGGACCGTGGCTGGCGTCGTCGTCGGTGGTCTATCGGGGGCTGCCGGCTACAAAGGCGGGGGGGTGGTCACCGCGCAGCTTATTACGACGAAAACGACGAATGCGCTGCTGCTGAAGGCGGCCGTCGCCGGGGCGCTCTCCGGCGGGATCGGCTCGTTTGGCAGCGCGGTCATCTCGGCGGCGGCGAAGGGTAAGTTTGAGTGGTCGAAGATCTTCATGCAGACGCTGGCCGGGGCCGGGATCGGCGCTTCCGTAGGTCTCGTCGCGCAGGGGGCTGCCGGTTGGACCAGCGACCCCGCGGGCACCGCCAACTCGGTGAACTTCAAGGTGGGAAAGACCGTCATCAAAGATACGATCAAGTTCCTTCAAAAGGTCGGCGGCGCGGAGGAGAAGACGAAGATTGGTACCGCCGGGCCGCCCCGCTCAGGGTCCCGCTTGGATGGACTTCGTGCGCTCGACCATGCCGCCGCTAGTGAGGAAGCCTCGTCGATCCCGAGAACGAAGCTGGACGTGTCGAGCATCGCCAATACGATGGAGGACTACAGCTATCCGTTCGTTGGCAATCATGTCGTACCGTGGCTTCAGGAGAACGAAGGGCCCCGATCCGGATCCGAGCGAGAACAGAACGCACGGTAGATAGGGTTAGCTTCGCCACGCAGCCACCGTAGTTCTCGGAATTTCGAGTCGGCGCGCCAGTTCTTGCCGTCCTCGCGGACGAGCCTGCGGAGACGAGAATCATACGATCGCCGCTAACGTCCGGTCGCCGGCAGCAGGCGATCATCGACGCCCGTCTGCAGTGCGCGCGTGTCTGGAGGGAGAAGTACGTCCGGGTATCAGAGAACGGCCGCTGGCTCGCACACACGATACGACGGCGCCGCTGCCGGACTTCCTCGGACAGCTACGCGAGTGACGCCTTCTTGGGGGAGAGGGCGCCGTTCCCACTCCAGGTGGTCCTTCGGACGGGGGACCAGGTCTAATACGCTCATACTACGCCTAAACCAGTCGCTTGTCGCGCGCCGAGGTATCAACCGGGTGCGCGGCCGTCGATGAAATCGAAGTTGCATTCACGTGCGGATGCTCACCTTTCGGTTTTATGCCACGCGCCGCGTCCGATTTTCGGGTGATTCTGCGTAGCTCCTATTAAAGGCCGGCGGTCGTCCGCGACGCCGGCCCAACGACGACCAACGAATATGGAGCTACAAATGAGTGTCTTACGAAAAAATCAACCGGTGTCGGCGGATCTGGCGGCCGTGAATCACCCAGGGTCGAACCGTGATGCCTCTCGCCGAACCGGGGCGGAGTCTAGGCGACTCACCCGGGGCGCATTGGGCGCGGCGGCGATGATGGTGATCATGCTGCCGGCATCCGCTTTTGCGGACCTTTACGTCTCGCCGAACGGCCAAGACTTCATGACCGTCATTGTGCCGATCTTCAACGACTGCCGCTCCGAGGGGGCACCTTGCGCTACGGTGCAATGGGCACTCACGCAGGCGAGCGCCGACGATACGATCCGGGTCCTCGACGGTCCGATCACGGAGTGTGACATTGTCGTCAACAAGGACGTCACCATTGAGAGTGCCGGCGCCGACCCGGTGGTCTTCGACGCCGGGTTCTCCTGCCGGCACTTCGACATCGACGCCGATGTCCTCCTGAGGAAGGTCGAGTTGATCAACGGGAACGACACCACCGGAGGGGCGATCAATGTTCGATCCGGGGCGACGCTCACGTTGGCCAAGAGCCGGATCGCAAACAGCGCGGCCACCGCGGGAGGTGCGATCGCCAACAGCGGAACGCTGATCGTTCGTAACCAGACGGTCATCGAAGGCAACACTGCGGTCACCGGCGGCGCGATCCGAAGCGTAGGGCCCAGCGTGTCGATCAGGAACAGCACGCTCGCCTTGAACGATGCGACGTCCGACGGCGGCGCGATCCACATAAGCGGTGGAACGCTGGATATCGATGACGCCACATTTAGCGGCAACACCGCGGCGACGTTGGGAGGCGCCGTCCGAGCGAGCAACACCGGGATTACCGTCGACCATTCGACGTTCTTCGGCAACTCGGCGGGCTTCGGCGGCGGCTTTTGTCTGTTTGAAGGATCCCTGCTCGAGCTCACCGATTCCACTCTCTCGTTTAACAGCGCTGGTACTTCCGGAGGTGGCATTTTTAACGATCGCGCCGAGGTCATCATTCATGCCAGCACACTGGCGGTGAACTCGGCCGTGCTGAGTGGGGGCGGCTTCTTCAACCTTACCGGGGGCCTTCTCACCGCATGGGACACCACCTGGATTTCGAACTCTTCCGCCTCCGGCGGTGGTCTGTTGGACATGGCGATGACAACCACGGCCCTCGAGCGCAATACCTTCGAACGGAACTCGGCGTCCGGCGATGGAGGTGCGATTCACTACACGGGCGACGGCTCTGGGGGTCTCAACGTTACAAACAGCACGTTCTCAGAGAACGAGGCCCGCCGGGGCGCGGCCGTGTTCGATACCGGCGCCGGAGATACGCGCATGGCCAACACGACTCTGTACGGACAGGTGACTGACCCGCAAGGGGGAGCACTGTTCACCGACAGCACCAACGGTTTGGGGATCAGCAACAGCATCATCACCGCTACCACCGACGCTGCGGGTGCCATTGGCGCCGATTGCATCGTGCTGGGAAGTATCTTTGGACAACACAATCGGTCGGACAACTGCGGCTTCGGCGGCATCTTTAACCTCGGCCCGGTGACCGGCCTCGACCCGGTGCTGAAGCGTAACCGTGGCCTCACCGACACCCATGCGCTCGAGAAGGAGAGTAACGCCATCGACAGCGGCTTCAACAGCTGCCCGCATCCGGCGACGGGTATTCCGCTCGCCGATGACCAGCGCCTGGTCCCCCGCCCGCAGGCGGATGTCTGTGACATCGGCGCGTACGAGTATCTCGTGCTGGTCGCTGAGCCAAATCCGAACCTGCCTTGAAGGACGGAGCCCGTGGGTCTCCGCGGTCGTGAGCGGCCGCGGAGCTATCTGTCAGGCCATTCGGGACGAAGGCCGATGAAGTATCGCATCGATGGCAAGCAAGTCTTTGCCACGCCGCCACCATCGTTGTCGGAGTCCTGCGCCTGAGCGCGAGTTCTTGGCCCTCGTTCTCGCGGACGAGCCCGCGCAGACGAGGATCATCCGCTGAAGTCGCCGACAGGCTCGGGCCGACGCTGCCCGCTCCACCGGCCTCAATCCCCTAGATCCGGCCCCCTGTCTGGTGAAGCGCAAGGTGGCGAAGGCTCCGGCGCCGTTATCTCCATGGCGGTTTCGGGTTCCGCCAACGTCGGAGGAGGTGGTCGTGTCACCGCATCCGACGAGAGCGCATCCGAAAACTTGTTTGGTATCTTTCCGGAGATACTATTTCCGCGGCGACTACGCAAGATCACAGAGGTCACTGGAACACGGGTGTGAAGCGGGTCGCCTTGGATGCCCTTCCGATTCAAAGGGTCGTGGACGATTGAGGTAGGCCGATTGCTCCGGGGGACACGTGGAAGACCAGGTGGGAGGTCCAGATCGAGCGCCAACTTTTGACGTTCCTTATGCCGTTCATGCGGAATATCTGAACTTCAACCTTCGCCTCGTTCCATTTGCTGGCGTCAAGGCGAGCGAGTATCGGGCGACCACCGCCGTCCACCCGTACGAATGAATAGACGTTCCTTCAGGATTCCTGTGCATGGCAAAACTTTCCTCACGCCGTCCTGTGCCGTAACCGTCCTTCGACCGCATGCGAATTGATGGATCTTGAGGCGGAGGAGGGTCATGCGCTTGCGTTGAGAATCGGGGGCACGTCGTGGCGTGCAGCAGCGCAACGGATCGGGCGGTTTCTATTCGAACAAGGTTCGAGCGAGTTTATTGGGCGTCACTATCATTGCGGATCGCGGCCAACAGCCGGTCGAATTCGGATTCCCAGTCCTTCTCGTCTCGAAAGTCGGCGGTGACGAGTACCCGTAGACTGTCGGGCATAGGGTGATCGTCGAGAATCAGCGGGAGCGCCCGCCGCCGTTTTCCAGCGAGGTCTTGACCTTTCGTTAGCTGCATCTCCAACTCGGTCCATTCGCTTGAGCTCCAGTTCTTGCTCAGCACGAACAACACCTTTCGGCTTCGATTAATGCCGTTCTCGATAGCTCCGATGATGCTGCTGCCGATTTTGAACGTTCCACGGTCCCAACAGACCCGAATGCCTTCCGCGGTTAGTCGGGCGATCAGCCACTCGGTGACCCAAGGTCGGTCCTTCGACGAATAACTGATGAAGACGTCGAAGATCCCGAGCGTCGATTTACCGCCGCGAACCGTCTCTTCTTGCAAGAGACGTTGGTTCTCGTCTTGATGCTGGAGGCGTTTGAAGACGTCTACCGTCGGCAACAGCTGAGACCGGTGGCCACATAGTTCGCACGGAGACTGCGGTGTGTCGACGGACACGAACTGTGCCCTTCGGCAGCGGACGCATCGCAGCGATATCGACGTCACGCTGGCTCGCGCGCTTGCTTCAGCGGAGATCATGACGCTGACGAGCCTGATAGCCGACGTTAGCTCGCCCTCGTCCGCATCTTCGGGGGCCAGTAACATGACCGACGGCTCCGTGGCTTCCTCGTTCATTTCGAGCGCGAAGACCAGGCCTCCTTCCGCAATGAAGGTCGGACGGCTATGGCTGGCGGATCGCCGGAGGTGCGGATCCTGTGACAGGCGAACGACGACGGCTCGGAAGTGTTCCAGGCTGAATGTCGTCATCGCAAACCGGTGGGTGGCGACCAGGCTCGTCTGCTCGGACTCAGTGGTGTTGCTCGTGCTTGGGTTTGCGAAGACCAACAGGTCGCCATCGTAGCCCGGTTGGCGGACGGCTTGTCGTCGACGAATGAGTCGTTCGATGACCGCTAGACAGACGACGCGCCGCTCCGAACGCGACGTGAGTCGATACTTCTCTGCGACCGAGAAGCCGCCTTCTTCGGCTCTCGTCTCGAGGATCGAGTTCAATCCGCCGCTGATGAAGCTCAGCAGTCCTTCGTAGTGCGCGTCAAGGAAACGTCGATCTAACAAGACGCGGTCGCTGGTCGTCATCACGGCGACTTCACCGGCAAGCTCGAGCGATTCGAGGCATGCGTCGAGCTGCCGACCAACTTCGGCGCGTTGTGTCCCCAAGGGTAAGCTGCGCAGGACGAGTTCCTGTAGATGCGCTCGAGTGGGAAGGAGCGCTTGGCTACGTGCCTGAAGGATGGCGTTCCGCAGCTTTAGGAACTCCATGGTCGCCAAGAGTCGTGGTGCGCGTTCCCAATCGACGCTATTCACAATGCGCGTCTGGAGAACATCGAGGCTCGAGGGCCGCGTATCCAGGGCCACGAACATATCGAACCCGATTGCGGCGGCCACAGCGCGCAGCTGTCGGCAGCTGGCGTGGCGAACTGCGGACCTTTGACCGACGAGCCAAAGAGAGGGACGGCGACCCTTCTGCGCGCCACGACGGAGCCACCGTAGCTTCGATGCGACCGTGCCGGCTTCCGCTACGGCGTCGCGGTTCGTTCCGTCGCATGTGAAGATGACGAGGTCGGCCTCCTCGACTAGACCATAGCCGGTCGAAACTTCACCATTGATGACGTCGAGGTCCCATATCCAGACTTCATTGACACCATCATCAGTGGGGTGCTGCAGGCAGCGCCCGGAAGCCAAGGCGCCGTCATCGGTTGAGCTGGCGCGGTGGAGTAGCCGTTGCCCGAGCGGTGTGCTGCCGCCAGCGGGATTGAGGATGACGACTCGTGCCGCCGCCGCGTATGGGGCCACGGCGCGGCCGGTGGCGGTTTGTGCTCGATTGTCCGACTCGAGCGAGTGGGAGAGCTCGACCGAGCGGACGACTACTTCCCCAGATCCCGCGTCCACCGACGCTACAAGATCACGGGTCGGGTGGAATTCTATGGCGTGGGCATGGGTCGAGCTGCATTCATCGAGAGTACACAGTCGCTGGAACGTGGGATAGTGCCAGAAGATGACGATACCATCGAGACCCTTGGACACGAGCATCGTTCGGTCGTGTGAAACGGACAACGATTGTACGCGGGCCGTATGGCCCGAGAGGGTGACGGCGGGCTGCGAATCACCGCACCGCCACACGTGAATCTGAGAAGATACGCCAGCTACGGCGAACGTGTCGTCGTCGAGCCATTCCGCGGCCCGGATTTGTATCTTCGACCGCCCTACGACCGACTTCGTCATAGCATCGATGTTCCAGAGCGCGAGTTCCCCATCGTGCGTGACGAGGAGGAGACACCGAGTTGTTCGGTTCCACCTCATTAGCTGGTAGCGGCCGTGAATGGGCGCCTGTTTCGTGAGGCGACCGGTCTGGGGGTCGACGTCGACCATTGTGGCTTGGCCATCGATGCTGGCTATCCAAGCGTGTCGACCGAGGCTATCGGCCTCAAGGCTGGTGACCGACAGGGTAGAAGGCGCGGCGGCTAAGGCCCCGTCTTCATGCAGCACATTGACGCCGGGTGTACGGCCAGCCGTCATGAGCTTTGTGCCGCCGCACACCCACCGGCAAGTCTGAGGGCGCCGGGTGTTGGGTAGGCGCCACAGAAGCTCCTCCTTCTCGAAGTGGGCGACGTCGCCGTTTGCGAATGCGGCCGTCAGTCCCGGACTGTTGGGCCGCCAGTCGAGGTCACGACCGTGGGAATTCTCAGGGTGACGAATCCGTAGAAGCTCCTTCACATTCGCTCGAAGCAAGGCAGTCCCCTCCGTCGGGGCCGAAGCCAACAAGGGTCTGGCGTCCGGCATCCGATGACCTCAGTCTTTTCGTACGGGCTTGGCCCGATGTTGTTCGGCTGTACGCGGCCCCAGGGCGTATTTTCTCAGGCGGATACGCTCCTAGGATTCGCCCCTCGGCCGTACTTTTGGTGACAAGCGCTACCGGGGCGAAGTTGTGATCGGGAAAGATACGCCTTTCCCCAGAAAAAGAAGAACGTCGGTCACAGAACGGCCTTCTCCCCGCTTGTCCACCAAAGAGACCCTGGCGTCACACAGACGTCGGCGTCTGAGGAGATCGATATTGAACGAAGATCTGGTCCCCCAGCATTGCTGGGAATGTCAGTGCTCTCCCCGTCCCGCGTACGCGTCGGGCGGGCGATGCCCTGCATGCCAACGATGGTCGAGGCGATGCGTACACCTTCGCGGCGAGCGGACTTGCGGTTTGCTCGCTTGCGCGAGGTCGGATGCTCTGAGCCGTCAGGCCTTTCTCAACGAAAGGTGCCAACCGGCTCGTCTCGTTGTAAGCATCGCTCGCCAACGTCCAAGGTTGGCATCAGGTATCGAGCCTAACGACTTGGCCAACGAGTTCATCATCGACTTCCTCTCGAAGGACAATGAGATATTTCCCGAACTAAGCTCGCCTGCGATTGGGGGATTTCGTGGGTGGGTGACGAAGGGACTCAAGCTCAAGGAACAGACGCTTCGACGGAGGGAGCGAAGGGTTCCGCCGGAGGTACATGGTGAAATGCATACCCAGACTATCAATCAACATTGGGAGCCGAAGGTGGCAAGTTACCTAGCCGACCTGAGGAGAGATTCGTATATAGAATTTCTGATCATAATGGGTTGGGCGCAGGGCTCATCAGACCGCGAAATAGCCGAAAAGCTTGGCTTCGCCCGAGAGACGGTCAACCGACGTCGACACAGCATATTTGAACGCATGCGGCGATTGACGGTAGGCAACGCCATTGGAGGGGCAGGCGATGGTCAATAGAGATATTATGAACGATGCACTCGGTCGGTCGATTCGTCGACAGCTCACAAGCCAGATACCGGACGGTCCACACCTCGAGTTCGAAGATCTGTGGCGTGCGGCATGCCAGCGTATACGCTTGCAACGTGAGCCCAACGACGACCATCTATCGTCTTGTTTCGTTTGCCAAGCCAATGCATTTGCTCTCGAACAAGAGATATTCGCACCCGTGCGCCATCGTCGTCGCGTCCTCGAATATCTCCGATCCGGTGCCCAGGAGCACAGGTCGATCGTGAAGGAGATTGGTAAACTATGGTCCAAGTTTGAGGGTCCACGGCTACCGGCGCTGGAAGACGGCAAGACACTGTTGGCGGCGGGGGGAGGTGAACGTGAATCGGAGGACGCGCTACATCTGAGCTTGAAAGAAGGGGAGCTCACGATCAAAGCCGGCAGCCGTGAAGTTCGCCCGGCCGTCGTGGTGTGCGGCGACGACTCAGCGGATGATCGTGTTCTCGCGCCTTCTCGCACGGTCTGGGATAAGACATTGAAGAAAGGCGAAGAGATTGTCTTCACCGGGGAGTCCGTGGCGCTAGTGCGAAGATCGAATACGATCGTGATTGGTTTCGCTCCACGCTTCAATGGAACGCTATTCGGCAAATCGGTCCGTAAGATCTTATCAGAGACAGCGAATGCGGTCGAGGGCGGCCAGTACGTCGACCATATTCAGGTCGTGGATCTACGTAGCTCGACGCAGCCCCGGCGACCCGTAGAGGTTGTATAAGAAGCCGCAGGGATCGTTGCGCTCCTCGAGCAGTCGAGTTTGCGCGCTCAGGAGCGACATGCCGAGGCTTCGACCCGAAACGAAGTTGTCGAGCAAGTACCGACCGAATACTTCGCAGACCCGCACTGGCAACGGCGCCATCGGCGCAACAACCGCGGAAGCGCCCATATCGAGAAGGCCGCTCACAAGGTCATCAGCGGCCGGCCGCTGCTCCTTCAAGCGAGGAATTCCCGCGTTGCACGCATGTACGAAGACGACCGGCTTTCGCCGAAGCCACTTCTGCGCTTCGAGCAAGTCCTCCGCCAAGATGCCCGACGTGCTGTCCCAGGGGTAGCCCATGAGCTTGAGAACCGGACCACGTGTCGTGTGCTCTTCATGGGCATGACAGAATATATGA
Source organism: Myxococcota bacterium (assembly GCA_028289325.1). Classification (GTDB taxonomy): domain Bacteria; phylum Myxococcota; class Kuafuiibacteriia; order Kuafuiibacteriales; family Kuafuiibacteriaceae; genus JANQQN01. The sequence goes on along the minus strand of JANQQN010000390.1, from coordinate 5,643 downwards.
ATCACATCCGGATCACCGGCCATGAGGGCCTCTACCAATGCATCTCCCGTTGTTGCGATGGTCTCGATGTCGATCGAGCCCAGCGACCTGAGCCATTGGCGGTGCGCTCTTCCGTGGTCGGGAGCGGATCCGTCAATGCTGTCCTGAAGCTCAGGGCCGACCGCCGCGAGAACCTTCAGCCGGTCGTGAGGACGACCAACATCGAGGTGGTCGGTTGCCAATGATGCGCTGTCGACGACCGACCACAGCGTTGAATTGGGTACGGTGTCTTCGGCCGCGCTGCGGCGAAGAAATAAGGCGATGAGGCCCAGCGGAAATCCCGCCAAGGAACTCAGGGTGCGCTGGTTGCCACTCGGAGGCGATTTGGCCCAGAGGTTGACAAACACGTCTCGTGTTATACCTGGCTCTAAGCGGGCGCCTATACGTTCGACGAGCAGCTGCAGCTCTCGAGGCAGAATGTCCCTCGTGTTTGTCTCCAGCCACCGAGCGAGGCGGTCGGTGAGTCGAAGGTCGTTCACTTGAAGCGACTTGTCGTACTCGCCCGGAGTCTGGGCGTCTCGCCCTGTCACCTGCTGAAGTACGCGATTGAACTTCTCGCGGCTGTCTGTCAGCGGGTGCGCGCTGATAGGCTGGGGAAGACCGAGCATGATGTCGTCGTACAGGCGGAGGTCGCAGATGCCTGGGGCCTGACTGACATCGCATGATATCCGCAGCGGTACGCCGCCGGACATCGTTGCGAAAGGCGGCGCTTGTCGTTCGGCGAGCAATCTCTCCCAGTCGCCAAGTTTTTCCATGACGATCGACCGCTCCGGGTTGGGTATGGGCGGTCGTCCGACCGCGCCATCTACGGCTTCGACGATCGCTTGCCGAACGAAGGCTCGTTGCCTACTCAGCTCTTCCGGATCTTTGGGCGGAGGCCGGCACTTCTTGTGCACCTCATCGAGCAACGCCATCGAGCGACGCAGGTCTCGTTGTTGCGGCGGGGCTTTTCGGCCCGGGAAGTACTCGCGCAGCTCGACGCAACGGGCCGACAAGTCACCTAGCACTTCGGTCTCCGCGACATCGAGGTGAGGCTGTAACTCGCTGCGCCTCACGGGCGACGGTGCCATGGCTGCGATCTCAGGCAGGGGTTCGAAGTACCAAAGATAGAGCTCGACGGTAGCCTGCGGTACCTGGTCTTGTAAGAACTGTTGGTGCAGCCGTTGAATGTCGGTGGCCCGAATTCCGGCATTTGCGGTCGCGGCACAAAGCCGCACGACATGCTTCGGCATTGCTCGAAACATGGCGCTGAGAAGTCGAAGGACTTCGAGACGATTGGGCGCCCAGAACGACTCATTCGGTTGGCCGAGCCGGATCGCGGTGTTGTGAACAATCCACTGCAGAGACGCCGAGGCGTGAGCGGGCATAGTGTATGAGTCGTCCGCGAGCTCGGTAAATGCGATCCGTAGAGCCTTGACGAGTTCGATTTGGACGTCGCGCTCCGATGAGAACAGGACCTCCTCAAAGCGTCTACGAACAACTTTCATGAATTCGCTCGCCCGAGGGCCGACGTTGGTCAATGCCTTCAGCAACTCGGGCGTGGCGAGCTCCTTGTAGAACATCACCCGTAAATGCGTTCGCCTTGCGCCTCGCCGCTCGGTCAGAAATGCCTCAACGCGCATGACAAGTTGAAGCAGCCGGCCCTGGACATCTTCTTGACGCGACGTATGAAGGACCGCGCGAACGTATCGCTTAAGGACCACCTTCAGCGTTTCATAGTGATAGTCAGGATAGTCAAGCAGCTGCACTGCGAGCGCTGTGTCGAAGCCGGTCGATCTCAGAGAATCGCGGTCGACGATTTCCAAGACGTGGTGGTTGGGGCGCAAGAAGATCAGTGAGGTGAGCCAGAGCACCGGCGGATGCAGCGAAACGAGCCAAGTCACCCAGAGTCTTCGTCGCGTGGCTTCATCGGCCGCCGGAGGGCCGGCGCGATGCATACCCTGGTCCGGGACGAGCCCGTGCTCAGCCATTCGACCGAATAGCGGTAGGAGCTCGCTTTCTCGAAGCTTTCTCCGCGATGGCGATTGCTTGAGGTACGTGAGCTGGATGCGGAGCAGCTGGCGATCGGCGCCGACATACAGTTCGGTCGTCTCCTTGGAACATGCGCTCGCAAACGCATTCACGCTCAGTGGCCCGACCTTGTTGAACAACGACGGGGGATTTGGCTCCCGGAAGTTGATTCGATCCAGGCGGGTGCCAGCGTGCCAGGCCCGGACGTGTGGCGCATGGTCGAGCGCGGACTGGGCAGCGAGCGCATACACTGAAAGGTGACCCCCCTCGTCGGCGATAAGGGCAGCATCACGGTGATCGTACTCGGGTAGTTGAGCGAACGCGACCTGTCGCACTCCAGATGCCAGGGCATCTGCCCACTCCGGCTGAAGGGTCAGCTTGGGCTCTTCCTTTTGCTGCGCGATTCTGAAGGCGAGAACTCCGCCGCCTTCGTCACCGACAAGCACACGATCATCGCGAAACGCGATGGAGCGTATCGTTGCGCCGATCGTGTTCGCAGTGAGCTCCCTAACGTAGGGTCGTGTACCATCCACCTCGAGCTCAACGATACGTAGGATGCCCGATTGGCCTCCGTACGCGATCATTGGCGCGCCGGATGAAGAACACACGGAGTCGGTGTCAATGTTGGTTATGGCGAGGATTGGGCTGTAGTTCCCGCGGCCGGCGGCTGTGGGCGAGGACAGCTCCTGCCGTAACCGATGGATGTGCCAGCCCGAATCAAAGCGGAGCAGACACAAGTCGTCGTTCTGCATGCCCAGCAAGGCCTCGGTGTCGTTCAAGCGGCAAAAGCTGTAGATGTCGCCCGGCGGTCGCAGTGATGCCTGTTGGTCGACGCGCAGGTGGCCGTCCCTGAGGGAGAGGTCGAGTACCTCGATCTCTGCCGCGCCGGAATCAGCTTGAGGTTCGGGTCGCCAAGCCACCACGATCGAAGCGGGTCGTCGGGGGCCACCGGCGTCTAGACACCCCAAGATTCGTGTGTACCTGGAGACGCTGACGGTATTACGGTCGACCATCGAAGCAGTATTCGACGCCCGAATCGTCCTCGCCAGCGGTAGCTCGTCGCCGCGTTGCACTTCTATGGCGGCGCCGGTGGCGTCGTCGAAAGCCCGTACGGCTCCAGGGCTTTGTTCCGACTCGTCCTCGGCTACCAAAATGAGGCGTTGGCCAAATGGATGCACAGGACAAACGGCGCGAATTGCTCCGGAAGTATCGGAGCTCCATTTGCTATCGAAACGACTAGACAGGAGTCGCGAATAGTAAATGAGGGCGTCGAGATCATTTCCGATCTGCTGATTTAGTCGCGATAGGTTGATCAAGTTGTGGCGTTTCATCGAGTAAGTAAAGCCATCGAGGCAAAACTTTTCGATGAAACGTCGCCAATTCATAAGCTGAACGCGCTCAACATCGTCGCGGTCAACATCGGCCGCCGCTTCAGTGATCCACTCCATGATCGTCTCGACAGCTCGTCGGCTTGGTTGCACGAGAGCTGGTCGTTCATCGATCGGGCCCAGGTTTCGGATCATCCAGGTTGTCACGATCACGATATTGTTGGCGGTCAGGGCTTGCGGATGACGACGCAGGAGCTGTAGAGCAACCCGCGTCGTCCGGCCTTCACGATTCTTGACCACGGCCCGAAGGACTCGCGATAGCGCATGCTCGTCGCGCACGCGATGTAGTGTTCTGAGGTGCTTGGGCAGAACCTCTCTAATGATCGTTCGCGTCATCAGTTCGCGGCGTTGGACATCAACGCCATCCAGGAATTCGGCCAGATCGTCGAGCGAGTCTTCCTTCGGGAAGCCCTCTGAGTGTTGCAGTCCTCGGAGGATCTGTTCGGATACCTCGACCCGGTCGTGAATTTGATAGGTGATGACGCGATGGTCGTCCAGGCCTACAGTTAAGTACGCTTGCTCGTCTCTACGCGTGAGGGCCGTACGGTCGTCGCTCTTCAGGAGACGCACGAAACCGAGAGCTAGAGGACGTGAAGCCGCACCTTCGGGTGATATCTGAAAGCCGCCTAGCTTGCGTGTGAAGAGGCCATCTTCTTCTGGTTCGGCCAGCGGTAGGGCTGCTATACTGCCTCGCTTGGTTCCAACGAATAAGTAGTGATTGTCGAAGGTCTTTCCCTTTTCGAGAGAAATTATGGGGCCGAGGTTTTCAGCGATTCGGACTCGTTCCGGTGGTTTGTTTCGCCGCATTACAAAGAGACCATTCAGTGTTCCTGCTACCAGGGTATAGTCTCTATGGCCCCGTTTCCTGAAGACTGCGGCGCACTTGGGAGAGGCTGTGAGTTCGTAGTCGCACTTGCTCGGCTGCTTCTCGATACCATTAGATATATCGGAGGCCTCCATCTCAAAGACAGCGCCCTGCTGGGTAACCAGCACCAGGAAGTGGCGGTCGATATGCTCTTTGCCGCGCTTCTTACGAAATGGAAGATAGAAGGATTCTCTGACCCAATCGGTCAGGTTCCATCGCTGACCGGGTATCCTTCGGAGCTCTCCTTGGCTGTGCTCAATCGCTGTCAATGAGCCAGACCGCTGGCTCACGAGCAGTATGGTCCCTGTTTGGCTAGGCTTCTCGTCCGAGAGATCCGAAGTGGTGAAATCGACAGCATCGTGGGGGCTCGGGCTGAGGACAGCGAGATTGCAGATTGCGTTTCGGCTGCTGACTTGTTGGCGGCCGACTTCGTCTTGACCGATCTCCACGAGTTCTTCGTCTGCAAGGTGGAAGAACCTTGGGCGTTGTAGATCGCCGTCGTCGATCACGAGAACACCATTTTCGGCACCGGCGTAGACATGATGGGCACCCGCACCGGTACAGGCAATTGCGACCGTCCGGATACCGGCACCGAGGTTGATCGGGGGTGCGCTCGGTCCGCATTCCCCGTAGCGATAGCGATGCAGATGGCCGCCTTTCGTGCCGATGAAGAAGGAAGAGCACCATGCGCAGGAGGCGCTGGAACGGACTTCGTAGTCGAGTTTCTGCTCCTTCCCTGGCGAAAGGAAGAATGAGTCGGCCTTCTCGCACCAGTGGATGAGATCAGTGTGGAGGTCGATCTTCGTCATGAGGCTAAATCCGTGACAGCCGAGACCAATGTGATCGCCAGTTCTGATGTCATCCTTTCAATGTCGAATTGTCTAGTGGATGGCGTCAACCCAGGTCTGCCGTGCTTTTTTGCACAGTCGCGCAGCTGATGCAGGAAGGCCTGCACAACAAGACAGGGTCCTCTGGCGGGGCGTCTCGGTGATGGACGACAGTGTGGATTTGCCCATGCACGAGAATAGGCACGCGGCACTATGCAGGGATGGTGACGTGTCGATGGTGATACGTCGGAGTGCCGAGATTTTCGTGCGTTGTAGTCAGCGACGGGCATCCTTCCGTAGGACCGGTGGTTGTTTTTGCTCGGACGTGTCGGCACGGTTTGGTGCGGAGAGTTCCGCATTGATCGCTACGAAGTGTGAGGCCATCGGCGACGCACTTGTCGGCGAGCGTCCTGTACGATGGCGAGCGCGCCGATGGATCGCTAGTACGCGGCGGCGGGAGTTCCAATCCGGTGGAATCGGTCGACGCCGCGTACGCGAGCGGAGCGTAAGCGAA
>JANQQN010000389.1 GCA_028289325.1 Myxococcota bacterium | reverse complement strand
CGCCTACTTCGAGCCTGGAACCGAAGTCACCCTCAAAGCCTCGCCGAGCGGTGACACCGCCTTCGCCGCCTGGGGCGGCGCGTGCGCGGCGGTCGAAGGCTCCGGGCCGTGTATCTTGACGATGAACAAGGCCGAGACGGTCAGCTTCTCGGTGTGCAATTGCGAGGCCCTGACCATTACGCTCGATGGAGCGGGGCAAGTTACTCCGGCCCCCGCCGACCTCTTCGGCAATTCATGTCGCCGCGAAGGCTGCACCGATGCCGAGCGATGCACGTTGTGGTTCGCCGCCGGGACATCGGTGACCCTCGATGCCACCCCGAGCACGAGAGGACGCGGTTGGCGGTTCGATACCGGCTGGAGCGGATCCGGCTGCACGGGCACCAGCAGCTGCACCCTGGTCGTCGACGGGGCGATGACGCTGACGGCCGGTTTCGACTATCCCGTGAGCTTCTTTGAAGACGTCTACAACGGAATCCTTCAATCCGACGGCAAAGACTGCGTATTTTGCCATAACAGCAATCCCCCCGCTGTCGGCGTCAAGGCGGCGGAAACCGGCTTGTTGTTCACCCTCGAGGCGAGCGCAGTCCGACGCTTGATCGTCGACGAACCGGCCCTAGGTGAATGCGCGATCGCGCTCGGGGAGCCCAAACGCATCAACGAGGCCAACTTCGCGAATAGTCTGATGCTCCGCTACCCGCTGCCCGAGGGCGAGAATGACTGCGATAACCATGGTCTCTTGAGCGCGTTCCCGAGTCCGAGCGATGAGAGCTATAGGCTGCTGTTCGATTGGATCGCCGGTGGGTGCCCGTCGAACTGAATCGGTGCTCATCGATCGCGTCGATCGCCGTGGCGAGCTCTACGGCACTGTAATCAGCATCTTCGTATCGGGATTCGGGTCGTCGCGCGGGTCGGTCAAGTAGCCGGCAGGAAAGAATACGGATTTCGGTATTCCATCCACATCAAGACACAGCTTGTGGTTGTTGTCTCCATCCACCAGGTCGGCCAGCGCAAAGGGTGTCACGTCCGCTTCGGCGCCATCGGCCCGCTGCACGGTCACCTTGTATTGAACACGCTCTACGTCGTCGGCTTCATCGCCACCGGGCTTGGTCACGCCGCCAACCCACGTCACGTTGACCACTTGCTTGGAACCGACGGGGCATCCACTTCCACCGCCCCAGGGCAGCTCCGTCGACTCTTTGCCCCGCTCAATTCTATCCTCGGGAAGGGCTTCGGCGAGGATGATCGTCGGTCCATCCTCCAGCGGGATGACCGAGGCGCTGATTCCTTTGAAGTTGATAGTTTGGTCGATTGAGAGCAGGTTGCCGACAATTTCTACCTTGGTCGGCTGGTCATCGATACTGCCATAGTGGCCGGCCAGCAGGGCTGTTCGGAGCTCACCCCGATCATCCGCTGACGCGAGCGTTACGCAAGTAATCTCCCCGATCTTTCCGGAGGCAGTGATGACTTTGAAGTCTCCGGCCTGCATCGAATCGACATCGATCTCGTGTGAGAAGATGATGGGCATTCCGTCGGCCCCACCGGCTCCGTCGCAGACTCCTTTGTCGGCGATGGAGGGCAGGTCATCATCGAGACCATAAAATGCGGACAGAATGCTCGCCTGCCTTCCTTGGGCATCGACCGTTGCCGTAACGTCCGTGACGGTCGTGTCGTTGGGCAGCGAGCTCGCCAGAGTAGTTTCATACTCGTTCACCAGCTTGTAGAGCCTCAAGGTCTTGCAGGCTCCCACGGGCAAGGCCAGAAGCATAACTATCAGGTATCGATTCATCATGAGAGCTCCTTGCTTTGTGTATCGCCGTCCGGCGCTTGATCATCCGAAGTAGTAGCCTTCGAGAGCATGCTGACCCGTTGGCTCGGCAGGAAGAACACAAGGCCAGCCGCGACAGCTACTTCCTTCTTCTTCAGCGCAGCCTCGAACGGTCCTCGTCGGGTAGGCAGGGACCGCGCACCCGACGAGCACCACCATTGCCTCCGCTCCTCCGTTTTATAGCGAGTGCTATCTTATTTGTAAACGGTCGTCTCTAAGCAGCGTTCGGGCCGACCTTACGCCCGGCCATGCCGACTTCGAGCGCACTATCGCGCCCGCCTACGGCGGCGTAGGGCTCATTGCGCAGTTAGAACCGGCGTCGCCTGTTGGAGGTACGCGCGGTCAGCGGTCAGTCCTTCATGTAGGCCGCGAAGCGCTCCTTCCACTCAGGATGCCAGCGGGAGAGCGCGGGACGATTCTGGATCAGGTCGTCCGCATTCCATTGGATGCGCTTTTGATCGATCGCGCGGGTCACGTCATTGTCCGGGCATAGGATGTAGAAGTCGCCCTCTTCGAGTCGCTCAAGCATGAACTCCACGGTCTGCTCGGGGGTCCATGCCGCCGGTGGCTTAACAGGCCGAGAGATCATACCGGTATAGACGAATCCCGGCACGAGCAGGTGTGCGGTAAGAGAGCAGTCCTCCCGGGTGACGAAGTCGTGGGCCAAGCTCTCGGTGTAAGCAAGCACGCCCGCCTTCGACAGGTTGTATGCATAGTTACCCGGCGGGCGGGTAATGCCTTGCTTCGAGCCGGTGTTGATCACGACGCCGACCTGTCCTGCGTCCAACATGCGGGGGACGAAAGCGTGGCAGCCATGAATAACACCCCAGAGGTTGACCTTCAGGGTGTCGTATAGCTCATCCCGATTCTCCCAGGCGGCGCCCACGCGAATCCCCGTTCCGGCGTTGTTCATCAAACAGTGGACGTTGCCGAGCTCTGCGAAGGCGCGGTCGGCCAGGGCGAGCACCTGCTCGAAATCGGCCACGTCGCAGGTCTGCGTGAGGACCTTCGTTCGTCCGCCGGCCAACGCTTCCAGCTCGGGCATGACGTCCTCGAGCGCCGCGGTGTTTCTATCCGCGATGAGGACATGCATCCCGAGGCGGGCGTAAGCCTTCGCGGCGGCCAGTCCGATTCCACTCGCGCCGCCGGTGACGACCGCAGTATGGCTTTCCTTCCGCCACGCTGCTTTTTGAGTCTCAGTCATGTTCATCATCCCCTCGCTAACAGGCTGACACCGTGGCGCCAACCGCCCTCGATCACTCCCATCTCGCCGGTAAGCGAGCGGCAGTCCTCAGCAGACACGTTGTCCGGCTGTCGACCGGATGCCGGCTTATCATGACTACCGCCCTCATGAACGAAACGGTGGTACCGTTGCCTTTCGAACCTAGTCACTCTTGTCCCTTCTGCGGCCGTGCGGTCGCTAGCGGATGTGTCGAGCCCACACGCCAGCGAGGGCCGGGCGTGCGCGCACGGCGGTGATAATCGCCTCAACCCTGGGAAGCTGTTCACGCCGCCAGTCTTCATCGAGCCAAACGCCGAGCTTTGTGACGTAGAGGTCCGTGGCCGAAAAACCGCTCGCAACGCAATACGGAGATGCCGCCGCGTTGGCCTCGAGAAGTCGCCAACGCTCACGCACCATCTTCTCAGCCCGCGTTCGCAAAGTCTCAAGACATATGCCCCGTTCGGCAAAGCGCTCCGGGTAGTCCGTCATCTCGATCAACGGATACAGCTCCGTGGCGAGAAACAGCATCCACCGTAGCGCTTGGGCGCGGTGTTTGGATCCCGGTGGCGGGAGCAGCCGTGCTTCGCGGTGGCGCTCATCGAGCGTGAGTAAGATCGCCACCGACTCCGTGATGATCTCGCCGTCCTCCGTCTCGAGTGTCGGCATCTTGCGGTGAGGATTGACGACCGCATACGCTTCACGCCGCTGCGCATCATTTCTGGCGTCGAGATCTCGAAGCTCGTAGTCCGCACCGATCTCCGCGCAAGCGGCTTCGACGATCCCGGAACCCGACCCAGGTGCTCCATAGATGATGTACGCCATGCGAGACCACTACTTCCACGCTTCAGTAGGCACAACGTGCCCACTGAAGCGATTCCTTTCGGCGTTGCTTCGCTTCACTGACTTAGGCTTAGAGCGCGCGCCAGACGGTGGCAAGCCACGGCTGCTCGGCTCGCGGGCGTCCGGGCGGGCGGAAGTAGTGCTCAATGAGCTCGAAGCCTGCCGCGGTGACGAAGCGGCTCCAGGTCTCCATCGTAAGATAGGAGCCATAGCGCAGGCCTTGCTGTTGCTCGATGTCGGGTCCGCGAGGGTTGCTCGCAAATAACACGCCGCCCGCGACCAACGCTCGGCGGAGGTCTTTGAGCACCCTACCGAGCTCCTGTGTCGGCACGTGAAAGAGGACCGCGTTTGCAAAGATTCCGTCGAACCGTTCGGCGGGCAGCTCGAGGGCCAAGAAGTCCTGATGCCAGACTTCGCAACCGGTTGTGGCCTGGGCCATCGCTACGAATGCGGCCGCACCGTCAAGCCCCACCGGCACGTGTCCGCGTGCGACAAACGTGGCCAGATCGCGGCCCGGTCCACAGCCGAGATCGAGGATGCGTTGCGTGGAGGGTCCCGGGAGGTGGCGAAGCAAGGCGTCCACGTTTTGCGAGACGTCGTGGTCCTTGGTTCCTTCGCGGAAGTCTTCGGCGTGTCGCTGGTAGTGCGACACAGTGGAACGCGTGAGGGCCGACAGCTCTTCGGGGGTAAGGTCAACCAGCGGACTAGGCGGTTCGGACATCGCCCCGGAGTCTAGCCCACACCCCCGGCGAGAGAAGTGATCTTTCGATCGGATGAAGCAAGCCGCAGGCTCAGAAGATGCCGCGCCAACGAGAAGATCGCGCTTTGCCTTTACTACTGCTCATCCTCCCGCGAAGACGGCGTAGGGCACCCCACCTTGAGCCGGCCGACGGCATCGTGTTCGCGACTCAGTTCCCTTCATCCGGGCATGCGAAGTATCCAGGGTTGTCGTCGTTGTACGCCCGTCGACGCGCCTGCGGCTCTACTGGCGACGGTCGTCAGGACGCAGCGGGAGACGTCGAAGCCCGCGACTCCACGTATCGCGACACGTCCCGTGCGCTCGGGCAGTGTGTCAGGGGGCGTTTTGGAGATGGCGCTTGGCCAGGCGCGGCATGCTCGACGGCGAGACGACGTAACCGCTATCAAGACGACGACCACTTTTCAACTTTTGAAAAGCCCGTCAATATCGTGCACGAGCACGCCCCGCGTTGAGACTTGGCCCCGTAGCAGCCCCTCTGTAGATCCCATCTCGCGTCGCCTATCCTATGGCGGTGGCGGTGCTCAATCGGACCGGGAATGCCGCGGAGAACGCGATCCAGATGCCCGAAGCGCCACCTTCAACCGAGCGGAGCGTGGGGCGGCGGCGCGGGCGGTGAGCGAGATGGAACGGGAAGCGGTGTGGGACGAAGACGACGCGCATGCCGTCGCAAACGCGTGGAGGCCAACGTTTCGAGCCATCGTTTCGGCGTTCGTGCGTGGGGACTACGGCCTCGCGGGAGGTGTCGATCATGTCGAGCCGGTGTCGCCGGACGTGGCGAAGCAGATCAGGAACTACATCGCTGATTACGGCGAGACGCTGATCGAGCTATCCGATGATACATGGGACAGCCTGACGGATATCTCCTCCATTTCTTCACGAATGGTTTGGCAACACCCGTTATTGGAAGCAGGACACCGCTCTACACTTCGAACAAGCGCAAACGAGGCAGTCGAGCGTCTTACGCCAACGCAACGTGTCGGTCCCGATTGGGCCGTACACCTTGTCTCGTGGCGTTTGGGGCCAGTTCGCAAAATGCGCGGCTCGCTCGACCGGGGGATGAACGGCGAACGAATACGTCCGGCTGGCGTCATCCGCGATATTCAATGGCCTGCAGTCTTCTTTCATCATTCTCAGAGCGAGCCAGCTTCTCACTCCTGAATAGCGCTGAACAGCCCTCATTATGGCCCAATACACACCCGATCTACGCTGAGCTTCGCACGTTCAGCCTACCCCGCGATGCTCGTGCCCATCGCCGAGCTCGCTCACTGCCTATCGCGGGTTCATGTCACGTGTTAGCCTCCATTCGAAGGAATCGGACCCATGGATAGTTCCCCCAGTCTCTACCGTAGACTGATACCCGTCGCTCTCACGGCCATCGGCGTCTTCGGCCCTGTACCCTCGCATGCGGCGGACCTTGGTCCCAACGTGCGTGCTCACGTCCAGGTCCCCTTGCAGATGGCTGCGCCCGCTAAAACGGCACTCAATCAGATCGAGGCTTACGGCAAAGCGCCGGCCTGGAGTCAGACATTCACGATCCCGTACCAGACGATTCAGACTGAGGTGAACAAGCGCCTCAAGCAACTCGTACCCAAGACCTTCAAGGGCAAGGAAACCTGCACCGACCCCTGTCCCGACGTCGAATGGGAGCTGAAGGTCACACCGTCGTTCACGTTCACGCAGACCAATCAGCCCACGGTTCACGCCGTCGGTCGGTCCTCCGCCGCCACCGTTGAGGTTCGATACGCGACTCAGGCTCGCATCAACCTGGCCATCAAGGCGCATGCCGAAACCTGGAGCGACGAAGTCAACAAGGACATCCCCATTGTCGTCGTCTTGGGATTGAAGGCCAAGCTCCGCATGAAGCTGTGGCCGAAGATCGAGAAGAAAGCCTTCCAGGTGGAGCTGAGCCTCGTCCAGTCGAACGTCGGGATCGAGCTCAATGGCGTTGGCGCTGCGCTGGGCGCCAAGTGGGGCGCGCTCACCGGCATCAGCCCCCTCGGTGTCGCTGCTGGGGGTCCCGTGGCCGTGGGCTTGTTCGGGGCGATCCTCGGCGATGCCGCCGCCGAGGCGGCGGAGAAGAAGATCCGAAGTATCGCCGACAAGAAGGCGGCGGAGCTATTGTCGAAGGCGAATGCCGAGCTTCAGAGCATGGCATCACAGTACCTCGATCAGAAGATCAACCAGGCTCAAGACATCCGGGACGAGGCGCTGAACACGAAGCTCCCCGGCGTGAACAAATCACTGTCGCAGCTGATGTCGAGCTTTGGCTCATCCATACAGCTGCACACGACAACCCCTTCGAACAAGTCGCTTCGGGCGTCGGCGGTCCTGCGCACGACTGCGGCCAATGCAGGACGGAAGCTCCGGATAGAGGCGCGGATACCCAAGCGGCGGTGCACGTATCTCAAGGGGAAGGGCCCTCTGTCGGGGATGGTCGTCCCCCTGGGACTGGTAACGTTCAACGCGAACCTCGAGGGAAAGATCGGACAGTCATGCAGCGCGGTCTTTGGCCCGGCGCAGATCGACGTCCAAGCGTACCTCGGCGCCAATCCGCGAGATGCCCTCGGACCGTCAGCGCAGAAGCTCGCAACGTGGAAGTCGGTCTCGCCGTCGAAGTGGGTCGGCCCCCTGAAGCAAACGCGAGCTTGGTACACGTGTCAATTGGAGGTGCCTTTTCTTCCGAAGGCCGCGATCCTCCGGCTCAAAGGCAACTTCCCGTTCAACAAGGCCATAGGGGACTACAAAGTGGATGAGCGAGTACTGTTCTACGCGCCCGGCAGCCGCGCTATGGTCTTCAACGCAGCGCTTCGGCCCCTCACGGGTCGAACGAGCCCAGCGATGACCGTTGGTGGCGGAGGTGAGTGCAAGTCAGGTAGCAAGGGTGGCCGGCCGCTCACGCCCCACAAAGCGAAGGAGTTCGTTGATCTGCTCGACCCCACGAAGTGCCCCCAATGCGGCCTGGTGCTCGAACGCGGAAAGACAAACATCTACGTCATCGAGAACATGTCCGCCTTCGTCCGAAACCCCAAGGGCAAGCTCTTGAAGGCCAAGCTCGATGCTCTCAAGACACTATAGTGATTCGGCGGCGGGCGGTGAGATGCAACAAGGAGCAATCCGCGCTTTGCATCAATCGTGTAGCTCGGTGCGTTCAGAGGTTCGATTCATGAGCGAAAGTATCTTATCCTCCGTGCGATCCACTCGCAGGACTCCATGGGTACCGCGGGAACTCGGGAGTGCCCTCTCCCTCATCGTGGGTGTTTTCATGCTCGCGCTCGTCTCCTGCTCGTCCGACTCGGGGCCCGAAAGCGACGCCGGTTCGAATGGGACGCTTGACGGCGCTGTCGATAGCGGCGTCGAAGCGGGTGTCGACCTCGGCGCGGATGTCGGCATCGATGTCGGGCCGGATAGTGGAACCGGAGTGGACGCGGGCTCGCCCATCGCTCTGGCGTGCGAAACCACCGTACCCGTTGAGATGGACGACGTGGATGGCTATGGATTTCCGATTCTAGCCGTGCTCGACGACGGGCGCGCGGCGGCTTCTTTCCACCGAACCTCAGCGACGCCCCGGTGGGTAGGCGTTTCGAGCTTCGATCCGGCGTCGGGCGCCTGGACTCAGCTCCCCGGTCCGCCCGTGGGCGACGTGGCCCGGACGGCCGTGACCCGACACGGCGACGACGTCTGGTCGTTTTGGTTCGAGGGTGGGGGCAATAGTTTCTTCCATCGCCGATTCGATGACGGATCTGGAGCCTGGGGTTCGACGTTGTCGTTCTTAAAGCAAGCGAACCCCCTCACCGAGCCGATCGCCACCACGGGCCGCGGGGGACATGTGTTCGTCGCGGCCGTCGACGGCACGATTTCGACCGGCCTTGCGGTTCGCCGGCTCACGCCGGGAGCGAGTACTTTCGAGGCCCTCGATGTGCTGGACGATGATGGACTGAGGCCCGCGAGCCCGACGGTGGCGGTGAGCCCGGCCGGGCGGGCCTTGGTCTTGTGGCAACGAGAGCGCATCGACGGCTGGGAGTTTGCGCTTCAGTACTTCGACGGGTCCAACTGGATCGTCGACGAGAATAGCGTGCCCGTACCATCGACCTTCGGCCATCCCGCCATGCTCGTCGGGGGCGTCGGCCTTGACGTCGCACTCAGCGATACGGGAGACCGCGGAATGGTTGCGTACTCCAGTGCACCGGGCCCGCTCGTGATCGCTACGCGTATCGTCGACCTCGCGGGAGGGGCACCAACCATCGGACCCGTCGAGACGATCAACCCCAACGCCCCCGCCGGAACGCCCATAGTGACCGCCATGACGCCGACGGGCGAGGCGATCGTGGTGTGGAACGCAGTGGTCGGTGTCGGCCCGAGTCGACTTCTGCGATGGGCCATCCGTGCCCAGGGCGCCTGGGGGAGCGAAATGGCCGACGACGACGACCTCGACGTTCGCTCCTTCGACTTGGCCGCGTTGCCAACCGGCGGTTTCGTGATCGTTGCAGCAACGGTGGACGGTAGGCTGGTTCTACGGCGCATCCGATCGGATGGGGAAATGGGCCCTTGGATCGACGTCGGTGTGGATTCCAACGCCCCGGCTACACCGATGCTTGGTGTGCAGGCCGATGGCACGGTGCACGTCGTCTTCAGCCAGTTCGACATCGACACCACGCGGTCGTCGATCTTTCATGCGCGATGCCGGTAAGGCACTACGTGAACGTTGATGCTACGGCGGGCGTCGTTGACTCTCGACAACCCCGTGCGCAGTCAGCAGCCCGCGGTCCAGACCGCTTGTTCGACCTTCTTCAGCACAACCTCGCCCCGGGGCATGCCTACGGCTGGGGCCCCGTTGTCGCGGTCGTCGGCTGGTTCACCCGCGCTCGATGGCTCTCACAATGCGAATCCTGGCTACTCATGCTCTCCGCCGCACGACGAGCGCAACGCAAGTGTAGCTCATCGAAAGGGCTCCTTCGAGCTCCGCGGAACTTCGGACGGCCGAGCGTCGTGCCAACACATCGTGGACACGTGGCGGCCGAACCCCCGAAGCCCGCCGCGGACTGTGCCGTGGGACGTTCGCCTCCCACACCCCATCGGTTAGTCTAGAAGGTCCAAGGGCTAGCGGTCTCTTCCTGACCCTCGGCCCCGTGCACGATCATCGATCGGTGTACATCGACACCGTCACCGTCCGCGTTGTCCTTGGCTTGGGCGTCCAGCGCGTTGCGCAAACCGATGGGTCGGATGATGCCGCTGTCGATGTCCATGCCGCCGGCGCGCAGCGCATCCCGAGTCAGCGTGGTGCAGTTGTTATTGAAGACGTTGTAGTCGCGGGTGCGGGTGATGCCGTCACCTTCGGCCGCCTCGAACACTCCGTTCATGGAGTCGAACATGGCCCGAATGTTCTCGGGCTCGGAGGTGACCGAGTGGACTTGGTAGTCGATCCCTTCGGGAATGAGATACTCCTTGGCCTCGTCCCAGCTCATGCGCGAAATCTTGGCGTCGTCGCCCCAGAGCCCACCGCCGGCCCCACCCTGATTGAAGACCACTTGCGGTCCGTTCGCGTCGCCGAACGCCATCATGGTGTGGCCGGTCGGTCCCGTGGTCTTGGGCGCGACCAGCACGTAAGCATGGGTGTAGTCACCCTGGCCGGGGACGTCCGACAAATCCGGCTCAGTCTGGGGCGCATCGGCGCTCTTGTTGGATGCAAGCAGGGCGGACCGGTTCGCCCTGGCGCCCGAGAAGTTACTCCAGGCACGGGCTCCCGCCTCCATGTCACTCGTCGCCTCGCGCTTGGGTGAGTTCTGACAGCACTCATCGCCGTCCTTAGTCGTGGCCAATGGGGTTCGCAGCGGGGTAAGGGTGGAAGTGTTCTTCGGGATGTTCGTTGCCATACAACGCCCACAAGCACGACCCGTGCCAAGCTAGCTTGCGGCGTATGGCGTCCGTCGCCACACGGCGATGTACGGCCCAGCGTACAGGGTGTCCGGAGCTCCGTACGACTGTCAGGGACGAATCTGCCCCTCCGACCCACTGTGGACGCGAGCGCCGTTGAATGTACCGGGGCTCAGCCAGCTTCAAAGCGAGGCGGCCGAGACCACCGCATATCGCCGGCTTGTATTGGTGCTGGCCTTCGGTCTCACCACCTCCGAAACGAGTCGCACGAGATGCCGTTGCCGCCAAGCGACTCGCGCCCGTCGTTGCCCGCTACGACACTCAACGTGAACAACAGAACACGCTCGTATCTCGCCTGGCTTATCTTTCACCGACGCTCCTCGTCGATCAGGTGTTCTTCGATGTCGCGGGCACGGGCGGATCCCAGCGGCGGTCGATTCCTGACCGAACCTCGGTTGCAGGCGGTCGTCCCGATCAACATCGTCCTACAAATCTCTTGCAAATCAATTGCGAATAAGTCGTTCTCAACGCAAGGCCTTGCAGACATCCAAGAGAACATCCCGCGATGAACACTTCCGCCGGTGATGGTCGTCGATAGGCGCAGGGCGCTGTCGTGATCGATCGCTTTCACATTGCTGTATGCGGTGCGGCTGCTCTTGTTGCCATCCCGACACCGGCGTCGTCGTCCGATACGAAGACCCCACAGACTCAGGTCTACAAACGGGCCTACTTCGATCGCTACAACCCGCAAACAGCCCGCGATATCGTTGATCGCATACCGGGGTTCACGTTCGACCCTGGCGACGATCTGCGGGGCTTCGGCGGCGCGGCCGGCAACGTTCTTGTCGATGGTGTGCGGCCGACCTCGAAGACGGGGGGGATCGCTGACGCTCTGACGCGTATTCCAGCGAATGATGTTGAGCGAGTCGAAGTGATCCGAGGCGCGGCCGGAACGAGCGAGGCGACCGGCCAAACGGTCGTCGCGAACCTCATACGTTCCGATCGAAGACTCTCGATAAGCTGGCGCGCGGAAGTCGAGCGAAACTCGCAAGGCGTGATCTACCCGCGCTTCGAAGGCGCATTAACCGCAAGGACCAGCGGTTGGTCGATTTCGACGAAGCTGACCGGATTCTGGGAGCAGTTCGATCTGGTGGGAAGGCGAGATCAGCTCGATGCAGACGGCACGCTCAGTGTCGCTCAGACCGAGGATCGACCGAGCACGCTGACTCAGGGCTATCTGTCCAGTGAGGCTATTGGGCCGTTCGGCGGCGGCACCCTGACGCTCAATGTCCGCGGCGGTATCTCGGGATTCCTGCCGGTCACCGAACGGCTGCAGTTTGACGGTCGGGCACCCAACGACGCGCCGGATGGGCGAGTCGATATCGATCTCGACAGCATTGAATGGACGGGCGAAGCGAGCGTCGACTGGACTCGGAAGCTCCCCGATGACTGGACGTTCAAGACGATCCTCCTGTTTTCGTCTGTCCCCCTTGATGAGGAGACCATCGTTCGCCAAGAACGTCCTGTGCGAACGTTGAGTGGCGGCTCGCGCTTCACCAATCGCCAGATTCCGATCGAAACGATCATTCGCGCGACGGTCGCGCGCGGGGGCGAACGAGATCTCAAACCTGAGTTTGGCGTTGAAGCAGCCTACAACCGGCTCGATAGCGAGTTTGCTTTCTTTACGCGAAACGCGGCGGGAGCCGAAACTCCCATGGATCTCCCGGCGGCCAGCGTCGTGGTCGACGAGCTTCGCGGCGAGGCGTTCGCGAACCTCATATGGACGGCAACGACGAGCTGGACGCTCGAGACCGGCATTGCGGTTGAAGCGTCGCAGATCTCCGTCTCGGGGGATGCTGCGAACCGGCGGACCTTTCTGTTCGCGAAGCCCTTTGCCAACCTGCTCTATCGGCCCATTTCGTCCCTGCAGTTTCGCCTCGGTGCGCGTCGAACGGTGGGCCAACTCGACTTTGCGGACTTCGCAGCCTCCGCGGACGGCGAGCAAGACCGACAGTTCGGTGGCAATCCGAATCTCGGGCCAGATCAGACCTGGCGCGCGGTTTTTGCCATCGACTGGCGTAGCGAATCGCGCGGCGCGCTCAACACTGCGCTGTTCCACGAATGGCGGACCGACGTGCTAGAGCAACTCGTGCTTCCGTCTGGCGCATTTGGGCTCGCGAATGCCGGCCGAGGGCGAGTTTGGGGCATCGAGGCTTCGGGGTCCCTGCAGCTGCACCCCGTCATTCCGGGCGGGCTGTTGGAGGTTCGCGCAACGCTGCAGGATTCGACCTTCGACGATCCATTGCTCAACGACAGCCGGAATCTCAACGACGTTCCGTCTCCGACCGTCACCGCAAATTTTCGACAAGACTTTCCATCGATCCAATCTTCCTGGGGTCTCAACTATACCGCCGTGCAGAACAACACGTTCTACTTCGGCAACGAAGTCAATGAGTCGCGCAACGGCGGTCGCTTCGAGCTCTTCGCCGAAACCACTCGGTGGTTCGGGCTCAAGGTTCGGCTCGCTTTGCGAAACATCGGAGGTCGTCGATTTCGCGCAGAACGCGCGTTCTTCGCGCCTGATCGTTCAGGAGCTCGGGTCGGAACCGAGGTTGTCGATCGCGACCGCGGCATGTTCGTCACCTTGACGGTTGAAGGGCAGAGCTAGTGCGCCGACAAGACCATAGCGCTCAAATTTGATGCCGCGGGACATCGCAGTCTCCGAGCCGGAAAGGCCTGGCCGATCAGGGGAGGACCGCCGAAGCCGGAAGCAGCCGGCCGGACGACCATGAACCAATCGCGACGAGCTCGCCGGTCGGAGAAAATGCGACGTCGCAGGCATACTCGAGCTCGAGCTCGCCCAGCGCCGTGAGGTCTGCGGAGTAGGTCCGTACGCCGTGGCGCTCGACGACCGCGAGTTCCCCACTGGGCGCCCAAGCCATTCGACCACCCGTGCCGCCGACGTCGATCCGGGTCGTGCTGACGGTCTCACCGGTGTGGGCGTCGATGATCGACAGCTTCTCCGGGGGCGCACCGTGGTTGATGGCGAGCAAGGTCTCCGAGCTCGAGAGCGCCGAGTGACGCACAAAACGCAAACCCGGGCGAATCTCGCGATGCGGTTCACCGACAAGAGGAAGGGTGCACACCGAAAAGTAATCTGGGTCTGGCGGATCCGTATCGGTCGTCGAACGCGGGCTGTGATGCACCAGCCATGTGTCGCTGCCCGACGCAGATAAGAGCTCGACGAGCATATCCGACGAGAACTCACGATGTGCGACGCTCGTCCCGTCCTGCGAGGCGAAAATGGCGAGGCGACCGGACCAAGAAGCATCGATGATGAATCGACCGCAGGCCGAGTGCAGGGGGCTCGGCCCCTCGCCGTCCCCTTCGTTGAGCGTCCTCAGCTCCGGCTCCGCGTCCAGCGGACCCAACACGTGGAGCGTCCCCGCCGTCGTCTTGACCACGAGCGTGCGCGAGTCGGGCGAGAAGTCACCGCTTGATCCATGGCGCAGTCGAACCGAATGCTTCGGCTTCGAAATGCCCGGCCGTCGGAGATAGACCGAGCGCTCTCCGCACGAAGCAAGCCAAGCGCTGTCCGGTGAGAACCGAACGAAGTACGACGTTCCAAGGGTCATTTGATTCGCTTTCAGCCTCATCGACCGCCACCTCGAGATCAACGCAGCTCGGCTCCTACGGGCAGCTGCTCCACTATCCGGAGCGTATACCTGATGAATACGCCCCCAGGGCACCCGGTCGGTTCTCGACCCGGAACGCCGTTCGTGTATGGCGCCGAGCTACGGAGATCGCAACAAGCTCCGCGGTAGCCGACCTGGAGCGCGGCCGGTGGCTGGACGGCTGAGCGCCAAGGATGCCAAGTATCGAGGTCATGAGTGCCAGCCTCGTCTTGCCCCGTCACACCCTGGTGGGTGGCGGTTCCGTCACGAGAATTGCGACCTTGTTGCCCACGCTCGGCGTTAAGCGCCCGTTGGTGGTCACCGACCCCTTTATGCGGGACAGCGGCATGGTGCGCGCGTTGCTCGACCCCCTCGAATCCGCGGGGGTCGAAGCCGGGGTCTTCGCCGATACGGTGTCTGACCCGACCGACCAAGTGATCGAGCAAGGCGCCTCCATCCTGACCTCCGGTGGCTACGACTCGATGATCGGATTCGGCGGTGGAAGCCCGATCGACACGGCCAAGGCGATGGGCATCCTCGCGGCCAACGGGGGTAAGATGAGGGACTACAAAGTTCCCAATCCAATACCGAAGGCCGGTCCGCCGGTAATCGCGGTACCGACGACGGCCGGCACCGGCAGTGAGGTTACCCGCTTTACGGTGATCAGCGACGTCGAGACCGACGAGAAGATGCTGATCGCAGGGCCTAGCCTGGTGCCAGCGGCGGCCATTGTCGACTTCGAGCTCACGATGAAGCTGCCCCGGCGACTTACCGCCGACACCGGCGTCGATGCGCTCGTACACGCGGTCGAGGCGTACGTCAGCCGCAAGAAGAATCCGGTGGCGGCCACCTTTGCCAAGGACGCAATGGGCCGCATCGCGCAGCACCTGCGGACCGCGTACCGAGAGCCGGACAACCGAGAGGCCCGAGAGCAGATGATGCTGGGCGCCACGAACGCGGGGATCGCGTTCTCCACCGCGTCAGTGGCGCTCGTTCACGGCATGAGTCGTCCGATCGGCGCCCATTTTCACGTGCACCACGGCCTCTCCAACGCGATGCTCTTCCCGGCCGTGACCGAGTTCTCGATCCCGGCGGACCGAGCCGGCTACGCCGACTGCGCGCGAGCCATGGGTATCGTCGAAGCCAGCGACACCGATGACATCGCCGTCGGCAAGTTGCTCGACGAGCTACGAGCATTGAACGACGACCTCGACGTTCCGACGCCCAAGGCGTACGGCATCGCCGAGGCGAAGTATCGCGAGCTCATGCCCTTAATGGCGGATCAGGCGCTGGCGTCCGGGTCGCCGAACAACAACCCGCGGGTTCCCTCGAAGCCGGAGATCATCGGGATCTTCGAACAGATCTTCGCCTAGACGCTCTGCATGCGCAGATACTTCGGTTCTTCGCCGGAGGTCGGGAGTTCGCCCCGGACAGACCGCAGCTACGGTTATTGTGTCATTACTCGTTAGGGTTCTTCGGGCACCTGCGCTCCCGGCGACAGTGATAACACCAGCGCGGTACGCAAGCATACTTGCACAAGCCCGATTTCGGCCCGGCATTTCGTGAGCATGGCGTCATTCTTGGCGCCGTCGCAGAGCTTGCGGAGCACCGACGGCTGTTCGAAGGATCAGGCAGGCGGTGGGCCCACAAGCTGCCGGTAGGCGGATACGTAAGCGAACGTTGCGATCGCCGCGGCCGGAATGACACCCACGAGCAGGAGCAACACGCCGACGACCATCAAGAGACCTGCAGCCATCGCGAGGATGAAAACGGTGAACCACTGACCCTTTGTCGCTCGCCAAGACGCCCGAATCGCATCGATGCCGTTCATGTCGCGTTCAACGATGAAGAATCCGGCGAAGCTCCAGCGCAGGGTGATGAGATTGGCGATGATGGACAGAAGGCTCGCCCCAATGAGGAGCAACGGTTGATCCGCCGATTCGGCCGCAATCTCCAGTGCCTGGCCTGGAAGCGCAAGGAGAGCGCCGGCAAAAAACAGCGGGAGGAATCCCATCAAGGCTGCCGCAAGATTTGAGAAGCCATCGAATAGCTGACCGAAGGTGCCGCGGCCTTCATATGCATCCAACATCCAGCCGTAAAAGCCCCACCACAGAGCGGGGATGACAAAGAGGGCAGGGATGATGAGAAGCAGTACCGATACGACGCTCAGCAGCCCCATGACGACGAACATACCGAACGCGGTCGGCAGGTTGCTCTTCATCAGCTCCCAGCCGTCGGCGAAGGCACGACCAACGTCGATACGACCGTCGGGTTCGAAGTCATCGCCTTCGGCCGGCGGCGCGCTGGGGGTTTGGTAGGGATCAAATGTCATGCGGCGATGAAGCCTCGTTCCGTTCTCGCCGTCAAACTCCCCGGCGACACGGAGACGCTCACCGAAACGCGCCGCACCCATGGGCGTCCTAAGAAGATACGAGACCACAGGTGTCGAGCTGAGCGGCGATCCGCTGGCTTGGACCTGCGGCTTCGCCGTGTTCGTCGCCGGTGCGCGCCCCGTAGAGCGCGAGCTCGGTAGCATACGTCTGGGCCGGTCGGCCCATGATCTTCGGACGTCGAATCGGTCCCTTCGCGTTTAGGATGAGCCGGCAGCGTGACAGCGAGGCCGGAGACCGGCGACCCGGGGCCGCGACATCTTGTACTCACGACTTCGACATTTCGTAGCCCGGGCCAAGACTATGATATCTGATGATCTTCGCGGGGATATCGAGGAAGTCGGCAGGTGGATGTTCGGGGCGACGGTCGCCGCCGAGCTTCGGTCTGCGATCGGAGCTCTCGCGCCCCCGGGACGCGCACGATGACTGACCATAAGAAAGCCGGCTTGCGTCCCGCCCCCGGAACGCGAAACGCAGTCCCGAAGAGTAAGGCGTCAGGAGATGTCATCGCCGTAGATCAATGGCTACGTCGAGCAATTCCCCTCGTCGTGCTTTCTTCTTGCACGTACATGACCCACGTCGCCCGGCAGTCGGAGTACGCCCTTCGACAGGAGCAACAGCCGAGTCTCGCCAATCTCAAGCATCTGCTCGACGCCGAGACGCACTATGTCTACGGTAAGATTCTCGACCCCAGCCGGCGCTACACGGGGGACGTCGTGGCGGTGGCGGTCTACGGCGATGCGTTCGGCAAGACCGAGCTGGTCGACATCATGCACAACGCCCGGGTGGGGACGCACTATGGACTCAACGTCCCCTTGGCCCACGGGCAGCCGGTCAGACTCTTGGTGTTGTCGGATGAGAACAAGAACGGGCAGTTCGACATCAACGAGGTCGTCGGGGCGCGCCGCCTTGAGCAGAAGCAACGCCAGGGCGCCCAACGCGTCGTGAGGAACATCGACATCGAACTCTCGGACGCCGAGTCGATCGGGATCCCGGAGCCGATTCCGGTTGAACGAACTCCGGAGCGTAAGACGTCGATATTCTTTCCTGGGGGAGCGATCCGGTCCTTGGACGACCCAGTCTTCGACCGCGAAGTGGCGACCCTCGGCGTTTACGATCCCGCGGCCTTCTCCGAGAAGGCACCAACCATGTTCTACGCGCTGGAGGAGGAGATATTCTACAAGATACCGGTCGTGTTCGTGCACGGCATGGGCGGCACACCTCGCGAGTTCGAACCGCTACTGGACCGGCTCGATCGACGCCGCTTCAAGTTCTTCTTCTTCTACTATCCGTCGGGAGAGAGCCTCCCCAAGCTCGCCGAGCTCTTTCACGGCATCTTCCTGTCCGGCGACGCCGTCGGCCAGAACCCGTTGATCCCCACCGTCATCGTCGCCCACAGCATGGGCGGGGTGATCGTGCGAGAGGCGCTGAACCTGCTCCCCGCGCCGACGCCCCAGAGCGCCCCGCTTCACTTCATATCAATGGCCAGCCCGCTGGCCGGCCACCCTTCCGCGGCGTCGGGTGAGGAACACAGTCTGATCGTCCTGCCGGCCTGGCGCTCCCTCAATCCAAGCAGCGACTTCATCACGCGCCTGTACCGACGCCCCCTGCCACCGACGACTACGTATCGACTCCTGTACGCGTATCGAAACGATGGAATTGTCCGGTTCGGGGAGAACAGCGATGGGGTCGTGCCCTTGTCCAGCCAGCTGCGGCCTGAAGCGCAGGCGGAGTCGTCGCTCCAGCGAGGCTTCGACACCACCCACACCGGCATCCTGAGTGACGAGCGTGCGCTGACTTTCCTGGTTGATGATATTGAAGGCGTCCGTACCCGATATCCCCCTGACCACATGGCGTGGTTCTTCAAAGGGGGATTCGTCGTACGAGGCATGAACAGCCACGACCGTATCGTCAAGTACGCCATCGAAACTATCGGGCAATACTTACGGGCGTTGGCGCTCGGGGACATCGCGCCGATAGACGCCTTTCAGCGGCACTTCGTCGACGTCGCCAACGGTCGAACACCGCCGACGTACGAACTTGAAAAGGCCTGGCTCGAGTTCGTCGAGAACAACCCAAACCCGTTGAACGCTGGGCGATGAGACACCGCATACGCGAACTGGCTTCGGCGCCGTCCAAGGGTTCCCGACGGCGTCGCGACCAGTGAAAGGAGGCCTCGGTCCAGCGTTGCCGGGCTTCGAGCATCGCGTAGTGACCAATGCCGTCGAGCGACGCCCGCCGGATTCCTCACTGCGGAGGCTTCATCAACCTTCGTGCGACGAATTCGCACGGGACGGCCTGGCCTGGGAGCGACGGCCAGGCTAAAGGACGTCCGTGGCATCACCGTCCCCGCGCCGACGGCCCCGTCTATTGGCTTGGCTGCTCGCCTTCATCTCGCTGCTGGTAATGGCCGTCGTCGTCTTCGTGTATCTGCAGCTGCAGGCCAGCCTGCCCCGATTGACCGGAGACCTCGCCGTTGCCGGCATCGAGGCGCCGGTCGAAATCACCCGCGACGCGGACGGTGTGCCGACCATCGCCGCCGCTAGCGAACGTGATGGGGTCTATGCGCTAGGGTTCCTGCATGCCCAGGAGCGTTTCTTTCAGATGGACCTACTCCGTCGAGCCGGCGCCGGGGAGCTGGCCGAGCTGCTCGGACCAGCGGTGCTGAGGGTCGACAAGGAGCGACGCATCCACCGCCTGCGGGCGCGGGCCCATCGCGCCATTGAAGCGCTGCCCCCCGACGAGCGCGCGCTCCTCGACGCCTACACGGCCGGCGTCACCGCGGGGCTGGCCGACCTCGGTTCGCCGTCGTTCGAGTACACCCTGCTCGGCGTCGACCCGGCCCCGTGGCGCGCCGAAGACATCCTCTGCGTCGCCTACGCGATGTTCTTTACTCTGCAGGACGCGTTCGGCGACGAGGAGATGCAGCGCCACGCGATCGAGCGCACGCTTCCTGCCGACCTCGCACGAATGGTGGTGTCACCGGGCACTCGCTGGGACGCGCCCATCGACGATAGCGCGCTGGCTCTACCCGCCCTATCCGGCTCGGTCCCGCCGCCCGCCCCGCCCGTGCCCAGCGAGCCAGCGGCCCCCGTCGAGCCCGGGTCCAACAACTGGGCGGTGTCAGGCCGGCTGTCGAGCCACGGGGGAGCCATGGTCGCCGACGACATGCACCTGGCCTTGCGCATGCCCAACATTTGGTATCGCGCGAGGCAGGTCGTCGAGGGCCCGAATGGATTCGAGGCCACCGGGGTGACCTTGCCCGGCACCCCGCTGGTCATCGCGGGCAGCAATGGCCACATCGCGTGGGGCTTCACCAACGCTTATATTGATACGTCGGATGTCGTGGTGCTGGTCCCCGGACCCGACGGCGATTCGACCTACCGTACCCCCGACGGCGTGAAGACGATCGTCGAGGTCCCCGAGGAGATCCGAATTCGAGGCGCTCCGTCCGAGACCTTGCTGGTCAAAGAGACGATCTGGGGACCGATCGTCGGTCGAACGCTGGACGGCCGATACGCCGCCCTGCGGTGGATCGGTCACGACCAGGGCGGCAACGATCTCGGCCTTCGCAAGATGACCTTCGCCCGCACCCTCGAGGCGGCGATCGAAGCCGCCCACGCTGCGGGCATGCCCAACCAGAACGTGCTGATCGCCGCGAAGGACGGACGCATCGCGTGGACGCTGTCCGGCCTCATTCCGCTGCGCCCCGAAGGCTGTGAGGGCGTGCGACCCACACCGTGGGCCGATGGGCGCTGCGCGTGGACCGGATTTGCCACCGGCGACCAGCGCCCCACGGTGATCGACCCGCCCGGCGGCCGGCTGTGGACGGCCAACAACCGCATCCTCGGCCCCGAGACGCGCGGACCCGTCCGCTACCCGAACGCGGGGCTCGGCGCCCGCGCTCGGCAGATCCGGGACGACCTGCGGGCGAAGGACAAGTTCTCGGAGGCCGACCTGCTGGCCATTCAGCTTGATGACCGGGCGGTGTTTCTGGCGCCGTGGCGCGACCTGATGCTGAAGCGACTGCGCGCCGACCCGACCAAGACCGCGCTGACGTCCGCCGTCGACAGGTGGGGCGGCCGGGCGGCGACCGATTCGGTGGGCTATCGGGCCGTGAAGGCCTTTCGACGGGCCGTCTTCAGCCGCGTTCTCGACCCGATCTTTGCGCCCATACGGGCTCGGGTCGATCAAGCGAAGGACATCAACGTTCCCCGGCTCCGCCCCCGCAACGTCGAGCATATCGTCTGGCGAGCGTTGGTCGAGCAACCGAAAGCGCTGTTGCCGAAGGGGATGGCCACCTGGGACGACGTGCTCGACGCGGCGGTCGCCGACGTCGAAGACGAGATTGCCGAAGACGGCGGAACGCTCGACCAATTCACGTGGGGCGAAGCCAACCGGCTGAAGATGCGGCATCCCCTGTCGGGCGCCGTGCCGTTTCTCGGTCGCGTGCTCGACCCGCGGGCAGTCCCTCTACCCGGCGATCGCGACATGCCCCGCGTGCAGAGCCCAACGCACGGAGCCTCCGAGCGCTTCGTGGTCTCGCCAGGCAAGGAAGCGTCGGGTATCTTTCACATGCCCGGCGGCCAAGCCAGTCACCCGCTGTCACCGTATCTGCACGCCGGCCACGAGGCGTGGGTGAACGGCGAGCCTACGCCGTTCCTGCCCGGCGAGACGAAGTGGACCTTCCGCCTCACGCCGTAGTCACACGGGATCCCCTTGATCGAAGCGAACATCAACGTCTCTCGAAAGTCGCAACCGCTATAGTCAGTCCATGGATCAACCGATAGATCACATCGAGTACGGCCACGACGACGGACCGGTACCGCCCGAGTTCTACACCCGACGGGTCCTCGTCGCGGCACCGGGTTCGGTTCGAGTCACGGAATGGAACGAGTCGGGCATCGTGCTCGACGAATCGTTTCCATTGTCGGCGAGTCAGTTCCAACAACTGGTCGATGCGCTACCGACCTTCGCGTTGCGCAACCGTACACCGCGCCAGATGGCCGATGACGAGCCGTATCCCGTTGGCGGCGACACCGAGTGGGTGGTCATCAAATCCAAGGGGGAGTTGCTGATCGGTGGGGGTGATGTCGACGGGGATGCCAGAGGGTTGGGGCAGCTGATCGAGAGCATGCTGCCGCCGGCCGGCAAACGCGGGCTGCCCGTCGTCGACCCGACATGATGTACGCCACTAGCGCGCCGTCTATCCGGGCAGGGCTGCTTCGGCGCGCAGCTCGCCGACCCACAGGTCCGCATGCACATCGTCCTCGAACAGCACGCGTGTCGGACCGTCCATCGTCTGGATGCCACCCGGCCAGCGTGCGATGTCGTTTCGATAGATCCAGGCCAACCGCGTCAGCGCGACGGGGTCGCGCTCGCTCAGTCTAAGATCCTGGTTGACGCAAACCGGCTCTCCCGGCTGCAGCAGCAGAAAGTCTTTCTCGCTGACACGGTACCCATGACCGGGGGACGGTGGGGTCAACAAGACTGTTGCGCCATTCTTATCTACACCCAGGAAGTAGCTTTGAAATGAACGGAAAAAGGCGTTGTTCAGGAAATACAAGCGTTTGGGACGGTCAACCTGATTGGCGAAACCCAAGCGCAGACGGATCAATCCGGGCTGCATATCGACCACCGCGAGCCCGTTCCGTACGCCGTCTACCGGCGTTGACCAGGCCAGCGTGTCAGACGACCGGCTGGCGTCCACCGGACTCCCGACGAGCAGGAAGGCACTGAGCAGAAGCGTGCGGTTGCTCCGCGCAGCGTGCAGGGCGACGTGGCTCAGCGGCGCGCATACAACTGCTCGCATTTCTCCCTCGCGTAGGTCCGCGCCGAGAAACGGTGAGCGGCATCGTCCGGTACGATGAAAGGATCATCGCCGTACTGCGTATAGGCCTGGAAGAGCGCCGACGCCTGCGCGTATTTGCCCTGATGGTCTTCCAGGAACCGATCGACAATCCCCTGGGCCGCTTGCAAAGCATCGTCGTAATGTTCGAATTCGCCGTGGCGGTTGCGTTCTTCCTCATTCAGATAGCGAAAATTGTCGTCGACATACACTACGTAGGGCATGGATTCGATTCGCTCCTCGCACACCGGTCGCAAGCGCCGTTTCGTCCTGTCCGAGCGCACGGCCCCAGGCTACCACGACGCGGAGCTGGAACAGC
This sequence comes from Myxococcota bacterium, assembly GCA_028289325.1. GTDB lineage: Bacteria > Myxococcota > Kuafuiibacteriia > Kuafuiibacteriales > Kuafuiibacteriaceae > JANQQN01. The sequence continues at coordinate 6,331 of JANQQN010000389.1, read as the reverse complement.
ACCGACGAGACGATCCAGCCGCGGCCGATCTCCGGTAATAGCGAGCTTAGATCTCGTCGGCTTCGATGTAGTACCCTACCTGGACCGAGGTCTATCGAAAGACAGCGTAGACGTCGGTGACTCTGCGGCGACAGGACCGGACGTGAAGGCTCGGTCTACGGAGCGCGCCTCGGGCTCGCCTTCCCACGCAATCAGTTGTGCGCTATGTCGACCGCGAGATGCGACGGAACGGAATCACGACGCACTACGCCACGAGAACCATTTCCCGTCCCCTCGACTTCACAGCAGTGGAGCAGTCGCTGCGGCAGGCGGGTTTCGAGCGGAAGACACATGACGGACCGGGGATCAAGTTCGTTCGCGGCGCCGTCGTGGGTAGCGCCAACTACGACGGGGAAGGACTGCAAGTGCAAGTCTTCCTTACACCCCAGCCGGACGGTCGGACCCTGCTCGAGGTAGGCAACCGCGTCTTTCCGTTCGTCCCGCGAAAGATGAAGGATCGATTCACCCGCCTGGCCGATCGCCTCTCGTACGACTTATCCGAACAAGGCGTACTTCATGTTCGGCCCGACGAGAAGCAGGAGGCAGACGAAGCGAAGATGGAGACCCAGGGGAAGCTGCTGGTCTATGTCGCCATCGGCGCCGCTCTCCTAGCGGTAGCGTACTTTCTTTTGGGTTAGCTTATTCGACGTGGTCGTGCTTCTCGAAGTCGAAGAGATCAATACCGTACCGAATGCCCCCCTGTCCCACCAGGTTGGCCTGGAATCCAGATCGGACGACAGAGCGTCGGTGAGATTCCGGGCTGAATACGCTACGCTTCCGGCAGAGCCCACCATGCGCAAGCTGACTGTCTACCGACACGATCGTAACGCCGTGGGGGCGACGTACGTCTACCCCGTTGTTTCCCGGCGCGCCAACGGGGTGTCGATCGGTGTGAATCTGAACCCCAACAACGCATGCAACTGGCGCTGCATATACTGCCAGGTGCCCGGCCTCACTCGCGGCAAGGCCCCACCGATCGACCTCACTGTGCTGCAAGCCGAGCTGTCAACGATGCTGAGGACCGTGGTTGAAGGTAGTTTCCTGGCTTCGAACGTCGCCCCCGAGCTGCGCCGGCTGAACGACGTAGCGCTGTCGGGCAACGGCGAGCCGACGACGTCGCGCGATCTGCCCGCGGTCCTCGTCTGCATCGAAGATCAGCTGGCGCAGTTCGGACTGCTGGGGCGGATCAAGGTCGTCCTGATCACCAATGGGTCGATGACCCACGAGCCGTGGGTTCAAGAATCCTTGCGGCATATGGCTCGCATCAATGGTGAAGTCTGGTTCAAGCTCGACCGAGCGACGGGCGAGGGCCTGACGCGGGTGAACTCGGTCAAGATGTCTCCGGCGGACCATCTCGACCGCCTCCGTGGCACCGCGCGCATCGCCTCGACGTTCGTCCAGACCTGCCTGTTCGCTCTTGACGGTGAACCGCCGGCCGCGGCCGAGCTCGACGCGTACCTGGCGATGTTGGCCTCGCTCGTCGAAGACCGCGTGCCCTTGCGGGGCGTCCTTCTGTACGGCATCGCTCGCCAGAGCCACCAGCCGGAAGCGCCGCGATTGACGCCGCTTCCCGCGCCCTGGCTCGAGGAGTTCGCCGTCCGAATCCGCGCCGTCGGACTGCCGGCGACCGTCAGTCCCTGAGCGACACGGAGGTAGGCGGCGGCCAGCGACCCTAGAATGCTCGCCGCTGCCGGCCGATCCGCGACAGACCACCTCGAAAAGCCGAGGCGTTCCGCACCACCGCGCGGCTCTATACTCGGTCGCAACCTCACCGCGGTCCTCCGGCTCGCCGGTGAGGGCTGGTACGTTAGCGGTGGCATCGGCCACTCTCTTGCGCTAGACGCGCCGTAGACAAGACACTCTGATAGCGTCGGCCTGGTAGTGGTCACCACGCTTGTAACCGGAACAGTGCAGTCTTCGTCAGGTTCCGCTGAGGATAGCCTGCCAACGATCGAGATAGACCTGCAGTAATTCGATCAGTGTTCCGTCAGGATCTTTGCACGCGGCGACGTCGGCCAGCCCGCCATGCCCGGCTGTAGGTTCCGATATGAACTCGACGCCTTGCGCTTTGAGGTCGGCAACGTCTCGCTGAAGATCTTTGGTGACCAAGTGAGGCAGCGGCTTCGCAGGCTTGGCGCTATCCAGCGCGAGATAAGGAACGGCGGGGATGAATACTTCGAAACCGAACTTGCGGTAGAACTCGATGGCGCGATCGAGATTCCGTACGTTGATATTGATGTGTCCCCAGCCAAATCTCGGTTTACTCTCAGCCATCGTCAACCTCCAGAGGAAAGGAGATCCGATGATAGCGGAGACGGGCCCCGCCCCGAAAGTCGACCTCGGTCCCCTCCGCTGCCGCGAACGACGGACCGAAGCCGACGCAAGGCGGGGTCTGCCATCGACTCCCGGCGGCCCTTCTTGACACTTTTGCGTGTATCCGACCGGTGGCGGGACTCATGCACGTCAGTGGTGCCGCTGGTCGCATACGACGTCTCGGCGCCCGAGCGTTCGACCCGCTAAACCTGGTATACGAAGGGGCCGTCCCCGGCCTCGCGCCGACGCCACGATAGCGATTCTATAAACTTAGACTCGCCGCGTTACGATCGCGAAACGCCTCGAGTTCGTCCCCGATGCCTTTGCGCTGGCACAGGACATGCGTGAATCTGGGTATGAGTGCTGTTGCTAACATCCAGTCTACCGCCCTCGCAGATCGAAATCGGATAAGTCGCCTCCACGGAGAGCACGCGATACTCGAAGCCCGCATCAAGGACATCCACCGTCGTGCATACGGTGAGTGGACGGATCTCGACGCGGTGTGGTCCCAATTCACCGAGGAGTTAGAGGCCCATCTGACGTTCGAGGAACGGGAGCTCTTCGATCGTTTCCTCCGCGAGCATCCCGACGAAGAAGGCTACATCCGTACGCTCGCGGCTGATCACGAGGAGATCCGAGCCGCTGTCGAACGTCTGGGGATCGACATTCAACTGCACGTGGTACGCGCGGAAGCGATCGACGCGCTCCTCGGCGAACTGAGACAACATGCGATCTGGGAGGCCGAGCTCTTTTATCCGTGGCTAGAGGAAGCAGTGCGCTGATGTGGTTGGGCTACGCTCGAGCCGCCCGCCTCTCGAGACCTCGAGCAGTATAAGTTGCGATGGCTATATCATGAAGTCGATACCATCGTGGACTCCAAACGCGATCTCCGTGACTCGCCTTGCGCTCGTCCCGGTGTGGATCGCGATCGCAGAGGAGATTCGCGCGCACCGCCTCGGCGGCAGCTCCGCCTCGACTCTGATTCTGCCGGGCTTGCTGCTGGTGCTCGGCTTGTCGGATATCCTGGATGGGTTCCTAGCCCGGCGATATGGACTCACGAGTCGACTCGGCGAGCGCTTGGACGCTGCCGCAGACAAACTTGCCCAAGGCGCATTCGTTGGATACCTGGCCTTCCGTGGACCGCCGGTCTGGACCTCGATCCCCGTCGAATTCGCAATTCTCGTGATCGGTCGAGACGTCGTACTGGCCGCTGGCTTTATTGCGCTTCGGATATGCTCACACTCGGTAGACACGACCCATCGACTTCATGGCAAGGTATCGAGTGTTGTTCTATTCTTTGTCGTCCTGGCCGTAGTCGCCGATATGCCCGGCGTGGTCGTCCGATTTCTCGTCGGCGCTTCGGCCGTCGCCATCGTCGTCAGCAGCGCAGGTTACGCCGTACAAGGAGTTCGGCGCCCGCCGTCGAATCGCGCCCACGACGCAGGCGTCGTCCAGCCCTAACCAGTAGCGGTGTCGCTCAATGGCCTGAGCTCGGCTCATCTGACCGTTTCGGAGCGTCGAAGGGCGGTCGGCCGAATCGCTGTCGGATTCGGTCGAGGGCACGCTTGACGCCGACTTGGGCGACGAGCCGGCGCTCGAAGCGATGCTTGCCAGGGAAGTCCAGCAGGACGGTGGCTACGAGTAGCGTCAAGAGGCCTTGGCCCGGTAGAACGATCATGGCGAACCCAAACCCCGCGAGAACCAAGCCGAGAAGGTTCTTGGCGACCAGGACTACAGCGCCGCAAAAGCCCTCCGACCTCAGCCGACGCCTGAAGCTCGGGCCTTCGCGTGTGAAGTAGTCCTGCGGCAGTCTGGAAACCACAAGAGGCAGCAGAACCAGACTGCCGACGGCCAATGCGAGGCTGACGAGGGATATCAGCCCCAAGACTTCGGGCTGCGTTAGCCACTCAACAAAGGTTCGCATGTACCGATCTCGAGCTGAACGTGTAGACGGCCGAAACGCGCCGTCGACCCGCTTCGCCCGACGAACAACGATACTCATCAGTGTGCCTCGACAGTCGAGCGCTGCAAGAGCCGCTGACTGGCGTTGAAGCAACGCGGAGTGGCCACTGGATGCAGGAGTACATGAATACGTCGGGCATCAGCGGAGCCGTTACGCAGTGGAAACTCAATGGCTTGCCGAGTTTTCGAAATACGACGGCGCGATTCTTGAAGTCCTCCTCGACATCGCCGGAGGTGACATGTTTCGAGTTCGATTCCACGGTCGTGGTGGCCAGGGCGTCAAGACGGCGAGCCGTGTATTGGGAAGCGCCTTCTTCCGTGAAGGCTACACCGTTCAAGATGCTCCTCGGTATGGTGCGGAACGCCGCGGGGCGCCGATCTCCGCTTACGTTCGGGCCTGTCAAGGCCCCGTGTACGAGCGAGGCGTCATTCGAGAGGCCGACCTCGTCGTCGTCACCGACGACACCCTCATGACCATGCCGGCGGCTGGGGTTCTGCAGGGCGTCGATGAACAGAGCGGCCTTCTGGTCGCGTCGAGTCGCTCGGCTGAATACTGGAGACATCGACTCGGCTTGAAGGGCGCGATCCTCACCGTCCGGACCGGCGGTCCCGGGACACAGACGAGCATCAGAATGGCCGCCGCCGCGGCCGGTTGGCTCGGTGTCATCTCCCGCGACGCGGTGTCGGACGCCGTTCGAGACGAACTCGCGCCTCTCGGAAACGCGGTACTGCAGCAGGGTCTGCGTGCGGCTGCAACCGGTTGTGACGACGCCGCCGACGTCGCAGCGATGATTCCTCGCCGAGACCGAATCGCGCTCCAGCTGACGACACCAACGTGGGCCAACCTCAAATCTGCCCAAGGAAGAAGGGCTGTCCCATCCATCTTCGCGGAGGCCACCTCGTTGATGACCCGAACTGGGCTGTGGCGAACAATGCGCCCCGTCATCAACCCCGCGCGATGCCGACGCTGCTGGTGGGTGTGCAGCAACTTCTGTCCCGACGGAGCCATTCGAGTCGATGACGGGCCTGCGCCGGCCATCGACCTCGACTACTGCAAGGGCTGCGCGATCTGTGTGGTGCAGTGTCCGCACGACGCAATCGATCTGACCTCGGAACGGGTCACGGAGCAACGGGAGGCTCACCCATGACGTGCAAACTCTTGACCGGTAACGGCGCCGCCGCCTGGGGCGCACGGCTCGCTCAGGTCGACTACATCCCTGCCTTTCCCATCACCCCTCAGACCGAAATCATCGAGTCCCTATCGGCCTGGGTGCGCAACGGTGAGCTGAAGGCCCGACTCACGATGTTGGAGTCCGAGCACTCGATGCTGACCGCCGCTGGCGCCGCGGCGACCACCGGTGCCCGCGTATTCACCGCGACTTCCAGCCAAGGCCTGATGTACGGCTTCGAGATGCTCTACAACGTTGCCGGTTGGCGGGTCCCACTGGTGCTGGTCAATGTCTCTCGGGCCCTGGCGGCCCCCGTTACCCTGGAGCCCGACCATTGCGACGTGCTCGCCGCCCGCGACAGCGGCTTTTTGCAGATCCATTGCTCGACGGTGCAAGAAGTGCTCGATTCAGTGCTCATCGCTTATCGGCTCGCCGAGCACCCCCGCGTTCGTTTGCCGGTCATTGTCAATCTCGACGGCTTCTATCTATCGTTCACGAGGGAACCGTGTACGTTGGTTGAGCCGCGAGCCGCCATAGACTTCCTCGGCGCGTTCGACCCCGGCGAGACATTTCTATCCGCTTCGGCACCGCGAGCGCAGGCCGTGGCGGTCCTCGGCGGCAGTCTGTACTCCTATTTTCGATATCAGGCGCACCTCGCTCAAACGGCGGCGCTGGAAGTATACGACGAGGTGGCGAAGGATTTTGAAGCGCGGTTTGGTCGGCAACACGGTTTGGTTGAAGCGTATCGACTAGACTGAAGTTCGAACCTTGCGCAGGCGTAGGTGTCCGAAATCTCTCAGCTCTTTGTCGTCGCGGGAGCGACCGGATCTGGCTACGTAAAGGATTTG
>JANQQN010000370.1 GCA_028289325.1 Myxococcota bacterium | reverse complement strand
GAACTTGCCCGCCCAGCGCGCTCCACCCGCTGATGGACGCCGTCGATCGAAAGTTGGCCCACTCCGAGAGGTTGGTTTTGCCGAGGATGACGGCGCCGGCTTTGCGGAGACCGGCCACCAAGGGCGCGTCTCGGTTCGTAAGGTTGTCGGCCAGAGCGAGCGAACCGGCCGTGGTGGGCATCGGGTCGGCGGTTTCGACGTTGTCCTTAATCAGGACCGGGACGCCGTGCAGAGGGCCTCGGACGACTCCCGCCGCGCGCTCCACGTCGAGCCGCTGGGCATCGGCGATGGCGTCGGGATTCAGCGTCAGCACCGCTTGCAGCCGGGGCCCGGCCCGGTCCAGGAGCGCGATGCGCTCCAGGTAGGCGCGCACCATCCCCTCGGAAGTGACCATCCCCGCCGCGATCGCCTCGCCGATCTTCGACATGGGCGCGGCGACGAGCTTTTCCGCCGGCGACGACGGCGCGGGCTTGGTCGCTGCCGCGGTGTCGTTAGCGCGTGACGCGCTCGTGTTACCGGGACCCGCGGCCTGGGGGGCGAGGCACCCGGCGGCGGTCATCAAAAGCCCCACCGACACCGCGGCGGTCCACGTGAAGAGCGAAAGACGAGTCCGAGACATGTCCATACTCGCTACTGGCGGACACCCCCTCGCGTCCAGCCGGAATCGGTGGATGGGGTCATTGTCGCGCGGACGACCGATTTGTCGAGAGCCCTCACCACGCGCATTGCTGCGGGCGCTGAGGCTGAATGACGCGGAACTTGAGGAGCTTCGTTTGCCACCACGGAACCGAGAAATCGAACTGGGGATCGTTGAGCAGATCGCGGGTTACGTACCGCTGGCCGTTGTAGGTTACGTCGAGATACAGCCGGCGGTATCGCCGTCGTCGGAGCCGTTCGAGGATCCGGGCGAATTCGACGCGGACCGCGGCGTGGTCGGCGAGCAGGTGGTCTCGAAAACGTCCTCGCACCCGACGGTCGACCCGGTTGATGTGCACGACGTCTTCTTGAAAGCCGAAGACCTTGAGCGGATTGCCGCCGAGGAGGAAGTGATTGGAGCGCGGGCCTTCGGTGACCAGGTTGCTGAACATCGAGAGAGTGCCGGCGGTCCGAAGACCGAAGTAGTTGTTCATGGCGAAGAACACCATGAACGCCAAAAAGGCGCGGTGGGCCCATCGCCCCGGCCATCGCATCGCCGGCCCCGGCACGCGGGCCCGGAAGTACAGGAACCACACGGGGGCGAAGCCCGCGATCAAAACCAGCCCTTCGAGGTCACCGAAGACCTGGTCCCCGATCGGTATTCGCCAGGTGGCGAGGACCAGCTGCATGATCAGGAAGCTCGCCGCGAGGACGATGAAGAACCGCCGGCCCGGCATTTTGGGCATCGCGTCGACGGGCACGAACAGCCATAACAACGACATGGCCAGCGACGAGAAGTCCGCGAACCCTACCGGGGCGAGCAGGCCGTGGACCAGCAGGAGCATGGCGATGCCCAGCTTCTGGGTGGGGCGAAAGAGAAAGAACGCCGCGGGCACCAGCTCCATGGCCACCACCCCCGCGGGGACCAGCTTCTGCAAGATGGCTGGCAAGTCCGCAACCGAAACCGAAGCCACCCGAAGATAGTCTTCCATCTTGTCGAACGCGCAGGTGACTTCCGGATTGAAGAAGTCTTCGTTGAGCTTGTGAAAGCCGGCGAAAAAGTACATCAGCGCGATGACCCACCGCAGGGTGGCGATCGTCTCTTCGGTTCGCTCGACCGCCCGCCGCTTCGCCGGGCCATCGTGGCCGGCCCCCTGAATTCGGCGCACCTGAAGCGGGATGAGGAACAGGCAGATGAACAGAATGACGTTCGAGTGGTTGGCGAGGCCCGGAAACTTCTCGATGTTGCGGGCGGCGAGAAGGACGACGAAGGCCAGGAACGTGATCTCCCGCCAGCGATGCTGCGAGGTGAAGGCCAGGAAGCCGGCGATCATCGCGATGGTGATGAAGGCTTCTGGGGGCGCGTCCCATTCTTCGGTCGTGTGGAAGAGGAACCCGACCATGAACAGGAGTTGAAACACCCAAAAATGGAATGCACGCCCGTGATTGCGGTCGTGACCGGTGACCGTCGCGGTCGGCGCGTCGACCATCGGTTCGTCATGGCATGCTTTGCCGATCGATTGAAAGGCCGTTCGAGGGTCGTGATAGTCTCCGACCCATGGTCAAGCCACCGAGACCTGGGTCTTCGTTCGGGCTGAAGTCGCTCGCTCGCCGGGCCACGACCGGATCGGGGATCGCTTCGTTCGCGACCGCCGTCGTCGTCCTCGGAGGGTGCGTCGCGGCCGAGGAGCCCACGTCGGCCTCCAAAGCCCCACCCCCCGCCGCGCCGCCAGCCGCGGCCTCGCCGCCCGCGTCTGCGCCCATCCCCGCCTCGCGGCCCGGGCCCGCGCCAGCGCCGGCCGAGGCGCCGACGCCAAAGTCCAGGGTTCAGATCTCACCGGCCGCCTACGACTTCGGCGACGTCCGACTCGGCGAACCGGTGCAGGGCTGGATCTCCGTGGCTTCCCTCGGCCCCGGCGCCATCCAGCTCGAATCGATGGACTTCGTGTCCGGGGATCGCGACGTGTTCGAGATCTCGCCGGCATTCGAGGGTCCGCTCCAACCCGACGAACGGAGCGGGATCATCATTTTGTACCTGCCGTGTGCGCCTGAGGCCCCGAAGGGCGCGTGTCGGCCTCGCCGGGATACCGCGGAGCTTCAACTCAAGTTCGCGGGGGCCGAGGACCCGCCACCGATCCGGCTCACCGCGCGAGTGGTCGACGATCCACGCGACGTCGGAAAGTGATCGCCCTCATCGCCGTTGGTCCCCGAAGATCAGGCCGAAGAGACTTGCGCTTCGTCGGTCGCTCAGGTGACCGAAAGGCATGGCGAATCGCGTCGCGTCCAATCCGGACTATCCCGACATCAGCACCAGTCGCGCGCTGTTCGAACGCGCGGAAAAGCTCATCCCGTGCGGGACTCAGATGCTCGCCAAGGGCCCCCAGCAGCACACTCGAGGCGTTGCGCCCATCTACATATCGCGCGGTAAAGGGGGACGGGTCTGGGACGTCGATGGCAACGAGTTCATCGATCTCACGATGGGGATGGGCCCGGCGTCGCTCGGCTACTGCTACGACCGGGTCGATGACGCGATCCGCGACCAGCTCACCCGCGGCATCAACTTCACCCTGCTCGACAAGGTCGAGCTGGAGGTCGCGGAGCTGCTGCACGAGATCATCCCCTGTGCGGACATGGTCCGGTACTCGAAAAGCGGTGCCGACGCCACGTCGGCCGCGGTTCGGCTGAGCCGCGCTCATACTCGACGCGACAAGGTCATCTGCATCGGCTACCACGGCTGGCACGACTGGTACGTGGGCCAAACGAACCGCAACCGCGGGGTGCCCCCGGCCATTCAGGCCCTCACCCACAAGATCGGGTACAACGACCTCGGCGCGCTGGCGCACCACCTCGATGATGACGTAGCCGCGGTGGTGATGGAGCCAGTGGTGTTCGAGGCGCCCAACGCTGGTTACCTCGAGGAGGTGCAGGCGATGTGCCGCAAGAACGGCACGCTTGTCGTCTTCGACGAGATCTGGACCGGCTTTCGCATCGCCCTCGGGGGCGCCCAAGCCTACTACGGCGTGACTCCAGACCTCGGGACGTTCTCCAAGGCGTGCGCGAACGGGATGCCGATCTCGATCCTGGCCGGGCGAGCCGACGTGATGCGGACCCTCGAGGACCCCGACGTCTTCTTCTTCACGACCTTCGGTGGCGAAACGCTTTCTCTGACCGCGACGCGAGAGACGATCCTGGAGATGAAGGAGAAGAACGTTATCGATATCGTCTCGAAAAAGACAGGTCGACTGCGCGACGGATACAACGAGATCGCTCGAGATCTCGACATGACCTATACCCGCTCCATCGGGCTCGACTACCGGACGATGGTGTCGTTCGAGGGCCGGGGGGCCGACCCGCTGCAGATGAAGTCGTTGGTTCAGCAGGAGCTGATCAAGCGTGGTGTACTGTGGACCGGCTTTCATCACCTCTCGTTCAGCCACACCGACGAAGACGTCGATTACGTCCTGTCGGCGTATCGCGAGGCGCTCCCGATCCTCAAAGATGCCATGGACGCGGGCGATGTCCGGGGTCGCCTGCGCGGAGAGCCGGTCCATCCGGTCTTTCGTAATCTGGGCATCGGACAGCATTGACCCTCACCTAGCGTGAGGCCCGACGGTGCCTCGACGTGAAGACGTATCGAGTCAAGCAGGTGGCGGAGGCGGCGGGGGTGACCGTTCGCACCCTCCACCACTACGATGCGATCGGCCTGCTGGCGCCGTCGGGGCGGACCGACGGCGGCTACCGGCTCTATTCCGACGACGACGTGCTTCGGCTGCAGCAGATCCTGCTGCACCGAGAGCTGGGGCTGTCGCTGGAGCAGATCCGGCGGCTGCTCGACGATCCGACCTTCGAACGGCGGTCGGCCCTGCTGGCTCAGCGGGCCGAGGTGCAGGCTCGGCAGCAGCGCAACGCCGCGCTGTTGAAGGCCATCGATCATGCGCTCGAAACGATCGACACGTCGAAGGAGGCAGACATGAAGACACTGTTCGATGGGTTCGATCCTCAGGCTTACGAAGACGAGGCGCGCGAACGATGGGGGGATACGGATGCGTTTCGGGAAGCCCAACGCCGAACCCGGGGCTACCGGGAGGCGGATTGGTCGGCGCTGAAGGCCGAGCAGGCCGATATCATGGGCGCGTTGGCGGCCGCGCTGACGTCGGGCGCGGCGCCCGATGATTCGCGCGTCGCGGCGCTGGTCGACCGGCACCGAGCGTTTATCGATCGTTGGTTCTACCCCTGCGATCCGCAGACCCATCGGGCGCTCGCCGGACTGTACGAGTCCGACGAACGTTTCTTCGCGAACATCGATCGCCACCACGAGGGGTTGACCGCGTTCTTCGTCGCCGCCATCCGCGCTCGGTAGCGCGGCGGGCGGGGGCGGCCGCGAGGCGGGGTCCTCCCGCCGTCGCGCCGAGACCGGGTCCTTCCCGGCGTTGCTCGGTCGAGCCCGCCGTGCCACCGTTGCCCACATGGGGAGGCGCAAGTCGCCGGCGTGGCGGCGGTGGCTCATGGTCCTGGCCGCGGTCGGGGTGGCCGGGGTCGGGCTATTCGCGTGGCTGATCGAGCCCTTCGACCCGAAGTTCGACGCGAGCTACGTCGGCAGCGAGGCGTGCGGGCGCTGCCATACCGGCATCTACGACCGGTGGAAGCCATCGTCCCACGCGCTCATGACCCGCCGCGCGACCCCGACGTCGGTGGTGGGCAACTTCGGTGACGGACAGTGGTCGGTGCCCACCGCGGCGAGACGGGGGCCCGAGGACGACCGGCCGGCCGCGTACATGCGCAAGAACGGCGACGCCTACGTCATGTCCCTCCGTCACCCCACGCAGGATCGATACGTCTCCTTCCCGATCGCCTATGTCGTCGGTTATCAGTATCGGCAAGTTTACTTGACAAGGGAGGCCGGTGGGGTGCTGCGGCGCCTACCGCTTCAGTGGTCGGTCCCTCGCGGCGAGTTCTTTCCGTACTGGAACATGCAGGAAGGCAGTGAGCCGAGCCTCACCGACCTCTGGTCTCAGATGGGTTCCGCCAACTCCGCGTGGAACCTGTTCTGCGCTCGTTGCCACACCACCAACCTCGAAATCCTGGCCAAGGACCCTCGCCACACCCGCGCGCACACCGAGTGGCTCGAGCCCGGTATCGCGTGCGAGGCGTGTCATGGTCCAGGAAGCCTGCATATCGAATACTTCAAGACCAACTACGCCAATCGGTTGCGAGGGTTCTGGGAAGCCAACGTCCGAGGACGACGAGCGCCGTACATCGCCAGCGCGCCCAAGCTGGCCAAAGGGCCATCGATGAGCGTGTGTGGACGCTGCCACGGCAGCGATATCTTGATGGCGACGACGGACGTCTTTCGCACCTACGAGCCGGGGTTCAGTCGAAAGGGGCGGACCAACGATCTGTCGCAATACTTTCAACAGACTCCCCTCACCCCCAACCGCAATACGCCGACCACTGAGGTGTACGCCGACGGGCGGCCGAAAGGCATCGGCATGTTGTTCCGATCCATGATCGAGTCGGCGTGTTACCAGCGGGCCGAGATTCGCTGTCACGACTGTCACGACGCCCACGACAACCGGCAGCCGCAAGCGCCCGGCCTGCTCGAGCCTTCGGCGGCCAGCGACGCCTACTGTCTCGGGTGTCACGAAGCGCTGGCCGACCGGGTCGAGGCCCACACCCATCACGCGCCGGGAACCGCGGGCGCGCACTGTTACGACTGCCACCTGCCGAAATCGATCGTGAAGATCGCAGCCGGGATCGAAGACTTAACCCGAACCCACGAGTTGAGCTCGATTCCCCGGCCCGAAGACAGCGCCCGTTTCGGACGCCAGGACGCCCCGAACGCGTGCAACGACTGCCATGATGACCAGTCCGCGACGTGGGCTCGAGACCAAATGACAAAGTGGTACGGCGAACCGCGATCGGCGGCGCCGTCGATCCGACCCTGAACGCCTCGTTTCGCGCCGACGGCTCGTTTCCGTCGACGGGCACCCGAACATCGCCTCGTGACGAAGACCGCGCCTCGGCGTACTCTTTGCGCATGTCACCCCCGGCCGAAGCGGGTGCCGTGTGTCCCGCCTGCCTTCCTCTGCAGGCGCTCTCATCGCAATCGCGGCCCATTCCACATCTGGCCTGTGCGAAGTGTGGCAATGCAGTGCTGCCGCCCGACGCAGCCCATCAACTCCTGCGGACCCAGCTGGGGATCGACCCGCAGCGGGCCCAGGGGCGGCTCGATTTTGGACCTCCGACGCCGTTGTCTTGCCCGACGTGCATCTCCAACCTCCGGCGAACCCGGATCGACGGGTCGGTGGTCGCGATGTGCAGCGACTGCGGCACGATGTGGGGGCCCGCGGCGACCTTCAACGGCCTGATCGCGGCCGCACCGGCGTTACCGCCCGCGCCTGAACCTGGTTTGCGTCTGGAGCGACCGCCGATGCCCCCCCCGCCGGCTCCTGGCCTCGGGTCCCCGCCGATGCCCGGGCCGGGGTCCAGCGCGTCGCCGTCCGGTCCGCGAAGCTCGCTTCCGCTTCCTGGCGCCCTGCCGCCGCCGGGGCCGACCGGACCCGTGCTGCCTCCACCGAGCGCGATCCAGTCCCCGCCGCCGCCGGCCTTGACCGTTCCTCCCGTTGAGCCGTTGCCGGCCGAGGAGAGTGGCCGGTCGCCGCCCGCAGAACCGGTCGACGGTGGCCGGTGGGCGGGTCTGCGCCCGGGGGCTCCAGGGGCCGAGGGGGCCCCGGAGCCCCGCCGCCCGTCATCGGCGGCCGCCGCCGGCCGGCGGGCTCGCCGCCCTCGTCGGAACACCCGCCTGCGCGACGACGGTGTTCTCATCAGCGTGGGGTTGTTCACCGTCGCCATGTTTGTCGTGGCTGGATTCTTGGTGTGGCGCCGGTCGTGGCCCGAGCCGACGTTCGGCGGCGTGACGACCGGTGCCGTGCCGGCTCCGGAAGCGGTCGCGGAGTTGGAGGCGCTCGATCCCGATGAGCCGATGCCTGTCGGGCCGCTCGCCGGGCTCCC
>JANQQN010000358.1 GCA_028289325.1 Myxococcota bacterium | reverse complement strand
CACCAGCGCCGAGCCGCGGAGTCCGAGGGTCGCATCAAGATCATCTCCGCACCGAAGGTCGTCACCCTCGACAACGCCAGAGCGACGATCCTCTCCGGTGAACGAATCCCGATCACCGTGATCACCGCCAACGGGCCGACGACCCGCTTCATCGAAGCCAACCTGGAGCTCAACGTCACCCCCCACGTCACCCAAGACGGTTCGGTCCTGATGAACATCACCGCGCGGAAGAACGAGCTGTCGGATCGCGTCGACGGCCTCGGCGTCCCCGGCATCTTCACCAACGAAGCCCAGACCGAGATGATCGTGCGTGACGGCGACACCGCGGTCCTCGGCGGGATCTACCGCCGGACGGCCAGCGAGAACGAGTCGTATGTCCCCTGGCTAGGCAAGATCCCGGTGCTCGGCTGGCTGTTCAAGACCCGGAGCCGGGCTGACGCCCGCGACGAGCTGCTGATCTTCATCTCCCCGCGGATCGTGAACCGCTCCGCGGCGCTGGTGAACACCAACTGAGGCCCGCCCGGTTACCCCGCCGACGAAGCGACCTATGACCACTCCGTCCGCCAGCGCCAGCATCGTGTTCCTCGCCGGACCGCCCGGCGCGGGTAAGTCGACGACGGCCGTCGAAACGGCCCGTCGGCTCGGGGTGAAAGCCACGGATCTCGACGAGGTGGTGGAAAGGATCACCGGTCGATCTCCCGCCGAGCTCATCGGCAGCGAGGGCGAAGCGGCCTTCCGGGAGCGGGAGCTGGAAGCGCTGCGAGCTCTGGACGCCAGCGAGAACAAGGTCGTGGCTCTCGGTGGGGGGACCTTGACCCGGACCGCGGCGCGAGACGAAGTCCGAGCCCGCGGCGTGGTGGTGGGGCTCGAGCTATCGGCGGAAGCGCTCTGCACTCGACTTACGGCCCCCGAAAACCAGCCGGCCGGACGAAGACCGCTGCTGGCGGATCCGTCGGTGGACGCGATCCGCGGGCTGCTCGAGCGGCGGCGGAAGGCCTACGCGACCGTCGACCGCCAGGTCGATGCCACGGCGACCGTCCCCTCGGTGAGCGACGCGGTGATGGGGGCCGTCGAAGACACGTTCATCGTGCCGGCCGCGGTCGGCGACCGACGGTCTCGGGTGCTGGTCGGACGCGGGATCGAGCGAAGCCTGCTCGGCGCGGTGGCGCATATCGACCCTCGGCGACCGGTGGTGGTGATCGCCGACGCAGGCATTCCCGCCGATGTTCGGGCGCGGTGGCTGACCCCGCTCAGTGCCTTCTACGAGCTGGTGGTGATCGAGGGACCGGGCGGCGAGGCGATGAAGGCGTGGTCGATGCTCGGCGACGTGCTGGAGCGCGCGTTGGCCGGCAACGCAGGTCGGCAGAGCGTCGTGATCGGTATCGGAGGCGGCGCGACGTGTGACCTGGCAGGAATGGTCGCTGCCCTGCTCGGCCGAGGCGCACCCTTAGTCTTCGTACCGTCGACCCTCCTCGCTCAGGTCGACGCTTCGGTGGGCGGCAAGGCCGCGGTCAACGCGTCGATCGGCCGCAACCTCATCGGTGCGTTTCACGCCGCGAACGACGTCCTGATCGATCCCGATCTGCTGGCTTCGCTGCCCCCGGCCGAGCGCCGGTCAGGTCTCGCGGAGCTGGTCAAGATGGCCGCGCTGTTCGATGCAGCGCTGTTCACGCAGGTCGTCGAAGGGGCGGAACTGACCCCGGCCCTTCTCGCGCGGGCCATCGAGCTGAAAGCGAACGTGGTGCGTATCGATCCGTACGAACGTCACGAGCGAAAGCTGCTCAACTTCGGGCACACGCTCGCGCACGGGATCGAGGCGGCCTCGGACTACGAGTGGCGACACGGCGACGCCGTCGCGGTGGGCATGGCCGCGGTCGCCCGCTGGTCGGCGGCAGAAGGGTGGATGACCCCGGACACCCGCGACCGACTGATCGACGGACTCACGAGGATCGGACTACCCGTCGGCGTTCCTCGTGACCTTCTCAATCGAGCGGTCCGCTTTTTGGGTCACGACAAGAAAGCGGACGGCAGTACAATTACGGTGGTGACGCTGCAGGCCTTGGCGCAGCCGAACCTTCGCGAGATAAGCTTGGATTCGGTCCGACGGTCGATGATCCGGCACGGAGGCGAGTAGATGAAGCGGTTTCTGCTTGGAACGACGTTCACTTTGCTGGCGGTGGGCTGCAACAACGTTGAGGTAGGTCTCCTCGTTGAAGAGGTGCCTGTTCCCAACTTCGATGAAGAAGCGAACACCTGCGAGTTCGCCCCGGGCGAAGTCGACTTTGCCCTGACCTTCGACAGCCAAAACATGACGGGGATGACGATCTGGACCGAGGTCACCAACGTGCTGTCGGGCGGGGGAGTGGTCATCAACGAAATGGATCCGGGCATCGATCTGGTCTTCCCGAACTCGGTCACGCCCCTTCGATTCGACTTCCGGTGGGAATGTGATTCGTTCGGCTTTACCGCCGGGCAAGGGCCGCTGTTCCTGCCCGCGTTCTCGGTGACCAATCCCTTCTGCCTCGATACGCGGGACGACGCGAACGGCGATTTCGCAGGCTTCGATGTCGTCGCCGCGACTGGGCCCCCGGTGGCCCCCGAGGGCACCGCAATCTGGAAGTTCACCCCGATCCCGGTGCGTCTCGGCACCGCCCTCGACGACGCGTTTCGGCTCGCCCAGCTGTCCGACGCGTGCTGCCGGGACGTTGGCGGCTGCGCCAATGCGGGAACCACGGCCAGCGACGACTGCAACGCGCTTCAAGACGCGTTCGACGCCGTCGCAGGCCCCGGGGTCTACTCGATCACCAACGAAGCCGACCTCAACATCTGGCGGCCGTACTTCGACTACACCTTCGCGGGCACACAAGCCCGCGGCGACCCGGCCACCGTCCCCTTCCCCCTTCGCCTGCGCGGCGTCTACGAGGGCATCACCAGCCGCGGCTCGCTCATCACGTCGGCGGAGTTCGTGCGCAGCATCGGTATCTGCCAGGGTGGCGACATAGCGAACCTGGGAAGACCGTGCACGAGCCAGATCACGATCAACTGCTTCGGCGGCAACTAGGTAGACCGTGCTGAACGAGCCGCTGGAGCGCCTGTGCGCCCGGATCGACGGCGCCATGCTCGCCGCGGTGTTCCGGGCCGACGGTGAAGTGCTCGGCTTGGCGCGCGCGAACGCCGCCTCCCACCACGCCGAAGATGAGGAGGCGCTGTGGGCCGACTACGGCCGCGTGCTCGATCAGGCCCGAGAGAGCGCGCAGATGCTGGCCGCCGGTGACCTCGAAGAGCTCACGCTGTCCTCAGAACGCGGCGTAACGGTCATCCGGCCCCTCGGCCGCGACGTATACCTGTCCTTCGTCGTGCGACCGGACGCCATCGGCGGAAAGGCCCGCTATCTCTGCCGAGTCACCGCACCGCGGCTGACCGAGGCCCTCACCCAGGCGCCCTGATGCCCACCCTATCCGTCCTTCACGGCCCCAATCTCAACCTCCTCGGCCGACGGGAGCCCGAGCTGTACGGTCGTACGACCCTCGATGAGCTCGACGCGAGTCTGATCCGACAAGGCGCCGACCTGGGATTGACGGTGAGCTGTGCCCAGACCAACGACGAAGGCGCGCTGGTAGGGCTGATCCAGGACTGCCTCGGACAACGCGACGCGTTAGTCATCAACCCCGCTGCGTACACCCACACTTCGGTGGCGGTCCGGGATGCCGTGTTGGCCATCCGGGACCGGGTGGTGGTCATCGAGGTGCATATGACCGTCCCCAGTGGCCGAGAGTGGTTTCGGCAGCAAAATATGCTTGCTGACGTCGTCCATGGACGGATCGAAGGCTTCGGAGCCGACTCATATGGGCTTGCCCTTCGGGCCGCTTCGGCGCTAATCGCTTCGCGTGGCGATTGAGACCAGCGATTTCCGCAAGGGCCTGAAAGTCTTCTACAACGGGGCCCCGTACTCGATCATCGACTTCCAGCACGTGAAGCCGGGCAAAGGGAATCAGTTCACGCGGACGAAGATGCGCAACCTCCAAACCGGGGGCGTACTCGACGTGAACTTCCGTTCTGGTGAGACCCTGGAAGACCCCGAAATCGAAGATAAGAAGATGCAGTTCCTCTACAACGAGGGGGACACCTTCCACTTCATGGACAACAAGACCTACGAACAGGTCGAGATTCAGCGCGACATCCTCGGCGATCAGGCGGGATTTCTGCTCCCCGAGATGACCTGCCAGGTCATGTTTTACCGAGGTCGAGCGCTCAACGCGGAAATTCCGCAGCAGGTCGAGCTGGTCATCTCCTACACCGAGCCCGGGGTCCGCGGCGACACGGCGACCAACGTCACCAAGCCGGCCACCCTGGAGACCGGCGTCGAGGTGTCCGTCCCGCTGTTCATCAACACCGGGGACAAGATCAAGATCGACACCGCGACGGGCGCGTACCTCGAGCGAACCGCGATCGGGAACGGGTGATCCGAATCGTGAGCGGAACGGAAAACTCGGACAACGGGTTCGAGATGCCCGCCACCGATGACGACTTCGACCCCCGGATCGACAAGCTCAAGGCGATCGTTCGCATCCTCGAAGACTCGACCCTGGCGTCCCTGGAGTACGAAGACGAAGACATCGAGGTCCGGCTGTCGCGGTATCCCGACGGGCAGGTGACGGCCCCCGCGGTCAGCGTGGACGCACCGGCGGTCGTCCCCACCGCGCCGCCCGCGCCGAGCGCGGCGACGGACGACGGACACGTCATCAAGTCACCGTTCGTCGGGACCTTCTATCGTTCGCCATCACCCGACGCGGATCCGTTCGTCGAGGTCGGAACGGCGGTCGAGCCCGAGCAGGCCCTGTGCATCATCGAAGCGATGAAGCTGATGAACCACATCGAGTCCGATGTTCGCGGCGTGGTGTGTGAGGTTCTCGCCGAGAACGGAAAGCCGGTCGAGTTCGGACAACCGTTGTTCAAAATCTCGGTCGCCTCGTGAAGGGGCCTTCTTTCAAGAAGATCCTGGTCGCCAACCGCGGCGAGATCGCCCTTCGGGTGATCCGGGCCGCGCGCGAGCTGGGGATCGCCACGGTGGCGGTGTACTCGGAGGCCGACGCGGAATCGATGCATGTGAAGTTCGCCGACGAGTCAGTGTGCATCGGGC
Source organism: Myxococcota bacterium (assembly GCA_028289325.1). GTDB lineage: Bacteria > Myxococcota > Kuafuiibacteriia > Kuafuiibacteriales > Kuafuiibacteriaceae > JANQQN01. The sequence goes on along the minus strand of JANQQN010000358.1, from coordinate 15,782 downwards.
CGCCGAACCCCGCCGAGAGCTATCTGCATATCCCCGCCTTGATCGCCGCCGCGGAGATCACGGGAGCGGACGCCATTCACCCCGGGTATGGCTTCCTCTCCGAAAATCCACGGTTCGCGGAGACCTGCGAGAAGAGCGGCTTCACCTTCATCGGGCCGTCGGCGGCGATGATCGAGAAGATGGGCGACAAGCTCGCCGCGAGGCGCGCGATGGCCGAGGTCGGCCTGTCTTCGGTCCCGGGATCAGCGGAGCCGTTGACCAGCGACGCACAGGCGTTGGCGGTGGTCGAGAAAATCGGATTTCCCGTCATCATCAAGGCGTCGGCGGGCGGGGGTGGTCGAGGCATGAAGATCGTCCGCGAGCCGTCGGATCTACCCCGTTTGCTCGCCACCGCGCGCCGGGAGGCGGGCGCCGCGTTCGGCAACGACGCCGTCTACGTCGAGCGGTTCATCGAGAAGCCTCGCCACATCGAGTTCCAGGTCGCCGCTGACCACCACGGAAACGTGGTCCATCTCGGCGAGCGGGAATGCTCCGTGCAGCGCCGCTACCAAAAGCTCGTCGAGGAGGCGCCGTCGCCTGCGCTCACCGCCGAACACCGCGCGTTGATGGGGGCTCGCATCACCTCCGCCCTTCGGCAGCTGGGTTACGCCAACGTCGGCACCATCGAGTTCCTGATGGACGAGCGGGGAGAGCTGTACTTCATCGAGATGAACACGCGCATTCAGGTGGAGCATCCGGTGACCGAGATGCTGACCGGGCGCGATCTCGTGCGACTACAGATCCATCTCGCCGCCGGCCATCCGCTGCCGTTCGAGCAGAAAGACGTGACGTTCATCGGACACGCCATCGAGTGCCGTATCAACGCCGAAGATCCGGATACATTCGCCCCGTCGCCAGGCAACATCACGGCCCTCAACCTTCCGGGAGGGGCCGGGGTCCGGGTGGACACCTTCGTCACCCAGGGAGCCACGGTGGCGCCCTACTACGACTCGATGCTCGCCAAAGTCATCGTTCACGACGTCGACCGCGAAAAAGCGATTCGCCGGATGAAATCCGCATTGCGTGAAACGATCGTCGAAGGCATTCGAACCAACGTTCCGTTTCAGCGCCGGATCCTCGAGCATCCGGACTTCAACTCCGGTCGATACGACACCGGTATCGTCGGCCGATTGTTAGACGGACGCTGACCGTCCCTGGTTACTTTGATCACCGTCGTCCACATCATCACTCGGTTGGAGCTGGGTGGGGCGCAAGAGAACACGCTGTACACCTGCGAGCGGCTGGATCACCGGCGCTTTCGCGTCATACTGATGTACGGCCCCGGGGGCGAGCTCGACCGGCGGGCAGAACGAATGCCGGGTGTGGAGCGCCGACCCGTGCCCGAGCTGGTCAGAGAGATCCACCCCCGGGCCGACGCCGCCGCGCTGTGGCACATCGCCCAGAGCCTGCGACAGGAGCAAACCGCCCATCGCCAACGCGGCGGCGACCCCCGGCGGTTCATCGTGCACACCCACAGCTCGAAGGCGGGTGTGGTCGGTCGCCTGGCCGCGGCGGCGGTCCGGGTTCCGGTGATCGTGCACGGCATCCACAGCTACGCTTTTCACCAAGGTCAGCACCCGGCGAAGTTCGCCCTTTATCTCGGCGCCGAGCACGCCGCGTCCGCGGTCACCGACGCGTTCGTGTGCGTGGCGGAAGCCAACCTGTACGAGGGGCGCGCGCGAGGCATCATTCGGTCCCGCCATACCGCAACCGTGGTCCGCTCAGGAATGGAACTGCACGCGTTCAAGAGCAGCGACGACCGGAGATTCGAAGTCCGCCGAGGACTGGACATCCCTGACGAGGCGGAAGTGGTCCTCACCGTCGCGAACTTCAAGCCTCAAAAAGACCCCTTGACCCTCATCGAGGCCTTCGCGACCCTCGCTGCCCAGCGTCCGAAAGCCATCTTGCTCTTCGCGGGCGACGGCGCTCTGCGCCCCGTGGTGGAAGCGGCGATCCGCCAACATGGACTATCGGGTCGCGTTCGGCTCCTGGGCTGGCGAAACGACGTGCCGGACCTCATGGCCGCATGCGACGTGGTCACCTTGTCTTCCATCTTCGAGGGCCTCCCTCGATCCGCAGTACAGGCAGTAGCGGCGCGCCGCCCTTTCGTCGGCACCCAGGTCGACGGAACGCCGGAGGTCATTCGCCCAGGTCGTAACGGATATCTCGTCCCCCCCCGAGATCCGGCGGCGCTGGCGCGCGCGCTCGATGACGCGCTCCGGCACCGACCGGTGGATCCGGAGGACGAGGCGCGCATCGAAGCGTGGAGCGTGGAGCGAATGGTGTCGGACCAAGAAGCGCTGTACGCCCGCCTCGTCGAGTAGAGGCGTTGCCGATCACACCGCCGCGAACAGGTCGGTCAGGCCGTCGGTGGTCAGATCGGAGACCGTTCGCACGTCGTCACAAAACTGGGCGAGGGTCTCGGCCGAGTGATGCCCGGCATCGACGAGGATGCCGCGAATCTTGAACCGGTGACGCTTTCTCAGGGGGGCCAAGGTCTCAATGAACTCGGGCGACACCCTCGCTTCGCCATCGGTCACGAACACCACGTCGCCCCTGCGGTAACGTCCCTCGGTGACCGCATCGACGGCGCGGCGAAGAGGCTCTTCGAACGAAGTACCCCCACCCGGGAAGTGCTCCGCGAACTTCAAAACCTCGTCGGTGCTCACGACCGGCCGCCCGCCTTGCTTGGCCGCGCCGAGCAGCTCGACTTCGAACAGCTGATGGCCGGCCGAGAAGATCAGTCCGAGACATCGCCGCCGTTCGCGGCGTGCGATCTCCATCAGGGTCAGGGACACCGCCTTCGCCCACAGCTCCTTCGAGCCCTGCATGGAGCCGCTGCCGTCGACGCATACGACCATCGGCCCCCGGCTCGCCGGCGCCCGCAGATCGTACTGCAGCAGCGCCGATTCTGCGTACCGACGCAGCCACTCCAGGTGTCGGCCTCGCGGGTTCTTTCGGATACCCAACAGCTCAGACGGAAGCAGCCGAGCCAGGTCTTGCCCCGTCTGCACGGCGTGTAGCGCCTGGGGCGCCCGCTGCACACGACGCCGACGACTCTCGAATGCGACCTCCCGAAACGCGCCCGTGAGCTTCGCGAGAAGCTGCAGCTTCCGGCTCGCGAGGAGCTTCTCCCCGAGCGCCAGCCGTTGATCGGCGCCGACCCGCCCCGCGTTGGGAACGTTGAGGCCGAGGTTCTTGGCCTGCTCATCGAGCGCCTCGAGCTGCTCGGGCAACGCGCGGACCTGGCCCTCGATCTCGTTGTCGAGGTCGAGAGGCAGGTCGCTCGCGATGCGCGCCTGGCTCTCGGCGGCGTCCGCCGTCTTTTTGCGGAGATTCCGGATCTCCCGCTTCAAGCTCGCCTTCAGATCACCTCCGTCGCTCGGTTCGAACGTCCCCTCGGGAAGATTCTCCAGATTCTCGAGCTCCGCGATGCGGTCGGTCAGCGCCTGCTCGTCCTGGGCGGCCTCGGAGGCCTGGATCAGCTCGGACGCCACGACCCGGTCGCCCTTTCGCAGCGCGCGAATGATGCGATCCGCGAGGGGCGGCAGCGCCTCGCGGATCGCCGCCACATCCAGCTGGGTCCGCGCTCGAAGCGCAGCGAGATAGTCACTGTCGACGACCGCGGCTACCAGTCGACGGTTGATCTGAACGCTGCCCGCGACCTCCGTCGGCCGGCGCAGAATGACGTTGAGTTTATACAGCGCACAGAAGAGGTCCATGAGCAGCGGCTCGGGATGCGGCAACAGGCGGCGGGCCTTTTCCGCGACCCGCTTGAGCGCCGGCTCGCTCTCCAAAAGGCGAGAGAACTGGTCGCGATCGAAGCCGTCGTGTTCGACCGAATGGAGGATCGGCGCGTCCATCAGTTTTGGGAGGCGAGCAGATGCTCCTGCAGGCGCGCAATCTCGCGGACCACCTCATCAAGCCGCTCGGTGTCTCGGTGGCGCTGAATGGCCTGCTGCCGAAGTCCCTCCGCCCGCCGCAGAAGGTCATGAAGTTTGGTATGCGACTCGAGGGTCGCTCGGCTGCGCGACTCCCCGTCCGGCCACCGCCGATGCGCGTAGGCGTGGACCTCCCGGGCCTGAAACAGCAGCTTGTTCGCTTCTTCTTCGAGCCCGCTGACGATCTCCCCGAGCGCCGCCTTCACCTTGTCGAGCTCTTCGGGATCGCTCCACAGCACGTGCTGAAGCCATCCCAGATCGCTGGGCCGAACTTCGTCGCGCCCGTTGAGCACCGCGGACGCCTGCAGCACCCGCACGGACTGGCGATATCGGCGGTCGGAGGCGATGACCCCCTCGCTGTTGAGCCGACTTCTCAGGTCGACCACGTCGGACAGCACCCCATCGGGAACGGTGACCGCGCGAGCCGCGTCTTGCAGCACGTGGACGGTCTCCAGATCGAGGAGCGCTTTCGGCTCCCCCGGCTCCGGGTGTCGCAACAGCTCGGCGAATCTATGTTCGTGCTGGATATAGCCGACGTTGAATCGAAGCAGAAACCGGTCGTAGAGCGCCTCGAGCTCCTCCTCTTCGGGAAGCTCGTTGGACGCCGCGATCAGGCTCAGGAGCGGCACGCTGGTCGCCGCCGTACCCTGGTGAAATCGCCGCTCGTTGAGCAGGGTCAACAAGGCATTCAGGATGGCCGAATTGGCCTTGAAGATCTCGTCGAGAAACCCGATTTCAGCCTCGGGCAACTTGCCCGCCGTGACCCGCTCGTAGCGGCCGGCCTCCAACGCGGGAAGGCTGACCGGCCCAAACAGCTCTTCGGGGGTCGTAAACTTGGTCAGCAGCCACTCGAAGTAACGACCGGACGGCAAGCGGCGACACACCTCACGGGCCAGCATCGATTTCGCGGTCCCTGGCGGGCCCAGAATCAAGACGTGTTGCCGACTGAGAAGGGCCAGCAACACGCCATCGACGAGCGTGTCCCGCTCGATGAACTGGGCCTGGAGGTCCTTACGGACGGTATCGAGTCGCTCGCGAGCGTCCACTGTTTGAGGGTACACCACGGACGACCTGCCCGCCGCAAGGTCAACGACCGTGGGGGCAACTGTGGGCTCGATACGCCCCGTGACCGGGGACGTGGTACGGCAGAGGGCCACCTGCAACCATCATCGTGAAGCCGGGGCCGCCGTCTCGGTAGGTGCGCGGATGCCAGAAGTTTCTCGGGTCTTCAGTCAGGGCCAGGGTTCGAACGTCGCCGTCGGTTCCTTCTTTGATATCGGTCACGTGGCGCTCATTGCGGACCGGGAAGAACAGCGACAGCCGGTCGCCGGTGCGGCGATACTCCAGGGTCTCCGTGCTCCACTCGGCAAAGTCCCCTTCGTGATACCAGCCCACCCCTCGACCATCGATGGTCGGCGCCTGCAGCTGGTACATTCGAAAGCCGACGTTTTCTTTGCCGTCGGAGACCTGCTGGGTCCACAGCCGAGCCATCGGATGGTTGAACGCTTCGATATCCGTCGAGACGGGCGGGGGGCGTTTCGTGTACGACTGCTCACCCCCCATTCGCGGGTCTTGCGCCAAGGTCAGGACGTCACCCTTGAGCGAGTAGGCGACTTTGAATGCCTCGCCGCCCTTGTTGAAGGTCAGGTTAAGGGTCCCGCTGCCTACGTCGTAGCGGAAGGTCTGAGTATAGGTCAGACCCATCCGGCCGTACCGGAACAGGCCTATACCGCCCTTGTGAAAGTAGTAGAACCGCTGAGGGTCACCCTCTTTTTCAGGCTGAAACCGCGACCACAGGCCCAAAATGGCGGCCTCGGCCCGCACGGCCTCCGCCTTCGCGGTCGCCGGGGTCGATGGAATCTTGACCCAGGCCGCGAGCGCCGGGACCAACAGCAACGAAAGTACGAGAATCGAACGACGCATGTCTCTACTGTGGCGATCGACGGTCGCCGTCACTAGGCGTAGAAACCCGTCAGGTTCCCACGATGGTCAACGATTCCTGGATCCGAGTCTACGTTGCGCATAACGCCCTCGAGGGCCACGTCGTGGTCTCCGCGCTCCAACATGCGGGTATCGACGCTAAGCTGCGTCCGTCCGATGGGACGGGGTTCGGCGCCGCGCTGCCCACCCTCGAGACGCCCGCGGTCTGGGTCCGGCGCCCGGACGTCGAAGAGGCGAGGGCCGTCATCCAGAGTGCGGCCGAGACTGAGACAGGTCGGCTATCCTTGGCCGAGGACGGCAGTGGAACCGTGGCCTTGGGGAAAAAGGACGGCGAGTCCGGCTGAGGACGGCCGCGTTCACGGCTGGGGGTCTTTGGCCACCGTCGACGTCGGGGCCAAAGCCGAGCTCCGTTCGTTTTCTTCACGTCGGCGCAAGACGCTCTCGGTCTGCTGAAGGCTCGTGTCGCGGTCGGCGACCACGCCGTGCTTGGCCCGCAACGGGGTCATGCGAGGGTCGTCGCGGTACTTCTTCCAGTCGGGATCCGAGCGGAGGCGTTCGTAGACCTGGCCTTTGTTGGCAGGAACCTGCTGCAGCAACGCGAAGGCCTCGTCGGCATCGCCCCGAAGGACCCGGATCGTCGCCCGCTCCGCGACCGCATCCCAGTCTTCGTCGTTGAGCTGCAAGACCCGTGCAAACGCGCGGTCCGCCTCGTCAAGCTTGTTGAGACTACGAAGACAGATGCCCAGATTCAGCCACACGGCGGGGACCCGCGGATATCGCTCCGACGTCCGACGAAGCAGCCTCTCCGCGCCTTCGAAGTCGAGCTGACGGTGCAACTGGATCGCCCGCGCCATCGCGTCGCGGATCTTCGTTCGCCGCTCCTGCTCGGGATCTTGGGGCGCCTCGGTGGTGGCGGTGACCTTGCGCGCCTGCTCGGCCTTTTGCGCTTCCATCGCGAGCTTGACGGTTAACGCGAGTCCCCCGAGCAAGGCCGACACCATGAACACCTTCGTGATGACTTCGCGATTCATCCTTCTTGCCTCCGACGCTCGTATTTCGACAGCTTGTAGCGGAACTGTCGGAAGGTCAGCCCCAGCAACTCCGCGGCTCGGGTCTTGACCCCGTCCGCGGCGTCCAAGGCTCGACCGATCCAGTGGTACTCAAAGTCTTCGACGAGGCGGTCGAGATCGACCCCCTCGGCCGGGAACGGTTCGTTGGCGGTGACCGAGCCCGTCCGGCGCCGGGCCGGTTGTTCCGCCTGTACGACTTCCTTGGGCAGCTGAGCCGCGGTGAGCTGCGCGCCGGTGACCAAAGCGACGCCTCGCTCGATGATGTTCTCGAGCTGACGGACATTGCCCGGGAAGTGGTAGTTGAGCAGGTGGTTCATCGCGTCGGGGCTGATCTGCGACACCTCCCGCCGGTAGTCCCGACTGAACCTCTGCAGAAAGCTCACGGCGAGAATCGGGATATCTTCCCGACGTTCCCGCAGGGGAGGAATCTCGATCGGCAATACGTTCAAACGAAAGAAGAGGTCCTCGCGAAAACGGCCCGCCCGGACCTCCGCTTCCAGGTCTCGGTTGGTCGCGGCGATGACCCGGGCGTCGGTACTCTGTTCCTCGATCGCGCCCACTCGCTTGAATCGATGCTCCTGCAGGACTCGGAGCAACTTGGGCTGCAAGGCCAGGGGAAGCTCAGCGACCTCGTCGAGAAAGATCGTGCCCCCGCTGGCCGCCTGGAACAGCCCCGGCTTGTCGGCATCGGCGCCGGTAAACGCGCCTTTCACGTAGCCGAACAGCTCGGCCTCGAGAAGATTGTCGGGTACGGCGCCGCAGTTGAGGGGAACGAACGGCCCGCTGGCGACCGGACCCGCGAAGTGAAGGGCGCGCGCGACGCGCTCTTTGCCCGTGCCGCTCTCCCCCGACACGAGAACGGTGCCGGGCGCGGGGGCCAACCGCTCGATCAGCTCCATCACCTCCAGCATCGCTTTGCTCTTGCCGATGAGCCCCAGCTGACTGTGACGCTCGGTGAGGGCCTGTCGCAGCTGTGCATTTTCTTCCTGCAGTCGACGGGTGTTGATCGCCTGTCGCATCAGCACATCGATATCGCCGGCGAGGTGAGGCCCTTTCTCGAGATAGAATGACGCGCCTTCTGCCACCGCCCGTTGAGCCTTCTCGCGAGTCCCGTAGGCGGTCATGACGATCACCTGCGGCCGGTCGTCGCACCGTTGCGCGGAGCGGACGATCTCCATCCCGTCGCCGCCGGGCTCGAGGCGCAGGTCGGTGATCACCAGATCGAGATGCTCGCGCTGGAGAATGCGCTTGGCGGCGTCTACACCGTCGGCGACGAGCGCTTGGTGCCCTCGGCTGCTGACGAGCACCTCGAGCGCATCTCGCAGCCCCTGCTCGTCGTCGACCACCAACACGCGTCCCATGATCCTGCTAATCCTCGGCGGCCGTGAGCACCGGTCGAGCCGGCGCGTGCGGCCCGGAGATCTCCGGAAGGTGCAGCGAGATTTCGGTGCCGCGTCCCATCTCGCTGTCGACGTTCAATGCGCCTCCGTGAGCCTCGATGATCGAATGCGCGATCGCGAGGCCGAGCCCCGTTCCGCCCTCTTTGGTGGTGTAAAACGGATCGAAGATCTTAGCGAGCTGTTCGGATGGGATGCCGGGTCCGTCGTCTCGAATTCTCACAACCGGCGTGTTCGCCTCCCAGCGACAGACGATGGTCAATCGACCGTTCGGGGACGCTTCCGCCGCGTTGCGAACCAGGTTCCAGATCACCTGACGGATGAGATCACTGTCCACCAGGGCCCGAACCCCCGGAGTCACTCGCCACTCGACCGTCAGCGACTTCAGCAGCTGGTCGTTGGCGAAGACGTCCATGATGCTCTTGAGCAACGCCCCGAGATCCGTCGGCTCTGCGCGCAGCGGACGAGGACGCGCGAACGCCAGGAAGTCGGTGATCAGTGCATTGAGCCGGTCGGCCTCGCGAACAACGTTGCTCATCAGCCGCTGCATGGGTTCCGGCGGCTGCAGCGACTCCTTCAGCACGTCGATCGACGCACACATCGACGCCAGCGGATTACGGACCTCGTGGGCGAGGCCGGCCGCAAACTTGCCGACCGTGGCCAACCGCTCGGCGCGTTCCACCGCCTCCTTGAGGCGAACGATGGCCGTGAGGTCCTGGAACACGAACAGCGAGTTCGAGCCATCAGGGCTCATCGTGAGCGGAGCAAACGAAAACCCGATCCGGATTCTCGACCCGTCCCCGCGCGCGTGGCTGGCCTCGAATCGACCGCGGTCCGCGGGATCGCTGAGGTGTGCCTCCCAGTGCGGCTCCACCGCGGGCAGGACCGCGCCGATCGGATGGCCGACCACCTGATCCGGAGGACAACCCAGGATGGTCAGCGCCGCTTCATTCGCGTAGCGGACGAAACCCGCCGCGTCGGCGGTCAGCAACCCCGCGGGCAAGGACCGCAAGATCGCGGCATTGAGCGCCTGAAGCTGTTCGAAGTCGTATTCGGTCTGGGCCAGCAGACGGCCCGTCGCCCGCAGTTTGTCGGCGAGGGCGCTCGAGAGGATTCCAACCATGGCCATGCCGAGGGTGTGGGTGAAGTATGAAAACAGGGCACGGGACGCATCGATGGCGGGAAGCACCGCCGCCGCCCGGGTCAGCTGCGCGGTCAGCACCAGCCCGAACATGACCACCGTCGACAGCCAGGCGACCAGCGCCCCTCGCCGGTACAGGGTGGTGCTCGCGCCCAGGATCGGAAACGTGTACGCGAACGTGAACACCGACTCTACGCCGCCGGTCATGAACACCAGGACGCTGATGATCAGCGCATCCAGGACGGACTGCGCCCACGTCAGGATCCACATGAATCGGCGCTGACGAAGAAACGCCAGGTAGATGAGGGAGGTGCCGTAGGCGACGCCGATCAGGATGTACTGCCAGGTTCCGATCTCCCGGATCTCGGCCGGAGGTCGGACGCGGACCAGTACGATGAGGACGGCGAGAGCGAGGGTGACGACGACGACCCGAGCCGCCGCGACCGCGAGCAGGGTTCGAAAGACCGGCTCGGGCGTGATGTTGAGGGTCGCTGTGTAGCCCGAGCTCGGAAGAGTGGAAGGGGCCATCCGCGAGCAGGATTACTTGATGTTGCCGGCGAGCTCGAAGATCGGCAGGTACATGGCGACGATCAGGCCGCCGAGGAGCAGACCGAGAACCACCATCATCAGGGGCTCGAGGAGCGAAGTGAGGGCGGCGACCGCGGTATCGACCTCGTCTTCGTAGAAATCGGCGATCTTCTGAAGCATCGAGTCCATCGCACCGGTCGACTCGCCGACGGCGATCATCTGCACCACCATCGGAGGGAAGACGCCGGTTTCCGCGAGGGGATCGGCCATCGTTCGACCTTCGGAGATGCGCTCCCGAGTGTAGGTGATGGCGTTTTCGACCACTTTGTTGCCGGCCGACTTTCCGGTGATGGTCAGCGCGTCGAGGATCGGCACGCCGGAGGAGATCATCGTGCCCAAGGTGCGGGTGAACTTGGCCACCGCAACCTTCCGGAACAGCGGCCCGAGCACCGGCGCCTTCAGCGCCACGCTGTCGTAGAATAACCGACCGCGCGGCGTTCGACCGATGGCTCGGTAAACGACGATGATCGCCACGATGGCCACGATCAAGGGGATGATGTTGGCGCGCAGGGAGTTCGAAAGGTCGATGACGAACTGAGTCGGACTGGGGAGCGTGCCGCCGAAGTCGCGGAACATCTGTTCGAAGACCGGGATGACCCAGTAAAGTAGAACGAAGGTGACCGCGAACGCGACCACCACCACGACCGACGGATACACCATCGCGCCCTGAACCTGTCGTTTGAGCTTCAGGTTCTTTTCCATGTAGGTCGCGAGACGGTTGAGGATCGTATCCAGGATACCGCCGACCTCACCCGCGGCGACGAGGTTCACGTAGAGCTCGTCGAAGACCTTGGCGTGCTTACCGAGCGCGTCGGCGAGGGTGGAGCCCGACTCGACATCGCCTTTGACGGAGTTGATGACCTTCTGGAAGTGGACGTTGGTCTGCTGAGAACCCAGAATCTCGAGGCACTGCACCAGGGGCAGACCAGCGTCGATCATCGTCGCGAACTGCCGAGTGAAGATGACGACTTCTTTGGCCGAGATGCCCGTGCCGAGCTTGATATGAATCTCGACGGGCTTCTTCTTAACCTTCGATGCCTGGATCTGCTGGGCGCGCAGGCGCTCAATGACGATGTCGGCGTTGGCCGCCTCCATCGTGCCGGCACGCTGCTCGCCCTGCCGGGTCTTTCCTTCCCAAATAAACACTGCCATTGGTCAAAGATCTCCCTAGGGAACCGCCGAGATTCGGGTGCCGATATACTAACTAGGTGATCGGCATCCCGCAAAACACTCAAGTGGCGAAAAGCGCCTCGTCTCGAAAAGACCGACGGCCGATGAAAACCCTTCGTTTCATTTCGCGATTGAGCAACACACCGCCGCCCCGCGGACGCCGACGACAAACCCAGTAAGCCCCGCTTTCGCCAAACGAGACCCGGCGCGACAAGCCCCGCGGAAGCGGACGACGACCCGGCTAACGGTTGCGGGCCGGCGGCGCGTTGGTGTTGGTGTTCGCGTTGGGGACACCGCGGCCGCGCTGCTGCATCAGAGGCGCGCGATTGGGCTGCCCCCCTCCGGACAGCAGCTGTCGCAGCTCATCTTGGTCCGATGCCCGCAGCAGCCCGTCTTCGAAGGTGATCAAGCGACGCTGAATGAGGTCGGCGAGCGATTGATTCATCGTCTGCATCCCGAATCGAGCCTGGCCGACCTGCATCTGACCGTAGATCTGGTGGATCTTGTCTTCACGGATCAGATTGCGGATCGCCATGTTAGGGACCATCAGCTCCACCGCCAAGACCCGGCCCGAACCCGACGCGCGGGGGATCAACGTCTGGCTGAGCACCCCCTCCAGGACCATCGAAAGCTGAGCCCGAACCTGTGGCTGTTGGTAGGGAGGGAACACGTCGAGAACGCGGTTGATGGTCTGCACGCACGAGTTGGTGTGGAGGGTCGCAAACACCAGGTGTCCGGTCTCGGCGATGACCAGCGCCGCCTCCATCGTCTCCAGGTCTCGCATCTCACCGACCAGGATGACGTCGGGATCCTGACGGAGCACGTATTTGAGCGCCTTCTTGAACGAGTCGGTATCCGCGCCGACTTCGCGCTGGTTCACGATGCAGTTCTTGTGAGGATGCAGGTACTCGATCGGATCTTCGATGGTCAGCAGGTGTTGATGCCGCTCGGTGTTGATCTTGTCGACCATCGACGCGATCGTCGTGGACTTGCCGGATCCGGTGGGACCGGTGACCAGCACCAAGCCGCGGGGCTTGTCGGCGAGATCGCCGACCACCGGCGGCAGCCCGAGCTCGGCGAAGGTCATGATCTTGAATGGAATGGTCCGAAACGCCCCGGATACCGCACCGCGCTGCATGTACACGTTGGCTCGGAAGCGAGACAGATTCTTGACCCCGAAGCTCAAGTCGAGCTCGTTCTCCTCCTCGAAAAGGTGTTTCTGGGCATCGGTCAAAATCGAGTAGCACAGCTGTTTGGTCTCGACGGGGGTCAACGGTGGCGTCTTGAGCGGGACGAGGCGACCGTCGATCCTCAGCTGAGGCGGCGCGCCGGTGGTGATGTGAAGATCCGACGCGCCCTTCTCGATCATCGCCTTCAGCAACTGGTGCAGGTTAGCCACTGCCTTGACTATAGCCTCGGCCGCGGCCGAAAGGCAGGTAGAGCCGTACGGTTGACCAACCAATGAAAACCCTAGACGCAGACTGAGTCAGCGCCCCGAAAAGAGCCGTGGTATCGGGCGGAGCCCCCTGCAACTCGGCTTTCCCTAGCGAACGCCGGCCACCAACGCCTGCGACCGTTTCCACAGACGCTGTCCTTCCGTCCGGTCGTAACACTTGGGGTCCATCCGTTTGGGCCGGAACATGTGAAGGTAACGCCCGGTCTCGTGCGCAAAGTCGTCGTGGCCGGCGATGTACACCAGGGGTCGTGCGGCGACGATCGGGCTGCGGAAAAAGACCGTGAAGATCGCCTTCAGCATGCCGCGCAGCATCCACGGCGCCTCGCGAATGATGTTCGTGTTCACAGGCCCCGGACACATGACATGTACGAAGACATCGACCCGATCGTCGGGCGCGAGTCGTCGTGACAGCTCCACCGCCCATGTATTCAAGATGAGCTTGAAGTAGCTGTAGTTGTTGATGGCGCCGTTGACCCCGAACGGCTTCAGGACTCCGAACTCGTCCCAGTCGATCGCCGAGGCCCCCTGGTGGGAGTCGGACGACACCACGACGATCCGCGGCTTCGGCGCCGAGGTCGGTCCCCCGTGAACGACCGAGTTGGGAATCGTCCCATCGGACAAGAGCCGATCGATGAGGACGAACTTCGACAGATAGTTCGTCACGAACATCGCCTCCAGCCCCTGAGGGGTCGGCGTGGCTCGAGGCGACGCCATGCCCGCGTTCTCGACCACGACGTCGAGGGGGCCGCGGTCCGTGAGCCAGTCCGCGACTCGATGGACCTGTTCGAGATCCGACAGGTCGGCCTGCATCATCTCGACGTCGCCGTTACCGGTCGCGTCGCGGATCGCCGCGGCGCGTTCGGGCACCCCGCTTCTCGCCACCATCAACACCCGAGCGCCGCGGGCCGCGAAATCCATCGCCGCCGCGAATCCCAGGCCCGAGCTCGCCCCGGTGATGAACACCGTCCGGCCGTCGAGCCGGAGGTCGTCGGTCAGCTTCGCCGCCAGCGGCTGAGATCGATAGAGGTCGTTGACCCCGGCGAGCGCGGCCTGCAGCGGGTTGTCGAATCGACCGTGGGACACGATTCAGTCGCTGGCCGACGTGCGGGTGACCTCTTCGATGGTGGTCATCCCTTCCTTGAGCTTATTGGTCGCCGACATGCGGAGGGTCTGCATGCCGAGGCGGATGGCCTCCGCCTTGATCTCCGCCGATGAAGCGCCGTTGATCACGAACTCCTTGAGCTCTTCGGTGAACTCCATGACCTCGTAGATCCCGAGCCGGCCCTTATAGCCGGTCTCCGAGCACGTCGCACACCCCTGCCCCTTGTAGACCTGGAACGTGCCCATCTCGTCGGGCTTGATCTGGATATCCAGCAGCGCGCTTTCCGGCACGTCGATCGGCGTCTTGCACTCCGCGCAGATCTTTCGCGCGAGACGCTGGGCGAGGATGAGATTAACCGATGCGGTCACCAGGAACGGCTCGATGCCCATGTTGAGCAGGCGGCTGATCGTTGACGGGGCGTCGTTGGTGTGGAGGGTCGACAGGACGAGGTGTCCCGTCAACGCGGCCTTCACGGAGATCTCCGCCGTCTCGAAGTCCCGGATCTCGCCGACCATGATGATGTCGGGGTCTTGGCGAAGGAACGCGCGCAGGCCGGCGGCGAAGTTCAGGCCGATGTCGTCGTGCATCTGCACCTGGTTGATACCGTGGAGGTTGTATTCCACCGGATCCTCCGCGGTGGAGATGTTGACCGTCGACTTGTTGAGCTCCGACAGCGCGGAGTACAGCGTCGTGGTCTTGCCGGAACCGGTCGGGCCGGTCACCAAGACCATTCCATAGGGCTTACGGATGGAGTTCTTGAACAGCGCCAGAGGCTTCGGCTCAAAGCCGAGCTTGGTCATGTCGAGCTGCAGGCTGCCCTTGTCGAGGAGCCGAAGGACGATCTTCTCCCCGAACAGGGTCGGCAAACAGGAGACCCGGTAATCCATCTCCCGGCCTTTGCCGAGCTTCAGCTTGATCCGGCCGTCTTGAGGGAGCCGGCGCTCGGCGATGTCGAGCTGGCTCATGATCTTGATGCGAGAGGTGATCGCCGCCTTCAGCTTGAGGGGCGGCTTCATCTTCTCATATAGCACGCCGTCGATGCGGTACCGGACCCGAAAGTCCTTCTCGTACGGCTCGATGTGGATGTCCGAAGCGCCCTTCTTGATCGCGTCGATCAGGATGAGGTTGACCAGCTTGACGACGGGCGCATCTTCGGCGGACCGCTCGAGATCAACGACGTTGAACGCATCGTCGTCGCCGCCGACCTCGATCTCATCCTCGTCGAATTCGGCCATCACCTCGTCGTAGTTGAGCTCGGCGTCGGCCTTCTCGCTGCCGTAGTACTTGGTGATGGCCTCTCGAATCGCGCCGTCGGAGGCGACGACGACCTCGATGTTGTAGCCGGTCAAAAACTTGAGGTCGTCGATCGCGAAGATGTTCGACGGGTCGGCCATGGCCACGATCAGCGAGGCGCCGGCGCGATTCACGGGGATGACCTGGTGCTTTTCCGCGACCTCCTGGGGGACGAGCTTGATGACGTCGGGATCGATCTCGAACTCGGCGAGGTTGATCGACGGGACCCCGTATTGTTTCGAGAGAAACGAGGTCAGCTCGCTCTCCTCGATGTACCCCAGCTTCGTGAGGTTAAAACCGAGGCGACCACCGCCTTTGCGCTGCTGCTCCTGCGCTTTCTGCAGCTGCTGCAGCGTAATCAGGTTCTCGCGAACGAGAAGCTCACCGAGTCGCCCAGGCATATGCCACGGAAGCTAATCGGCGCCTGAGTCGGAGTCAAAAGGGTCGTCGCTCTGTGGGAGGCCCACCGAGCGCTTCATCGCGGTGCGAACGTCACGCAGAGGAGCGCCGGTCCACCGGTTCAGGGCCAGCGCCGCCTGCTCCACCAGCATCCCGAGGCCGTCCGCGGCCCTGAGACCGGCCGTTCGGCCTTGAGCGACCAGCGGGCTCGGCGCGCCGAGACCGCCGTACGCAGCGTCGTAGAT
>JANQQN010000341.1 GCA_028289325.1 Myxococcota bacterium | reverse complement strand
CGTCGTCCAGCTGGGAACCTCGATGCCGAGCGTGTCGGTGAGCAGCTCGACGGCCAGGGTCTCGCGACGGCGGAACAGCTCCAGCAGTGACTCGTGCTCATACGAGACGGTCATGAGCGGTCGAGCATCGCCGTCATCGACGCTTCTGTCCATCAGCTTGTCGGCGCCTGCCCCGCGTGCTCGTCGTCGTCCTCCTCGTCCAGGCGCTCAGCCTCGTTGCCCATCGGCCGCGGACACGATGGGAGGCCGGACGCGGTTTGCGTACGACGGCCTCGGCAACATGGCAGAGGGCCGGGGGCGTGCATAATGCGCTAGATAAGCGCGCTCGAGACCACGGGACCAACGGCCGTGACCGAGACAAAGAAGGCACACGCGTAGTGACGTCCAGCGAGCGAAGGATTGTTCCCGGCTCAACGAAGGAAGCCACGCCCCGGGAGAGGTCGAGGGCGTCGGCAAAGGCGACGCGGAAGCCACGGGCATCGATGCTGCAGATCGATGGGCTTACGCTAACGGGTGTCAGAGCCAGCTGAGACATTTGTCCGACGTGCGCGAAGAAGATATTTGAAGACGGGGCAAAGGCTCTCAGTCCGTTGAAAGTTAAGAAACCGTGACGACTGTCTACGAACACCAAGAATTCCTCGCTTCCCAGCTGCGGTTGCTCGAAGAACGGAAACGCCTGGGTTTCGCACTCTGGTGTACAGAGAGGCTGTTTCCAAACTACGTGGCATTCCGGAAGGAGACTGGTCAAGGCGACCCACTCGTCCTGAGGCGGGCGTTGGATATAGTTTGGGAGCATCTGAAGAATCAGCCGCCCTCTTCGTTGACGGGGGTAGCATCCCTCTCTCGCAACTGTGAATCGCAAGCACCCGCATCCGAAGATAGTGGATCCCTGCTGGTAACGGCGGCCCAGGACGCGGTGTTTGCAGTCTGCTCGCTGCTCGACTACTTGGAGGGCAACGACGTCGACGCCCTACTGCGGCCGTCGAGTTACGCCCTCGATAGTCTTGATCTGTACATACAAGAGACGGAAGCGCTTGATCTGAGGGACATGGAGCGTGAAAGCAAAATTCTCGAGCATCCGCTGATGCGAGTGGAGCTGGAGGAGCAGCGAAGACTGTTGGGTCAACTGTCGATGTGCGAAGATGTCTATGACCTCGTAGAAGGCATAAGAGAAGTGCGGGTCGGGAACCTTGGAGTAGGGTGAGTGGAACGTGTGGGTCGCGAGTTCGTGCTCAGGCCGCAGCCGGGATCTCAACGAGTCCCCCGCAACGGGAAATGCAACGGAAGTCGGAGAGGTAGCGGGCGTGGCCCGCGTCGATTCCGCGACGTCCTTCGTTGTTGGTCCGTTCAAACCGCGATGGACTCGTGCCGGGCTGTAGGCATCCGAAACGAGGGTTGCGCCGTTTGATCGCGACCATGGCCGCCCGAAGCTCCGCGGATGGGTCCCTGGGACCCGGCTTCGATTTCGACGTCGAGGAGAAGAGGTATCAGTACTTTCTTCGAACCCAGGCACGATGAGACTGGAGAATCGTCGACGAACTGACGACGACGGCGATCTTGGAGACTCGGCCGGCGCGGATGAGCAATGACGCTTACGCCCAGGAGCAGTCGATCAACGGTACGGAGGTTGGGCGTCCCTCCTCGGGTTGCGTTTGATCACAAGGAGCTGCGGCCCGTGGGCAAGGTTCTCGTCAACAAGGGCCTTCACGCCGCTAAGTGAAGAACTCGAATGAACGTGGTGAGAACGAGCACCATGGCGTCGAGGGCCCACGTCATCGGTTATCGCATTGGTCGAACCATTGGCGTCGGCATGGGTCAGTCCGCCGCGGCCAAGCCCCTGGAATTCAAGCGGATCGCGATCTCGCCCCCCCGGACGCAGATCCTCCCGCAGGTGTCGATTCATCAGCCGAAGGCGGTTCATGAAGCACCCCACCCGAGCGCAAAGCGATGAAGGAACAGGTTCAGCCGTCCTGGAAGACGTCGGCGATGGCGTTGGCGGTGATGGCTTTCGCGAGCCAGGCTTCAAGCTGGTGGATGGAGGCCTGCATGATGCGGTGGCGAAGCGGCTCTTCGACGGCAAAGCCACGGAGCTCTAGCACTTGCACGAGGGCCTCGGCTCGCCCTTCAGCTCGGCCCTCGGTTCGGCCCTCGGTTCGGCCCTCGACCTTACCCTCGGCGCGGCCCTTGATGATGCCCTGGGCCTCGCCCTGGGCGACGTACTTCTTTGCGAAATCGCTGGCAAATTCGTAGTTTCCGCTTCGGGCCATAGCGTGGAGCTCCCTTTGGGCCGCCTCGCCGAGGGCGGCCATCATCAAGTCGAAGTATACCACACGATGCTCTTCGTCGACCCCGGCGAGTCCGCTCATGGCGGCTTCGAGCGTCGGCCGTCCGTGGGGTTCGTTCCCATGCGCGGCGGCGGAGAGAACCGCGAGCTCGGGGGCTCGGCGCCCTTCGTCTGGGGATGCGACCACCGGGACGCCAGCGGGGCCGACGACGCACGGCGCCCATCGGTGTCCGGCGCCGACGTCGACCTGTTCGGCGGCCCACTGGGCGAGGGCGTTGGTCGGATCGAGCGCTTCGCGGCCACCCTCGAGGCGAAGCACTAAGAGGCGGTCGAGTCGTTCCGTCGTCACGAGGACGAGTTGCTAACCTACTTCGACTTCCCTGCGGAGCACTGGCGGCACTTGCGCACGACGAACGTGATCGAGTCGCACTTCGCCACTGTCAGGATTCGGCAGCGGGTGGCCAAGGCGGCGGGAAGCAGAACGAAGGGACTGCTCGTGGCATTCAAGCTGCTCGACATAGCGCAGCTACGATGGCGGCGTGTGAACGGAGGAAGAAACTACCAGCCGTGAGAGCTGCTGCAGCCCAAATTGATGGAGTCCGTCAGGAGCGAGAGAAGCAAGCCGCCGCCTGATCGGATTCTTGGTCCATAACTCTAACGATATCCTCAGGCGAGATCAATATCGGCCACAAACCAGGAAACGAATGGCGAATTCGCAAGCGCATGCATCAGGAGCGTGGGAGTACTAGACGCGAAGTAATTGAAGCCGAGAACGATGCGAGCCTTTATCATCTGGAGGATCGCAGTTCTAATCGTAGTTAGAACTTGGAAAGAAGGATTGAGCAATGGTCGTGTTGGGGTATATAGTTGCGAACAAGGCAATTATGGAGCGAGGGGAGCCTGTTGGCTATCTCTACCGTGAGGAGCCGGACAGTGACAACGATAGTGGTTGGCGTGTCTTCACAGGAAACGAAACGCAGGCGGAGGCGGACGACGCACGAAACTTTGCGATGTACAACGCCACAACGCTAGTTAGTCTCGCTCCAGGGATTGCGTCGCTGCTAGGATTCCCAGCGCCCATTGCGTTTGAGAAGACCGAGGACGGGACATTCGTCGAGGTTGCGGAGGCCGAATAGACACCGAAGCGCTGAAATCCGTCCCCAGGGCAGGGGAAGGAATCGACGCGAGCGATCGAAACGACAGGAAGCAGTACTTCCCGTCCTTCCGTCGGTGGCTTTGGGGCGTCATGTCCCCGGCGTTCGTTGCTTTGATGTCAGCCGTGCCCACGAGTGCCACCGCCACCGAATGGGCGTCCGGCACGTTTACCGTAGAGCTTATCGAGCTGGCCGCTACTGATTGGACTTGGGTCGTCTTCAATCGCGACAGTGACCTTGGGTCACTGTGCGGAGCGAATCGCGACAAGGCGCTGATCGCGTCGGGCGGTCGGTCGCGATCCGACTAGAGCGCAAGCCCGACAATAACGACTGCGACATCCAATGGGTTCGCTCGTTGCGGAACGGCTTCACCGCTTGACCTAGGAAGCGCTTTCTAGTCCGTAGGCGAGACCGTGCACGGTGTTTTGATGATCGCGTATCCCTTTCCGCCTCGGGGCGGGGGCGGCGTTCAGCGAACGCTGGGTTTTGTCGAGCATCTGCCTGCGCACGGCTTTCGACCCATCGTGATCACCGGGCCCGTGGACGACGGCTACTGGGCCACCGACCCCACCCTCGTCGACCGGGTGCCTGCCCAGTGCGAGGTGGTTCGGGTCACGGGGGGGCGGTGGCTGTCGGCGTCTCGTCAGCTCCGGCGAATCGTTCCGGCGGCGGTTCGAGCTCGGGTCGACCGGGCGTTGTTCGTGCCGGACCTCGAGGCGCCGTGGGGGCGGGCTGCGGTAAGGGCAGCCTTGGCGCGGGCCGGCGAATCGCGGGTTATCTACTCCACCAGTTCGCCGTGGACGGACCATCTGGTGGCCGCCCGGGTGGCGGCGAAGACCGGGCTGCCGTGGGTCTCGGACTTTCGGGATCCGTGGACGCAAAACCATACCTTCGTCGCCGCCAGCGGGCTGCACCGGCGAGTGCATCGTGCGCTCGAGGGTCGGGTCTACGCGCGGTCGAGCCGGATCGTGCTCAACACGGAAATGAATCAGCGAGCGGTGGTAGGCGAGTTTGCCGAGGCGCGGGGCAAGGCGCTGACCATCCGCAACGGTTACGACGAGGCGGACTTCGTGGGGCTCCCGGCGCCGCCGACGGAAGGGCCGGTACGGCTGGGGTACGCGGGGTCCTTTTATGCGGGCTATGGGCCGCAAGCTTTATTGACGCTGCTCGCGTCGGCGCAGCGCCACTGCGGCGCGCCGGGGTTCGAGACGGTGTTCATGGGTCCGGCGCCGGTGGCGCCGCTGGCCGGCGAGGCGGGGGTTCGTGGGGTTCGCGACGTCGGTTACTTACCCCAGCGCGCGACCCTCGAAGCGTTGGCTCGGTGCCACGCGGTGATCGTCGTGCTCCCGGAGTCGTCGACCCCGCTGGGTTGGGTTCCGCAGAAGGTGTACGTCTATCTGCGGCTCGGTCGTCCGATCCTGGCTGTCGTGCCGCCGGGAGAGGCGCGGGATCTCATCGCCGGTTCCGGCGGCCCCCACCTGATCATCGACCCTCGGGATGTCGGCAAGGCCGGAGCGCGGGTGGCCGACTGGCTGAAACGGCGACCGGCGGGGGTGGACCCGTTGCCTTACGCGGCCCAGTTCGATCGCCGGGTCCACACCGCGCGGCTGGCTGAGGTCTTCTCGAGCCTCGTCGACGGCGGCTAAACGGTGGGCAGCTGCAGGTAGAACGTCGTTCCGTCGCCGGTGGATCGCACGGTGATCTGTCCGCCGTGCTCGGCGACGATGCGGTCGACGATCGCCAGGCCGAGCCCCGTTCCTTCCGGCTTGGTGGTGAAGTAGGGCGTGAACATCTCGTCCTGAATCGACGCCGTCATGCCCGGTCCCGAATCCGAGACCGACAGCTCGAGCCGGTGGTCGTCGATGGGGCGGGCGTCGAGGCGCACCCGGCCACCGTCGTTTTCCATCGCTTCGAGCGCGTTCTTGACCAGATTGATCAGGACCCGGTTCATCTGCTCTCGGTCGACGTTCAGCGGGGGGAGGGCCGCGAGGGGTTCGAGGTCGGCGACGACCCGCCCGTCCGCCCCGTACAGCTCGAGGAGGTGGCCGAACAGCTTGGTCACGGGCACCGGTTGCTTGTCGGGCGGAGGCAAGCGGGCGAACTTCGAGAACTCCGTCACCAGTCGGTTGAGCGCCTGCACCTCCTCGAGCACGGTCTTGGTCGACTCTCGCACGATCTCCGGAAGCTTCGGATGCTGTTTGTCGAAGCTCTTCTGGAGGGTCTCGATGGACATCTGAATCGGAAACAGCGGGTTCTTGATCTCGTGAGCAACCCGGCGCGCGATCTGCTGCCACGCCGCCGCGCGCTCCGCGCGCCGGAGCTTGTCCCGGGAGTCTTCGAGCTCGTGGGTCATGTGGTTGAACACCGTCATCAGATGGCCAACCTCGTCCCGACCGACGGCGTCGACCCGGACCGATAGGTCGCCGGCGGCGACCGACTGGGCCGCGGTGGACAGGGTGCGGATCGGATGGGTGATCCGTCGCGAGAGCATCCAGCTGAGGGCCACCGCGAGAAGAAGGGAGCCGGCCACGATGGCCGGTGCCCATCGCAAGACCTGTTGACGGGCGCGGACCAGGCGAGGGCTGTCGACCCGGATCTCGAGGCGGATGGCCGTCGCGTCGGTCGGCTGGGGCGCGCTCGCGGCGCCGTCCTTCACGAACGGAAGGCGGATGGTCGACTGCATCCGGGACCGGGTGAGGGCCCCGAACTGAAACTCTCGCAGGCCCGGTGCTCGCAAGACCAGGTGCGCCTCGGACATCTCCGCGAGGCCTTCCAGGCGCGCGCCGTCGAGGCGAATTCCGCCGTAGATCCGCAGCGCGGGGTGTCCCGTCGGCCGCTCGCGGACCAGACGCAGGGCGACCAGCGCCGGGACCTGCTGGATCGGATTGCCGTCCACCGTCTCGTACACCACCCCCACCGGCCCTTCGGGGGCGGTGCGGACGAAGGCCGGGGCGGGGTCTTCGACGGCTGCCGATAGATGGGCGCTCGAGATAAGGAGGCCTCGCCACGGCCCTCGGTCGGCGGCGATGGCGAGAATGTCGAGACCCGCCGACGCGGCGAGCTGGGCCGCGACTCCTTCGAACGCGGTGAAGTCCGGGGCGTTCAGACGCCCGATGAGTCGGGTGAGCGCGGGATCGTCGACTAGCCGGTCCAGCGTTTGCTGCAGGCGTGCTTGCTCGGCGGTGAGATGGCGGGCGAGGGCGGCCCGGGCCGCCCGCCCGCGGGCGTCGATCTCCTGGGAAATGAGGCGGTCGAGGGCGACGACCGCGGCCCCGGTGGCCAGCCATGCGGGGGCCGCGGCGAGGATGAACATCAGGGCCATCCGGGTGCGCAGACGATGACGAGGGCGCGGGGGCGTCACGGCGTGGCCTCCACGGTCAGGTTCGCCCAGTCGATGGTGCCGCCGGCCATCGGCGGCCAAGCCGCGGGCACGGCCAGCGCGGGGGCGGTGCGGCCGATGACGATGGCCCCGCTGGCTCGACGGAGGCGGCGGTCGATGGCCGCCAGCTCGCGCCGGCGTCCGGTTTCGTCGGCGGCGGCAAATCGCGCCAAACGCTCGGACCCGACGGCGTCCGTGGCGCCGAGGGATGCCGCGGCGCTGAGGAGTCGATGCAGCGCGGCCCGGGTCGACCCGTCGTCGATGACCCCGGGTCGGATCTCCAGAAGGCGCAGGTCGAAGTCTTTTCGGCCGCGGGCGGCGAAGGTGGCGGGATCCAGCCACTCGATCTGGGCCCGCAGGCCGGCGCGGAACAGGTCGAGCTGAATGCGCTCCACCAGTCGATGGCCGAACCGCAGCCCTCGCAGCGCGAGCAGGTCCAGGGGCCGGCCGACGTCGACGGGCGGGGTCCCCTCGAACGCGGGGTCGGCCACGAAGCCGGTCGCGACCCGGCCCTCGGGCCCTAGGAACCGACGCACCAACCGATCTCGGCGCAGCGCGGCGTGGATATGCCGCTGGATCCGATCGCGGGCCGAAACATCGCCGGCGGCGGGGCCGACCTGGAGCACGAGCCAGGTTCCGGGG
>JANQQN010000309.1 GCA_028289325.1 Myxococcota bacterium | reverse complement strand
CGTCGTCGCTTGGGAACGGGAGGTGGCCGAGCGGCGTCGAATCGGGTACGAGACCCGGCGGGGTCGAGACCGCCTCCGGCGCCGCATCTTTTCGGTCCGTCGGGGCGGTCACGGGCGTCGATGGACCGCAGTCGATCTCGAGGGAGACCACCGAACGCGCCCTGGCGTCGATGTTGACCACCTTCGTGGCCGGCTTGCAGCCAGCCTTTCGCGCCGTGAGCCGGTAGCGCCCGACGGGGAGGACGGTGACCTTGAAGGGCACCACCCTGTGGGCGTCGAGGTCGTCGAGCGGTGAGCCCAAACGATCGAGCGCGACCGTGGTCCCGGTCGGAGTTGGATGGACTTCGAGCTCACCCGAGCAACCGCGGCGGGCCTGCTCGAGCAAGGGCCAGGTTGCACTCCGAACGCTGCAGTCATCGCACATTCGCTCGAAGCGAGCGACGTGCTGCAGGGTGGCCAAGCAGTCACGGAGTCTCGACGCCACGATGGCCAGGCCGGCCACGACTTGGGGACTGGGCGCCGCTTCGAGCTCTCGCCGCAGTCGATCTCGAAGCGTGGGCAGATCTGGATCCCCGACCCCACGACCGGCGGCGACGTCGTGCAGCTGTCGTAACGCCGCTGCGCTCCCCACGGATGGCAGCTCGACGGGAGGGGGATCGGCAGGCCCCTCGAGTGAAGGTGGGACGTCGCGCAGCGGCGCCGTAGAGGCGGATGCCGGGCTCGGTGAAGTCGGACTTAACAACAGGTGGCTCGTGAGCACCGCGGCCAGCACGACGCTCGCACAGAAAAGAGCCGCCATCAGCGCCGTTCGGGCCCGTGGACGGGGGCGCTCAACGTAGGTGGAGATGAGAGTGAAGTCAGTAGCGACCAAGCGACCGATGCGGTCGTGAAGGTGTTTCGCGCTGGACGGCCGGGTCGAAATGTCTTTTTCGAGGAGCTCGAAGACCAGTCGTTTGACCTCGTCGGGGATATCCGCCGCGTCGATGGGCGACGGCTCTCGGAGTAGATGCGCCTGAGGCTGGAGGGCCCGGGGGACGTCGAACGGAAGCCGACCGGTGAGCATTCGATACGCGATAACCCCGAGAGCGTATAGGTCCGTTCCGGGCGCGACGTTGCCCGTCAGCTGCTCGGGCGCCGAGTACTCCGGTGTGCCTACGCTGACGTTCTCGCCCAACATGCTCGTCTTGAACCCCCCATCGTCGTGCCCGCCGATGGGGGCGGCGATTCCGAAGTCGAGCAGATAGGCCTCGATCAAGTCTCCGGAGGTCTCCAAGAAGATGTTGCTGGGCTTCAGATCCCGGTGAACGTAGTCGAGCTGGTGCAGATGCATCAGCGCTTTGGCGATCTCGCCGATGAGTCGAAGCGCTTCTCGCCAGTGGAGCTTGCCGCCGGTTGTTATGTGTTGCTCGAGCGTATGTCCGGTCAGTAGCTGCATCGCAAAGTACGGCCGGTCGAAGACAACACCTTGATCGCGGACCTTGACGATGTTTTGGCTGCGAAGACGCAGAAGTAGCTGCAGCTCCCGGTTGAACGCGTCCCGGGCGTACTTATCGGCGAGGGGGTCGGGGGGCGGAGAGTAGAACTTGATCGCCACATGGTCATTGGTTCCGCTTTGGAGGACCCGTGCTTGCCAGACTTCGCCCATGCCTCCCCGGCCGATGCGGCGGAGCAAGCTGTACTTGCCATCGACATCCATCCCCGCCACCGGCTCGTGTGTCGAAGAACCATGCATATCCAACCATCCGCTAAGGGCAGGACGCCGAGCCCTCAATCCAAGCGCCGACGATATCCAGCGCGCGCTCATCGACTTCGTCGGTGGCTAGCGGTGGCATGGGCGTGATACTTCCGTTTCGAACGCGAGTGGCCATGCGTTGCCACAGAGGTGATGTCTCGACTGCGCCCTGCGTTATCTGATCGCATAGGTTTCCCGCGCCATCGGCGGGAGCCAGAAGATTGAGCCACGGAGAAAGGGCGCCCTGCCGATGGCAGCTCGAGCAGTTCGCGTGAAGGTAAGAACGGACTCGGGTCTCGAGAGCCGCGGCGTGAGGGTCCGGGTGGCGAACCAGTCGCGGCAACGCCGCGACGTTCAACGCCGCAGGTGCTCCGGAGACGACGCTCGACCGCACCAAGGTCTCGATCTGGTGGCGGACCAGATGTCCGTAGCGCCAGCGCCGATTGAGCTGGACGGTCGAAAGGCCCAATACATAGCCGGGCGCGGCGTTGTGGCAGGCCAGGCACTGCGACCGGCTGGGATAGATGTGATCGAATGTTCGGTCCCCGACCGCCCACGAGACGACGGTCGACGTGTCCGCCGGCTGTAGCGTCGCCGTCGATCCGTCGGGCGCCCATCGATAGCTGTAACCCTGCCACGGGAGCGAACACCCGGTTTCGCACCGTTTCGCAAAAATCCGGGTCTCTACGACCGCTCGGCGTCCGTCATTGTCGAACGCGAACTCCTTGATCAAGACGGTCCCGACGGGAAACCGCCACGCGCCGTCGGCGGTCGCGTTGAATTCGGCGACCTCGCCCGGCGGAAGGGCCAGCCATCGTCGCTTGACCGCGTTGTCCGACCACAGCTGCGACGTCGTGGAATACGGAATGACGCCGGCCTTCGGCGTAAGGCCTTGATCGTCAAAGCACCCCGTCTCGGCGAGGGTCGTTGGAAAGTCCGGGCCGTCGAGCGGTAGCGGGGCGCAGCTCTCGGCGTCGAAGAGCGGCCCCGAGGGGTCGGGATCGGTCGGAGCGCCGTTGGCCAGCTGCATCCGCAGATCGTTCGATTCCCACCCCACGAAGATCGGCCGGCCGAACTCGTCGGACGCCAACGCGGTGACCGCTGTCGCGCGGGGATCGTTTTCGAGAACACCGCGCCGGTGGCGCCAAAATGCGCCGTCGAAGGCCGCGACGAAGGCGCTTCGATCGACGGCCGTCGACTCTACCCAGGTCACGGTGGGGCGACCGAGCTCATCTTCACCAAGTGAGAACCGCTCTACGCGGGCGTAGATATCGACGTTCGCGGCGGGCGTGGGTGCCGTCGTGCTCTGCGCACTGACCGTCGAAACGTGCAGGCTCCGTTGAGCCCCCGCGTCGGCGATCCACGCGACCACCGCGCGACCCTGTCGATCTTCGAGCATCTGCACGTCGGTCGGCGTCGATGTTTCGATATCGCTATGCCGCAGCCAGACGCCGCCGTTGTTGGATGTCCAGAGTTGGATGGCGTCGCCGAATGGCGCCGCCCACCAGAGCTGGTCGCCGATCGAGGCGACCACCGGCGAACCCGTGGCGACGGCCGCGGGCGGGACTTCGAGTGCTTGCCAAGAGTTACCGGTGAGCCGCCAAAGTTCGGCGCCGGGCGTGCTATCGACCGAGTAAGCCACGACCGGAGCGCCGCCCAGGACGCCGATGGACAGCGTCGCGGGGTCGGCGGATGAGGCCATGGCGAGCGGCTGCAGGTCCCGACGTTCACCTCCTTCGTCGTAGGAGGTGAGCTGTATCCGCGCCGCGCCGGCGTGTGTTTCCACCCATGCGACCCACACCAGGCCTTGCTCGTGGATGACCCACGGGCCGTCGACCGCGGTCCCTCCGGGTCGGGTCAGGGCCTCGGACGACGGTGGCGTGAGGTGGCCAGTCCAGCTCCACAGCGCGATCTGTTCCGATGTTCTGGTAGCAAGCATCGGGCCTCGCGCGGGTACGACGACCGCGGCCGCCGCGGGCTGGGAGATGGCGCCGGGATACGACAGGTACGATGGCGCGTCGAATTCGAAGCTCGCCCCGCCGAAGGCGTTACCGGCGTCGTCCGTCACGTCCGGTGCGATGGCGACCGAGATCGTGTCGGGCACCAAGACCGTCTCCGTGAGTAGAACCTCCACCGCCGATCGTCCAGGCAGCAACGTCACGTTGCGGGCGATCGGGACCCCGCTGGCGGTGACGAGGAAGGTGGCGGTTCCGACCGTCGCGGGCGCGAGAGGCTCGTCAAACACCAACAGTATCGGCGATCGGACATCGATCGTCTGCCCTTCGGCGGGCGTGGTGAACAGCAATCGAGGCGCCGCATCATCGGTGACTGCGGCGTCAGGTGAGGTCGACCCGTCGGCGCTTTCGCCGCCATCGGGAGCAACGCTTGCGTCGCGAATGACGCCGCCGTCCGGCGAAGCGTCCTGCGTGGCGGATCCCGCGTCCGCTTCAGCATCCAGGACCGGGCCGAGGTCGGCCACTTCCCCTCGTATCGCGCCGTCGTCGCAGGCGGCAGATACGGCGGCCAAGGCGCCCCAAGCGACGAAGAGACGGGCAGTCTTCACGTGGATTGGTGTCAATTGAAGGGCGCTCCCCCAGAGATCCAGTCGAGGATGCTCTGGTAGTCAGTCGATGTGTTATTGAACAGCGTGCCCCCGTGATTCGTGCACCAATCAACCGAGGGTGGACCGGGGTTCCGCGCGGGCATTTGTAGGAATTGACTCTGGACCGGATTGGAAGGATTGATGCGGAACGGCCCCATCGGAGGTCCGTTTTCACAGCCAACCTGTGCGTCATCGGCGCGTTCGGTCAGGGCCGAGCAACAGTCCGCCGTGTCGCAGTCTTCGTCGCAAACGAGCTGCGCCCAAGCCGTTCTGGCGTTGACCGTGGCGAAGTTGAGACCGCTGACGAAGGCAAAGCAATCCGCGTCGGCGCAATGGCACGAGTCGCAGCCTCGTGTCTGAATCACGCCCCCGAAGATGTCGGCGGCGAAGCTGATTGGATACGTGAAGTCCGCCGAGATCGTCCGGTCGCCGGAGAGGGTAACCGTGCACTGGTTGCCGGACGCCGAAGCGCAAGTACCCGGCGGCCAGGAGATCGACCAGCCGCGGCCGTCGGTGTTCGGGATGGCCGTCAGCGTGATGGAGCCCGCTTGCTGAGGAACTCGGAACTCACAGGCGCCGCCCAGGTGCGTGCAGTCGGTCGAGCCGTCGGTGATCGTTCCTCGACCGGAGATCAGGACGTTGAGTCCATAGGAGCGGGAGAACCGGAACTCTGCCGTGGTCGGCCGATCGACGTCGATCGAGAGGTTGGTCCCTGCGACCTGTTGCCCGGTCTCGAGAATCGTGGCGAAGTCGTAATTGACAACGCCTCCCGCGGGCGGAGTGACGACGAAGTCGATAGTCGTATCCGTATTCACGGCGCAGGTTCGCGTTCCGATTGGCGTGCCCCCCGCCTGAATCGATACGTCGATTTCGCAGGAGGGCGTCGTGCTGCGGATGCGCGCCCCGGCCGCATCACCCAGCCCTCCTGAAAGCTGGGACACGTCGAGCCGAGCTTCGACGGGCCAGCGGAAGGTCGCTACGGCCGTGACGTCTCGGTCCATGACCACGGTGCAGTTGTTGGTTCCTGTGCAGTTTGAATTGCCGCCGTCCCAACCAACGAAGACGGAGCCTTGGGCCGGGGTACGGGTCATCGTGACCTGGGTGTTTTCGTCGAGCGTATATTGGCAGGTGTCAGGATATGTACACGTACCGAGGTCGGGTGTCGTCACCGAGACGCTGCCCGGTGCTCCGACCATTTCGACGGTCAGGACCTGAACCTTTGCGAAGCTGGCCTGCAGTCCCGATACGGGGCTCGTCATGGGCAGACGGCAGGTACTTCGGTTGTTCGATGGGATCTCCGTGCCGCCGGCTTCGACGCACCCCGTCCAATCGGCAAACCGGTAGCCGGCGTTGGGCACCGCTTGTAGGTCGACGGCGACCCCGTCTTGATAGTTTGCGCTACACTGGTCCTCGCTGGCGCCGTTTCCGCAGTTCATCCCGCCCGCGACGGCGTCGGGACCAATGATCATTCCGTTGGCGGGCTTGGCGTCGATGGTGACCGGGTAGGTGAACGTCAACGCTACGGACCGGTTCTGACCGGCGACGTCGACGACGCAGCTGAGGGCTCCGACGTCGCATCCGGTCCCTGCTGACCAGACTGGCGACTGCGGAGTCGACGCATTGGCGGGGACCGCCGAGAGCAGCAACGAACCGTTACACAGCTCGTCGATGCTACAGCTTCGCTCGCTGCACGGCCCAGCGAGGATGCCTCCCCCTGCGATCGAGACGTCCACTGTGCGAAAGCACTCGAAACGATGAGAAACGGAACGCTGATCGTCCATCGTGACCTGACACGTCGCCCCCGTGGCCGCACTGCACCCCGTCCAGGTACCCGGGCGGTAACCGGGTTGGGGCTCCGCAGTGAGCACGACCTGTTCCGACGGCTGGCTGCAGATCACGGACGCGGCACACGTGGGCGCGCAATCGATGTTGGGGCCGGTGACCCGGCCTCCCGTGTCCGCTGCGGCCCCGTCTTCGCCGCGGGGGGCGTCGATGGATACCGCCAGCGGAAACGCAAAGGACGCGTCGACGGCTCGGGACTGGTTCATTACCAATGAACACTCTTCCTCCGAAGCGCAGTCTTCTCCCGTCCATCCGATAAAGGCGGCACCGGCGGCGGCTGTGGCCATCAACGTTACGGTCGAGTCGTACGTGAAAGGGGCCGAGCACGTCGTTCCGCAGTCGATGCTCAGATCACCAGGAAGGCCTTGGCCGACCACCGTTCCGCAGCGGCCGGCGCCCGGCACGCCTACGGAGAGCTGGTGGCCAAAGATCGCGGTGTAGGAGGCAGCGGACGTCGCGGCGTGCACGAGCTCGGGTTGCGTCGATGCTTCTGCGTCGTTTCGAATCCATCGGATGAACCGAGCATCGACGGAGGCGTCGGGCGTGGCGGCGAACGTATGGTCGCGCCCGAACGGGAGGTAGGCTTCGCACGGTTCCCCTCCCGCGACGCACGCCGAAGGGTCGATCTGTTCGCTGCTGACCGCGCCCTGGCCAACGATGTCCACGGTGGTGAGAAAGCCAAACTCCGGGGTGACGTTGATGCGGCCTTCTTCAACCACGAAGAGGCACTGATTGTCGCCGATCAATCGCCCGGATTCGTCCACTCCGGTGTCCCCGATTTCTCGACAGCTTTCGGGGGCGGGGTCGGCGGCGCCGGCGAGATTCCAGGCGAGGACTCGCTTGGCGATCTGCGTAGGCGGGGCGTCCGCGAGTAGCGCGATCTCGTCGCCCGTGTCCACGGCGTCGAAGCAGTCGCCCGGCGCCCCCGGACTCTCCGTGCCGCAGTCGATGGTTCCTGTTGCGTCGGTGATTCGGCCGCCCCCGGCTGGCGTGCTGCTGCCGTCAGGGGGAAGGAGAGTGAGCGGAAAGCTCCCGAACTTAAAGTTCGCGGTGATCGTCCGGTGATTCGAGACCAAGACCGTGCAGCGGATGTCGGTTTCTGAGTCGCAGTCGCCACCCCAGTTCTGAAGGACGAAGTCGTCGCCGTCGTTGGCAGCCAAGAACACGGTGGTGCCGGAATCGATGGGGAAGGTGCAGCTTGCGCTCGACTGACCGGGCGGGAGCGCACAGACCACGGGGTCCCCGTCGGAGGTTTCTTGATCTGCGGTGACCCGCGCCGCAACGGGCTGGGGATCGCTGGTGATGTTGATGGTGAGATCGAACCGGACCAAGTCCATGTCGACGGAGATGGTGATGGGGTCACTGCCTGGTCCGACGCTGACCGAACAAGTATCGTCGGCGACGGAACCGCAGACTGTGGGCCAAGCCAGCGTCGTCTCGTCGTCGAGGGTCGCGGCAAGCGCGATGGTCGTCCCGACGATGACGTCGAGACTGCAGGTCTGCTCTACGCCTCGGGCCTTGGCGCATGTCGGAAAACCAGGGCTGGAGATCTCGCCACCGCCGGAGCCCGTAAGAAGCAGACGAACCGTACGCGTGGTGGGATTGTCGCCCATGGCTTGTC
This sequence comes from Myxococcota bacterium, assembly GCA_028289325.1. Classification (GTDB taxonomy): domain Bacteria; phylum Myxococcota; class Kuafuiibacteriia; order Kuafuiibacteriales; family Kuafuiibacteriaceae; genus JANQQN01. Next base: position 55,152 of record JANQQN010000309.1, on the reverse strand, counting down.
GGGTGCTCGCCGTGGTGCACAGGGCGTCGAAGGTGTCCCCGGCCTGCTGGACCTCGGCCTGGTAGCGGCGAGAGAACCGGAACCGGGAGCCGCCGGAGCGGACCTCGAGTCCGGTCCGGGTGGGTCGCAGCGGAATCGACAGCGACGCGAAGCACTGCTGGTCGGTGGCTAGCGCGCTACCATCACACTCTTGTTCGAAGCTGGCAGAGAAGGGATCAAAGGGCGGCCGGGCCGGGCAACTGCCCGCCGAGAGCCACACCACCTCGGCTTCGAGATTGAGGGCGCCTTCGTCGGCGAGAAGTCCGTTGGCGTTTGGAAATGGCAACTGGCCGTTCGGCATCGGCTCCAAAGGCCCACTGGCGCCGAGGAACCAGGTTGTCAGGTCGCATTGATCGGCCGCGCATGCCTCATCGATCGGCGCTTGAGCGACCCGGCTCGCACCGTCGAGGTAAAAGCAAGCCACCGCGTCGCTGTCGACCGCAGTGGCGGCGAGGCTGGTAAAACACTGCGCGAAATCCTCGCCAAGAACCGGCGCCGTGAGCGCGTTTAGGCCGGGGCTGTCCGAACAGGCGCTCGTCAAGAGAACGGCGGTGCTCGCGACCGTGAGCGCCGTTCGGAGGGAGCCTACGGTCTCGGCCCACCGCGGCCTCGATCGGTTCGCGACCGCGACGAGAGACCCGGCCAAGGACGTGGCGGCTGTCCAAGCGATCGAGTCGGATCGACGATCCGAACGAAGGCCCTTCGAGCGGGATGGGTGTCTTACTTGGTGATCGTCGATAGGCAACGACCAGCGCATCTACATCACCCATCGTGCTTTGGCGAGGTTCGGTTCGATCGCTTTAAACGATTGACGTTCGTGCCGAGAGACGACGTGGCGCCGCGCTGCAGGATGTTGTTAGTCGAACGCGGCTCTGCCGTGCGCTCTGAATCGCCACCCAACGGCCCGAACGATGCGGATATTCGGCAGGGGCGGTGTCGCGTTGCTCGTGGACGGTGTCACTGCAGCTCCGTGCGAAGAGAATCGTTCGAGGTGTCTGTAGCATAGAAACGAGATATGGCTGACATCGGCGCTGTCTATTCGGTTCACGTTTCAGACGGATGCTCGTCGTTGATTCGTGTCGACGGGTCGACGCCCCGCTGCCATGATTCGCGATTGCATGCTCGCCAAGCTCGACTCCCTTGTTCCGATGGTCATCCTGTTCGTTTCCGTTTCCTCATCGCCGTCGTTGGCGCAAAGCGACGCGAAGAAGACGCCGAGCCCCGAGGTTCGAGCGTTGTTTCGCCAAGCGACCCTGAAGGCTCGAGAAGGTGATCCCAAAGAGGCGGCGCGCCTGTACGAGCTCGCTTACGAACGGTATCCACACCCGGACATTCTCTTTAATATTGCGGCGTCGAAGGCTGAGGTTCCAAACAATTGTCGACGGGCTCACGCCGCGTATGAGCGGTTCATTGCCGCGTGTAAGAAGTGCCGGAACCGAACGTTGGGCCTTCGGCGTCTCGAGCTCTTGGAGGACCAGTGTCGAGTGCAAGTTGTGGTTCGCAGTGAACCGATGGGAGCGGAAGTGTTGGTAGATGGACAACGTCGGGGTCAGACCCCGATCACCTTTCGGGCGTGGCCGGGGATGCTCAAGCTCTCGTTGCGGAAAAGCGGCTACGCCGCGCTCGAAGAGACGCTCACCGTCGTCGAAGCAACGCCTATGGTTCAGTCTTATGATCTTCAGCCTTTTGGGAGATTAAGATTCGTCAACCTGGCGAACGAAGTTTCCGTGGTCCTCGATGGCCGTTCGGTCGGCGCGGAGGGCCTGGTCGGGATTCAGCGAAAGGTCGGTATGCACAAGCTCGCGCTCACCGATCCGGATGGGCGGTCGTTCGTGAAGTTCGTTGAGGTTCGGCGCGGCGAAGAATCGGTCATCGATGTAGGCGGGGCGCTGGAACTGTTCTATCAACAGGGGCGACCAAAAGGAACGGTGGCCGTCTTTTGGTCATCGGTAGGCGTCGCCGTGGTTGGGGCCGCCGTGGGGACGACCTTTGCCGTGCTCCAGGGCGCGACGATCAGCGATCGCGATGCCACCAATGATCCGATCGAGTTCAACGATCTACAGAATACCGTCGACCGGCAAGGACTGGCATCCGCGATCGCGTTTTCGGCCGCTGGCGCGGGGGCCATGGTCGCATTGAGCGCTTGGCTTTGGCCCACACTGACCGAAGGCGGCGACCCGCTATACTGGTGAGCGCAACCATCGCTCATCGTGAAACGGGTTCCGTATCGCGGTCGCCGCCACTACGGACGGTTTTACGTTTCAAAGCTGGATGGCCTTCGGTCTTCGTTTTAACGCGGCGCACTCTGGGCGGTGCAATACACCCTGCGTGATTCTTTGCGTCCTCCAAATGGGTTGAGGTGGCTCGGATCTCGGAAGGGCCGCGATAAGTCAGAGCATTGACCTGGGTTTGGATGCGCGATGATATGGGCTTGGTGGACGCCGTCGTCTCTGGCCTACTTTCTCTTCTCGACGCTCATCAGTCCCGGCGAAGACGGGGCGATCCCGTCCTCAGCACGCTCGTCGGAAGGTTCGACGCTACCCGCGCTTTGTGGGGTTCGTGGTGCAGCCGTTGCAACCGGCGGATTGCGATCCCGTCGCGACCGACGGCGGAAGCGGCTGATCAGATGCTGGCCTTTGCGCAGCAAAGAACGGTGCGGCCGCCGAGGCTTGGCGTGCTTTTTCTCGGGGAAGAGAGTTGCTTTGAAGAGTCGGCAGCATCTGCGTTCGCGTGGACCGAAGCGCAGCCGCGCCAGCCGGTGGCCCTGGCATTAACTCGTGCGCAGTTTTCCGCTGCCCTTTCCGGTGATAATTTCACTGACGTTGTAAGAGACGCGTTAACGTGTGGTTTGGTGTCTTTGGTCGAAGATACCGGGGCACGCTCGAGCGTCGGCGGCCGGTATCGCAGCGTCTTCGAGGAGATGCTCCACCGCCTGCTCGTTGCCAATCCAGATATAGGATGTGAATTCGAGGTCAATGTGCGCGTACGGGGAGCATCTCAGCATCCGTACGAGGTCGACCTCTTTTGTCGCGAGGAACAGCTCGCGGTCGAGGTCGACGGCCGACAGCACATGCTGAACAGCAAGCAGAAAGAGCGAGACGAGGAGCGCGACCGTGACTTGGGTGAAGCGGGTATCGTGACGACCAGGATCGTTGCCGAGCAGACCCTCACCGATCCAACGCAGTGTATGAGGGCGATTCAACAAGCTCTACGTCAGCGGAGAAAGGACCTTGAATCATGATGAATGGCTCCGTGGTGGTCGCCGACCCGTCTCGGCTGAGTCCGATTTCGCTCGGCGAGCTTGTGCTCGTGGGCTTTTGTCGTGGGCCGAAGTCCGCGGCGAGGCTCTCTCGAGGCTTCGCGCCCTACGTCTCTGCCAACACGGTCGTACGGACGGTGGAGGAACTGCAAGCCGAGGGCTTCATCGAGGCGGAGCGAAGGGGCCGCAGCTTGGCCGCATCGGACCGAGGTCGAAAGAGTCGATTGCTCAGCGCCGCTCTCGCTGGCGACATGTCTTTTACGAAGGTGAAAGAGACTCTGCTGCCTTGCGCGGCTTTGGGCCTAGGGCTGAGCAAGACCGAGATCGCTCGCTTCGGCCGCGTCGATAATCTGCGCGCGGCGGCGGTCGCGGTTCTGTACGACCTGGACCTATCGCCCGCGGTCGCCACCCTCTCCGTAGCTCGAGAACAGCTGCTCCATAAGGTCCTTTGGTCGAGATTTCCGACGATGAGCCGGGTGGTGACCAACGGTAAGGCTAAGCTCGATCCCTTTTCCGTTGCCATCTTACGGTCCGTAGCGGGCCTTGAACGCGGCAATGTGACTTCGGTCGTGAACGCGCTGGCGTGCGGTGGGCTCGGCGCCAAAGACTATGGAAGCGATGGTTTCCGTCAGGCGTTGGTTCGCAGTAGCCTACGAGATCCCGCCGACGGCCGTAAGGATGACTTCGTGTCGCGGGTTCAGGCTCTGGTCTCCGATAAGGTTACGCCGCCGTTCTCGGACCGACTCGCCGTCGGGACGCTGTATGACGCCTATGGCCGGGAGTACGACGACGCCCGCTCGCTGTCGGACTTCAAAGACCGACTGATCAGCGCTCATCGACATCGACGGATCCTTCTTCGCCGGCTCGACAACACCCGAGCCATCGATACCGACCTTCGGGAGCGCTCTGAAATCGACGTGGAAGGCCATAAGTTTCACTTCGTCGCGAGAACCGCCCAATGAGCAAGACCGTGTACGACGCCTTCATTGGCTCTCACTTCGACCCCGTGTTCAGCAGCGCGGCGGCCTTCTCCGGGGCCGAAGATGCGGCGCGGCTCAACGTGCCCGCCCTTCACGCGAAGGCCCGTAAGGGCATAGAGACGCTCGTAGAGTTCGCGCGGGACCGCATCGACGATCCGGTAGCGCGAATCCTGCTCATCGAAGGGGACGCAGGCCTGGGGAAGACCCACGTTGTCACCTCTACGTTGTTTCAGCTCTCGCAGGCGAATCGAGTGACGCCTGCCGCGTTTCAGCTGTCAGCCGACGTTCCGGAGGCCGAGATGGCCCGATGGCTCCTCAGCTCCACCGTTCGCGAGCTGGAGGCCCGACACTTTCGTGACGCCAAAGGCCGACCCCCACTGGTCCGGCTTGCGGATAGTTTGCTGGAGCTCGCCGATTTCGATCGGGGGGTCCTCGAGCGGGCCGTCGATGATCTCGATGACGACATCGCAGTGGCGGAGGCCGTGCGCGCCGCGCGCTTCATCGGCCGAGCGCTGCGCGGACGATCGACGACGCCGCCCGACGAACACGTCATCAGCGCCGTGATTCTCACCGCCTATCACGGATGGCCCGCCGCCCGGGCGTGGCTGCTCGGGGGTGGCGAAGCGCGCCTCGAGGGGCTAAAGCTACCGTCGCACGGCGCGCAGGACGACTACTTTCAGGTGCTGCGGAGCTTGAGCGTGCTCGCGGCGGCGATCGATGCGCCCCTGGTTCTCGTGTTCGATCAGGTGGAAGCGACGATGGCCGCCAGCGCGGGCCCGCTGTTGGCGCGAGTCATCACCCAGGCTTGCCAGCTGGTCGAAACGACCCCGGGGACGGGGCTGGTGCTGTCCGCGCTGACGGGGACCGTTCAGGCCGAGCTCAAGCAGCATCTTGCCGCGTCCATCGGCGACCGAATTCTCAAGGCACCTTCCGCGCCGGTGATGCTTGCGGTGCCGCCGCCCGAGGTCATTCGAAATGTCCTCGACCGACGGTGTCACGAGCTCTTTCGTCGCGCCAACATCGATGCGGAGGCCGACGCGGCGCGGCTCGCCGTCCCGTCATGGCTGCTCGAAAACAGCGGCGCACGAACGATACGGGAGGTCTTTGCCGAAGTACGGAGGTACCGGGACCAGTGTCGGACCGCTGGTCGCTTCATCGACGAGAACGATTATCGAAGCCGTAAGGTATCGAACGGAGAGGACAAGGCGCCGCCGGTCGATGACTTCGATAAACTGTGGGAGGACAAAAAAGACAAAGGATACGCGAAGGTTTTGCATCTCGCGGATCACGAACGCGCCACGATGTTCATCGAGCTCGCGAAGCGAGCGACCGACGAAATCCCGGAGGTCGGTGAGGTCAGCGCGATCGAGTTGGACTCCAAGGTCAACGCGACCCGGATCGTGGATCTCGGTTTTTGGGACGACGACTCTAATCCGGTCGAGCGCTGGCGAATCGGCTTCGTCGACCAGCCGAACCAGCGGGGTAAGTTTCGCGCACAACTCGATGAATTTTTGGACTCCGGAGCGAGCGCCCACCCGGCGGTGCTTCGGCGAACGCGGATTCCTGGGGTTGAGGACGGTCGTCCACGAAGCTCGAAGAGTCTCGAGCAGCTTCAGTCGGGCCCGGCGTTAAAACGATTGTTCGACGCGGGAGGACGCGCGGCACACGTTCCCGACGAGGACTGGGCCCGTCTACGGCTGGCCCTCGACTTCTGTCGGGAGCGTGCGCATTCCCGCGGCTTCAAAGAATGGCGGCGCCAACGTAGATTTCTTACCGAGGCGGCGGGGATCGGGGAGCTCACCCGGCTGGTTTTGCCGTCGGAGGCGCCGCCAGAGCACGAGTCCCGCGATATCGACGGCGAGCCGAGGTGCGATGATGAAGCGACCGTTCCCTGTTTACCTGCGAATGGATCGGTCTCGTCCGCCGACCTGGCCCCGGCCATGTCTGACGTCGACCCTCGGGATTCGGCGAGGATGCTGATCGGTTCTCACGACGGGGGTGACATCACCTGGAACCTCGACCGTCGCGCCCAGCCTACGCTGCCCAACTTCGGTCTGCTGGTGTCTGGAGATGCCGGTCAAGGCAAAACCCAGCTGATCAAAGCGATCATTGCGGACGCCGCGGAGCTCGGCTGCCCGGTGACGATCTTTGACTTCAAGAATGACTACGGTGATGAGTTTGCGATCCAGCACGGTTTCGAAGTCGTTTCTCTTCGCGACGGGTTACCGTTCAATCCTCTGCGGCTGCCGCCCCGAGGGAAAAGCGGGGCCCAGGCGATCGACCATGTGTTCGAGGTAGCCGGGGTGCTGCAAGCGTCCCTGGGGTTAGGCGAGCAACAGAAGGCCATGCTGCGGCAGGCGCTCGAGGCGGCGTACGTTCAGCTAGGCATCCCGCTTCGGGAGTGGGTTGATCCCGCGAAGCGTCCAGGACCGGCGATGACCGACGTCGTGGCCCTTGCCGAGGAGGCCCACGGCGATAAGGCCGTGGGCTTGGTCAATCGATTGGGCCTTCTGCACGGCCTTCGCCTGCTGCCCAGCGATCCCAACGCCCGTATGACCTTCGAGGAAGTCGTGAACAGTCGACTGGTCCTTGCGTTTCACGAGCTTCCCAACGACGACGCAGTCAAACGGGCGCTGGCTGAGCTCATCCTGATTCAGCTGCAGGCGCACATGCTTCGAGGCGACGCGCCGAGGGCGCTACGGCGGTTGCTGGTCTTCGATGAGGCGTGGCGAGCCTCGGATAGCGATCGATTGATCGCCATCGCGCGGGAGGGCCGCGCTTTCGGCGTCGGATTGGTCACGGGATCTCAGTTTGCCGATGACTTATCGGAAGAGCTAACGGGCAACCTCGCGTCCAAGCTTCACCTGTACAACTCGCAGGCCGGCCAACGGCGAAAGATCGTGCAGGCCACCTACGGCACGACGGCGTCGCGGGAAGCACGAGCATTGATGCAGGATCTCGGTAAGTTGGAGCAGTTCGAAGGCATCTTTCGAAATCAGCAGCACAGCCCCTTCACCCCGGTCCGCGTCGAGCCGTACTTCGAACGAATTCGCTGAGGGCGCTTTGGTCATCGGGCGAAGGTCATGGCCACAGGGCCGTGAGATCCGGCGCTCGGCGCCAAGGCTGGATGCCGCTGATGCGAGGTATGGGGACCATGACTTCGTCGGGCAAGTATCGGGCGAGGGTCGCGATCGACTCCTCGAGGGGCATCGGATCGTCGCCGGAGCTGCTGACGACGAGGCCGGTGGTCTCGACGCCCGCCCGGGACAGCGCCTCGTAGGCGCACAGCGTGTGGCTGAGCGTGCCGAGGGCCCCGCTGGTCACCATGACCACCTTCAGCCCGGTCGCCTTGATCCAGTCGAGCACCGTATGGCGTCCGACCAACGGGACCATGAGGCCGCCGGCGCCCTCGACCAGGGTCGGTCGAACCGTCGTCCGGTGCGTGACCGCCTCTACGAGGGCTTCGAGGTCGACGGATCGGCCCTCTCGGGCGGCCGCAGAGTCCGGGGACAACGGGGCGCGGAAACGGAACGGGCTGACACGAGCCAGGGTGTCTGCGTCGACCGGGCGGCCGAGGGCCGTGAGCAGCTCCGCCGGGTCACTCCCCTCGACCGCGCGAGGGTCGAAGCCGCTCACCAGGGGCTTGATCGCGTCGACGTCTTCCCCACGGGCGCGGCGCTGGTGGATGAGGGCGCAGCTGACCAGCGTCTTTCCGATCTCCGTGCCGGTGCCGGTAATGAACACGCTCATGGGTGCAAGATCCGCTGGGCGACGTCGATCAGGCCTTCGACGTCGTCATCAGTATGCGCGGCACTGAATGAGAACCGCAGTCGAGAAGTGCCGTCGGGGACGGTCGGGGGCCGGATAGCGGGCACCCAAAAACCATGTTCGGCGAACGCGGACGCGGCGCGCAAGGCGGCCTGCTCGTCGTGCACGACGACGGGGACGATGGCCGCGGCGGGGGGCGGACACCCGAGGGCATTGGCGAACCGCGTCGCGAGCGCCGTGGGCCGTCGCACGCGGCTCGGCTCGGTTCGAACGATGGCCACCGCGGCGCGCGCGGCGGCGACGATCGAGGCGGGCAGGGCGGTCGAATAGACGAGCGTCCGCGCGCGGTTGATGATCAGCTCGGCGACGACCTGAGAACACCCCACGAATCCCCCGTAGGCGCCCAGTCCTTTGCTGAGGGTGCCGACCCGCAGCGGTACGGCCTCCGACGACAGCCTCGCGGCCTGGACCGAGCCCGCCCCGTCGCCGGTGACGCCCGTTCCGTGGGCGTCGTCCACGAGCAGCCAAGCGTCCCGCGCTGTCGCAAGGTCCGCGAGCGCGGCGAGGGGGCTGGCGTCGCCGTCCATGCTGAATACGCCCTCGGTCAGCATCAGGCAGTGGCGGAACTGGTCTCGGCTTTCTCGAAGCGCCGCTTCGAAGGCGTCGACATCGTTGTGGGGTACAGGCCGGACGGTGGCGCCGGACAGTCGGGCCCCCGACCACATGCAGGCGTGGGCGAGGCGGTCGATCAAGATGAGATCCCCGTCGCCGGCGAGGGCCGGGATCAGGCCGAGATTCGTCAAATAGCCGCTGCCGAACACCCGCGCGGCGTCGGTCCCTTCGAGTGCGGCCAGGTCGGCTTCGAGTTCGAGGTAGCCGGGATGGTTGCCGGTGATCAGGCGGGAAGCGCCGGCCCCGCATCCTTCGTCTCGAAGCGCGGCCTCGGCGGCACGGATCAATCGAGGGTCCGACCGCAGGCCTAGGTAGTCGTTGGCCGCAAAATTGGCCCAACGACGTCCGTGACGGTGGATGTGGGCGTCGTGGCCCGCAAAGTGGGTCAATCGGCGCCGACGCGACGCGCGTTCGCGCGTGGCCAGTTTGTCGCGGGCGAACTCATCCAGCGACCGCATTGCTCCCTGGGTAGCCTCGTCCGTTCGGTGCGTCAATCAGGGTTGGGAGCGGGTTGACGTCGAGCCAGCGGTGCCCGACGGTCATCGAGATGACCGCGAACCCACCGTCTTCTTCGACGTCTGTAAACCTTGCGGAGGCCATGCGCTGGTTCGAGCTGCCGCTGTTCGATCTGCTGCACGCGGCCCACGAGGTCCATCGGGCCCACTGGGATCCGAACGAGGTTCAGCTCAGCGAGCTGCTCAACATCAAGTCGGGGGGCTGCCCGGAAGACTGCAAGTACTGCCCTCAGTCGTCGCGTTACGACGACAAAGGTGCGCGCACTCCATTGATGGCCTTGGAAGAGGTCCGCGCCCGAGCGGTGGAGGCCAAAGAAGGGGGCGCGCAACGTTTCTGCATGGGCGCCGCGTACCGAAGCCCGAGCGACGACGACCTCGACGCGATCATCGAGATGGTCAAGGCGGTCAAAGACGAGGGCCTCGAGACGTGCTTGACCCTGGGCATGCTGACCGGTGAGCAGGCGGCGAAGCTGCAAGCGGCGGGACTCGACTACTACAACCACAACATCGACACCGCGCCTGAGTTCTACGGCCACATCATCACTACCCGGCAGTTCGAAGACCGCCTCGAGACGCTCGCTCACGTCCGCGAATCAGGGATGAAAGTCTGCTCGGGTGGAATCATTGGCATGGGCGAGTCTCGGACCCAACGGGCGGGTATGCTGGTCGCGCTCGCCACGTTGCCCGAGCCGCCGGAGTCGGTGCCGATCAATCAACTGGTGCAGGTACCTGGAACGCCGCTGTACGGCGCCGAACGTCTCGATACCTTCGAGATGGTGCGAACGATCGCGGTGGCCCGGATCCTCATGCCCCGCGCCCGCGTGCGGCTGTCGGCGGGTCGTACGAGCATGAGCGATGAGTTGCAGGCCATGTGCCTATATGCGGGGGCGAACTCCATCTTTTACGGTGAACGGCTGCTGACGACCCCGAATCCTGCCCACGCGAAAGACCAAGCCTTGTTCGAGCGACTGGGCCTGCGCGCGAGCACATGACCGCCGCTCGAGGCGTCACCTGGCGCCCCTACACCCAGATGAAGACCGCGGCCCCGCCGCTCGAGGTGGTGTCGGCATCGGGGGTTCGGCTGACCCTTCGGGGTGGGCGATCGTTGATCGACGGTATCGCGTCGTGGTGGACGGCGTGTCACGGCTACCGCCACCCGCACATCGAAGGCGCGGTCAAGGCCCAGCTCGAACGGCTGCCACACGTGATGTTCGGGGGTCTGACCCACGCGCCCGCCGAGCGGCTGGCCGACCAGCTCGCGGCGGTGCTGCCTGGCGATCTTGGTCACGTCTTTTTAGCCGAGTCGGGTTCGGTGTCGGTCGAGGTCGCGATGAAGATGGCGATTCAGACCCAGGCCGCCCGAGGGCAGCCCCACCGCAGTCGGTTCCTCAGCTTTCACGGGGGCTACCACGGCGACACCTTCGCCACCATGAGCGTATGCGATCCCGAGGAAGGCATGCACCGGCGATTCGCGCGGGCGCTGGTTCCGCAGGTCGTCTTGCCGCTGCCCGATACGCCGGACCGGCTCGCGAACGTACAGTCCGTATTGCGGCAGCACCCGAGCGAGATCGCGGCGGTGTTGATCGAGCCGCTCGTGCAGGGGGCGGGAGGGATGCGGTTTCACGACCCGGAGGTGCTGCGATCCCTCCGCTCGCTGTGCGACGAGACGGACACCCTGCTTATCTTCGATGAGATCATGACCGGCTTCGGTCGTACGGGTTCCATGTTCGCGTGCGAGCAAGCCGATGTCGTCCCGGACATCATCACCCTTTCGAAGGCCCTCACGGGGGGAACGCTTCCGCTGTCGGCGGCGGTGGCGACCAAGGAAGTTTTCATGGCGTTCTGGTCCGACGACCCGGAGGCCGCTCTGATGCACGGCCCGACGTATATGGCCAACCCCCTGGGGTGTGCGGCGGCGGTGGCGTCGCTGGAGCTGTTCGAACGGGAGCCCCGGCTCGAACAGGCCCGTTCGCTCGAGGTCCAGCTGTTCGAGGCCCTGCGGCCCTGTGCGAAGCTGCCGGGGGTCGTCGACGTACGAGCGCGAGGCGCGATCGGCGTCGTCCAGGTCGAGGACGCATCGGGGCTGCATTGGATGCGGCGACGGTTCGCGGACGAAGGGGTCTGGATCCGCCCTTTGGGCGACGTCGTGTACCTTGCGCCGCCGCTGATTATCGAGCCGGAAGATCTGGAAACCCTCGCCGCGGCGATCTTCCGAGTGGTCCAGCAATGGGGCGCCGGGCGATAGGTCCGAGGTTCGGTAGTTCGCCGCGGTGGGATGGTCGACCCGCGATGGCCCCGACAGAGGATGAGCCCTCTTCGCGCGCTTGCAGACCGCCGGTGGCGTGGATCCGCTGACGGTGGGACGAGCGTGGCTCACTTCGCTGCGCACTGTCGCAGGAGCTGTGCGGCTCGTCGTCGACGCCCCTGGGAACTCGAATCCCGGCGTTCGCGACCCACAGCTTGTTCGTACGCGGCCGCGATCTCGCGCTGAAGGGATCCAGTGCTGGCCGCGTCCAAGACGAACTGGTCGCCGAGCAGATCGTACGCGAACGCGGTGATTCCGTACGAGGCCAGGCTTGCGTCCGTCGACAGAGGAAAGGAATCGCGAACCACGAGCTCATCGTGACCATCGCCGTCGACGTCCTGCACCCAGCGGATCAACTTGAGCATGCGCTTCGCCAGAACGGGGTCGCCGCCGACCATACGCCAGCCGACGGTCGACGTCTGAAAGCAGAAGCCACGGGCCTGGGGACCTGTCGACACCGCGACGTCCCAATACCGCCCGCTCCCGCTAGGGCCTGCGTAACTCACCCGAAACCGAGCGTGTGCGCCGCTGCCGTTCGCCTGCTTGATGTCGTCTCCTCGCAAGCGGCGGTTGGCGTCGAATTCGCAGGCTTCGAGACCCTCGTCGACAGGCACTGCGGTCGGCGGGACCGTCATCAGCATCGCCGTCAACGCGGGACGGATCGCGCAGTTGGGGGCGGACACTAGGGCCCGGGAAGGGGCCGACGAGGAATCGGTGGGGTCTGACGAAGTGGCGCCCGACTCAAGCGCCTCCGATTCGAACGGGGCGGGCTTGGCGGACGTCGATCGAGCGGGCGCGGGGTCTGATCGCCCGGGGACCGACGCTGGCTGGGGCACGGCGGCCGGCGCCGTGGACGGCGGCGGGTTCCCGGCGCATCCGGCCTGCACCAAGATAAGTAGGCCTCTCGTCGCCCGTAGCCGCCCGGTCACCCATCGACCGTACACGCACTTGCGGCGTCGTGGGGGACGGATCAGGGTTCGATCGTCGGCGCTCGTCGAGTCCGAACGCGCTCAGCTGCCCGCGTCTTGGCCGGCTTCCTGACCGCTGGCCCGGGTCTTTCGCCGTTCATCGATCCGTGGCACGAGAAACCCCCACCAGACCGCGTTGAATCCGATGGAAAGCCACATGGCCGCTTTGTCGGTAAGGAACGGAATATCCGGCAAGGAAATGAACCGCGCCTGTATCGCGCAGGTCAGCCCCATCCAGGCGACTGATAGGACGGACACCAGTTTCTTATGGGTCGATATGAACTCATCGACGCGGTCGATCGCGGAGTCGAGCATAGGTCTTCCTCGCCTCCAGATTGCCACACTTCGGCGGGCGGCGCCGACGGTTAGGCGGTCGTTGGTCGCTTTGCGGGAAGGTTGTCAAGAGGGCCGGACCGACGTCGTCCCGACGTGCAGAGGCTGCACTTTCGCAAGTGTCCGCTCGACCAGACGCCTCGAAATCTAGCAGCGTCGAACTGGCATGCGAAGTGCTGAGCGACATCACGGAGGCAGATCATGGAAACTGAGTTCCTCGGTGAGTCGCTGAAATCGCCATCGACGCTTCGCAGGATCGAGCTTGCCCTTCAGACCGACGGGCTCGCCGTTTTGAGAGGCTTCGACGCTGACGTTGAACAGGTTGTCGCCCTGGCGAAGAAGTTGGCGCCCTCCTTACTCACCGATCACCGCGTCGAACGTGAGCCCCATCCGAAGACCTTCGGCGCGTACCGCGTTAACCCCGGCAATGGGGAGGTCGGCCTGCATTTCGAGCTGGGGCCAACGCCCTTTCGACCCGATCTCGTCGCGTTCGTCTGCGTCGATCCTGGACCTACGACCGGTGGCGCGACGTTGATCTGCGACGGTCGCAAGGCGTTGACGAGGTTGACGCCCGAAGTCCGGGATCTGCTCGAGAAGCGCCGCATTCGCTACCGACTCGCGATACCCCAGCCGGTGTGGCAGGGATTCGTCGGCCTTCAGGATATGGAGCTGCCCGAAGCCATAGAAGCGCTTCGATCGCGCTTTTCGCCTTCCGACAACATCGGGTTCTCCGTCGACCCTTCAGGGTTCCTTTTTCTGCAGTACGCCGACGCCGCGATCACCCACCGGTCTACCTTCTCGGATGGTATTCCGCTGCTGTCGGCCATTGTCGCCAATAAGTACGTTGGCATGACCGTGTCCTTTGCGGATGGGAAACCGATTCCCATGGCCGTCTTCGACGACATTCACCGGGCCATGACGGCCGAAGAAGAACGCATTCAATGGAACAAGGGCGACGTCGCTATCCTCGACAACTACCGTGTCGCACATGGTCGTGACGCCTTCAGCGGAACGAAGCGCGAGGTCTACACGGTCATGGCCAACCGGCGAGCGCCGAGGCCTCAGCACGCGGCCGCGTGACGAACCCTCTTCTGGCTGAAGATTCAGGCGATGACGGAACGGTCCATGACTGACGCGTTGGTGGTCGACCTCGACCTGCCCCCCTCGGAACGATGGTCGAGCCTCGATGCGGTCGCCGACGACGCGCGGTTGATGCTCGACGGGTACACTCGGAGCTTGGGCGGGCTCGGCGACTTCGATGGATTGCTCGAAAGGTTTGCGGATCAATGCTTGCCCCAGGAGCTTCGCGCGGAGATCGACGCTATCGCCGGTATCGTCGACAAGCCGGTCAGCAAGGTCCTGGCCGCGAATCTCTTCTATGATGTCTTGGGCTACGCGCTCGCGTGTACGGCGTTTGCGGTCGACACACCGCGAGGTCCGCTGCATGCCCGCAACTTCGATTGGCGGAGCCCGCGGAACGTTCTAGGCCGATTTACCCAGGCCATCCACTATTGTCGGGGGGGCAAGCTGCGGTTCTTGACCATCGCCTGGCCCGGTTTCATCGGCGCGTTCTCGGGGTTCGCGCCCGGACGCTTCAGTATAACCCTGAACGGCGTTCGCAGTGCCGAACCAAACCGTTTGGCAACGCCCATGCTCCTGCTCGTCCGCGAAGTGCTCGATCGCGCCGAAAGCTATGAGGACGCCGTGAACACGCTCCGGACCGCGACCGTCGCCTCGAGCTCGCTCGTCATGGTGGCTGGGGTCGAGCCGGGCCAGATGTGTGTCGTCGAGCGGACGCCGACGCAGTCGGTGGTCCGACGGCCCGAGAATGGTTTCTTGGTGATGACCAATGCCTACCAGGCGCTCGGATCCGTGGAGCTCTCGAACCTCGCCGAGCCCCAGACCCCGGACTGCAAGCGACGGAATGAAACGGCCGCCCGCTTGCTGGCCGGACGTCGCCCGGCGAGCGTCGAAGACGCCTTCGTTGTCCTCAACCACGAGGGGGTTCGAGACCGAAAGACCTCTCAGCAGATGGTCTTCTTTGATGGAATGGTCGATCTCGTGGTCCGGGCGAGAGCCTCGGCGACGGGGTGACGCCCGCGGGCAGCGCTGGCCGCCGAGTCTCGGCGGCTAGCGGTAATCGCCAAGTTGGTCTCGGCCGCCCGCGCGGCGGCGAAGATGATCGATGAGCGCGCTGGCTTTGATGCTCAGTGCCTCATCGCCGCGCCGCTTGGCCTTGGCCCACCCCAATTCGAGCAACCGAAGGGCGTTCGGTACGTCGTCGAACTCCAGATAGATCTCTGCCCGGTTGATATCGGGTCGTCCATCCGTCGGATCGAGGCGGTCGGCTTCCCGGTACGCATCGAGCGCGCCGTGCTTGTCGCCAAGGCTGTCGAGGGCCAAGCCGAGCCCCAACCAGAAGTAAGGCGTTCGTGGCGATACCGCGGTCAGACCGTTGAACAGGGCGTGGGCGATCTTCGGGGCACCGTTCAACAGGTAATCTTGAGCGACCTGAGCGATGGCCAAAAGGTCATCGGGATCGTAGCCACGCGCTTCCCCGATCGTTCGTCCAGGTTGCTGCAGCTGCGGACCATCGTAGGTCACGGCCCGGACCCCATCGAGGTCTTCGAAGTACGCGGCGCGGTGGGGCTCCACGCCACTGACGGAACCCTGGCCGACGAAGGCCCGCGAGTCTTCGTCGCGCCGCCGGCCGGGCGGTAGCGCGCTCCGCTCCGCCCGCGCCGATTCTGACGACTTCAAAAGGGAACTCGGCGTCTGGGGGGGGAGCGCGCGAAGCGAGGGCGCCACCAGGTCCGGACGGCGGGGATTCGGCGGGCGAGTGCGGGCGTCGGCCGACGCCGGAGGGGCGCTGGCCGCGGGCTCAGGGGTCGGGCGGCGACGGCGTTTGAGCCGGGCGGGGATGGGGGAAGATGATGGGCTCATGATCCCAATCGAATGCAGCTCGCATGCCATTGACGACCACAGGCGCTTGGGCGGATACCCGTTCGCCCTCGCGGCAGGTATCGTGGTAGGCGGCGAAGCTGCGCTTCGTCGACGCAGAGTTGACGTCTCAGGCCTTGAAGTTGCTGATGATGTTCAGACCCGCCTTATGCTCGGCGGAGCTTGCGCTCGACGCCATCGTCATGACGTTGCTGAACTCCAAAGTCATCTTGCTCGCCATGTGATCGAACATGAAGCCTGGCTCCGCGTCGGTGATGGCCCCCCGAAGCTGGTCGAACAGGGCGTTCTCCGTTTCGGTGGAGATCGCGACGGACCCATTGCTGTCTTTGAGCTCGAGCAATACCGTCTGGAGAGCCTCCAGGCTCAGCCCCTCTCGCAGAAAGCCGTCGCGAAGCGCGTCAGCCTCTTCCTGCGTGATGCGACCATCGGCGGTGGCCGTCTGCAGCTGACCCATGATGTCTTGGAGCGCGGCTCGGCGCTCCATAAGACTATGACCGTACTGGGCGTGTTGACTCGCAATTCGGTCGATCTCGCTCGCCCGCCTAAGGAGCGCCTCGATGATGGCACGGGGCATTTGGAAGTCCTCCTATCGACGACCCAAGGTCGAGCACGGAGAAGGGATCCGATCCCTTCCCCGTGCCCTCATTCGGTCGCCGGTTCGTTCTGCTGGTCGCCTCGACGCAGCTCAGAGGCTGTCGTCGAAGCCCCGGCGCTCCGCGTCGGCCTGGTCTTGCATGTCCTGCTCGAGCGCTTGCTGCGTTTCGCCGAAGTCGGCCCGAACGTTATTCAGCTCGCCCATGACCCTGTCGATTTCGGCGTCGACGGTCAGACCCTCCTTGATCGTCAGTTCTTGACGGGCGCCGTTGATCTCCAAGTCTCGGGTTTTGCGGTCCATCTTCTTCTTGGTGCCGTCCACCCCGAAGAAGGCGCCGAGCTTGTTGATGTTGTCCCGGTTGTCCATGACCCAGGCGTTGTCTTCGTCGATCTGCCGCTCGAGATTGCGCTCACGAGCGGTCACGCGATCCTGCTGGGCCAGCTGGTCCGCCAGCTCCAGGTTGGCGTCGTCAATCTGCGCCGTCGTCGTCCTCACGGCCAGTTCATTTCGAACGCGAAGAATGGGATCGATATCCATTCCCATAACTTGTTCCTCCAATCAGCTCCGCCGACTCCGTCGAGACGACGCCCGGTTCGTCAGGCTTGCACGCCATGGTCGATGTGCCGGGCGCAATCGATGTCTCGCTTGTCGCTTTCGCAGCGGCTCAGCCGGCGGCGAGCCGCGCCGAGCCTTGATTCACCTGGAAGATGTTCTTCTGGATGTTTTGAGCGGCGGTCATCGCCCGGTTCCACTCTTGAGAGACCGCGGTCATGTCGAACTGGTTGTACTTCTGTTCGCCTTCGGCGTGTTTGAGGGCGTCTTCGGCACCGGCCAGAACGCTGTCCGCATACCCTTTGTTCGTCCTTTGGGTCCCGTCCGAGACGTCGGCGAAGTGTGCGTTGCCGTTTTCGTCGACGGACAAGGCGCCGAGCGCGCTGAGCGCCTGGGACATGTCGATCCCGTATTCATTCTGGAGGAAGTCGTACATGGTCTGGATCCGCGCGCGCTCTTCGGGTTCCAGGATCTGGTCGTTCATGAATCGCTGAACGGCTTGTTTGACCTTGCGGAGGAAGTCTTCCTCCCGCATCTTCTCGCGCCCGTGATCGGCCATCTCCTGCGCGTGCTGGCTCTTAAAGGCCGCTGTGTCGATCATGTACGCTTCGAGGGCAATGATCCCGGAGTCATAGCTGCTCATGTTTGCTCTCCTTAACTTTCGTGGCCGCGACGGACGCACCGAGACACCAAGCGCTGGATTTCGGATTCCATGCGGCGTTCGTCGACGACCACTGCAGAGAGCGTGCCAGTGGTTGATCGGGTGGCTGAGCTCGAATCGTGTCCGGAGTGGCGACGACCAGGCTTCGAGATGCGGTGTCGGCACGCACGCCGTGCAACTGGGCGCGCACGATCTGCAATCTCCAGCGCCTGGTTCCCCAACACGCGACTGATCATCGTGCGGCTCGCTTTGGCACCGTGCTTGCTCGGTGGTCCTTCGAAAGGAGTCCGATCATGCAAATCAATGGTGGCGATGCGCTGATTGCGCAGCAGAGACGTGCGAACATCGCGGCGGGAAGAGACGCGGAAGAGGATTTCGACGAGGCCAACAGCCAATACCTGGAGGAAGCAGGTATCAAGGCGGGTGAGACGAAGAAGAAGGCCTTGGAGACATACGAGCAGAGCAAGGGCATCGACCTCGGACGGCTGCTCGGCGCCATCTTCCTGGGCCCATTCATTGGCAATCTGATCGGCGAGGGTATCGCGAAAGCTGCCGAGCATGGCCACTCGGAACGGGCGGCCGAAGCCGAGCTACAAGCGAAGTTGCAAGACATTCACATCGATGAGGCGTTCGATGATCGGCTCGACGCCGAAGCGGCGCTCGAGCGCGTCGAGGACTTTGATGAAGGGCTGACGAGGCTGCAAAGCGAGCTCAATGAAGGCGCGTGGAGCGGCATCGAACGCTGACCCGCGGCAAGCAAAGGAGATGAGATGACGCAGCTCAACGTCGACGCCGTCAACCGGATGATTCAGGGTCTGGTGCTCGGACAGTCCGAAAACGCTCAAGCCGTCCGAGAAGATATCCGATATCAGCGGGTGCTCGAGCTCCTCCACAAGGTCAAACAACTGCTCAAGGAGTTTGACGCCAACAATCTTCAAGCCGATGTCAACGATACGGCGAGCGGCTACCAGACCGTCGCTGCCGGTCTGACCGCCGCCGCGGCGGGCGTCGCGTTCATTCCGTACGTCGGTCCGATTATCGCGGCCATTCTCCTGTTGATCGCGGCCATCATGATGCTGCTCGCCCACCTCGAACGGATGGGCAAGGAGCAAGAGGTGGCGGCGCTCAAACGGGAGGCGGGGCAAATCGAGATCATGGTCGAAGACATCGATGCGCTCATCGACGAGATGCGCGACGAGCTCCAAGACCTGGGCGAAGACTCGCAACAGTTCGTCGATAAGTGGCTCGAGATTCTCGGCAAGTTCCACGAGACCGGCGAGATGCGGCACTGACCGTCGCGAGTCGCCAGGAGGACCTCGACCGTGTTTCAAATCTACAGTGAGAACCTCGTCTTCGCTAAGGTCGCCGTCCAGCGGATAGAGTCCGACGACGCGTCCCAGGACGCGACCGAGTCTGTTCGAGAGGCCGCGGAAGCGACAGAGCTGGCCGCGGAGGAGGCCGCGGATAAGCTCAGGCAAGTGAAAAACTGGGTCCAGCTCGGCGTCAGGGTTGTCGGCGTGATCAAGGCCGTGGACAGTCTCAACAACGCCATCGAGGACTACCAGGCCGCTCAGCATACCGAGGCGGAGCTGGGCCAAAAGTGGGACCAGCGCGACTACGCTCTGGATCGCTACATGGACGCGGCGACGCAGTACGAGACCGCGCTCGTGGATCCGACGAGCACGCCGGAACAGCTCAGCGTTCTGCGCGCCGAGTATGACCAGGCGCTCGCGGATCTGGAGGCGATCGAAGCGGAAATCCAGGATTTGATCGAGCCGAGCGACGATGGCGGAGACGGCGAGTCGGTCGGGGAGGGCCGCGATTCGGACAAGGACGAGCGAAAGGATATCAATCCGCGGCAGGAAGCGGTCAATCGCCCGGAGACCTGGCAGGATTGGCCGATCGATGCCACCCCCGACGGTCAAGGAGGTCAGGGCCAGCCGCAGGATCGCGAGGCGAAGATTCGCTTCTTGATGTCGAAGGGCTTCACCCGGAAAGAGGCCGAAGCGCTCTCCGACATGACCGCCGATGGCGTGCTCAGCCAGCCCGAGTTGGCGCAGTTCGAGGCCGACTTTCCTGACGCCCTCAGCGGGCATCGAACGATGCAGCTTCGAATCGAGAGTCCCCAGGGGCGGATGGAGAACCTGCTGAACGCCGAAGCCTGGGCGGCCATGCCGGACCGGCAGGCCAAGATCGATTATCTCAAGTCGCAGGGATTCACCGAGCAGGAAGCGAGCGACCTCGCGGACCTGACGAGCGACGGCACGCTCGCCAACGGCGAAGCGGCGCACTTCCTCGCGTGGAGTGGCCACGACGCCAAGGTCGCGGCGCTGATCATCAGCCTGGCGACCAACGGCGCGCTCAACGGGACCGAGTCCAAACAGATTTCCGGTGGAGCGAGAGGCGTATGGGAAGGGAGCACGATGGCCTTCGACCATGTCGCCTCCGGTTTGACGGGCGGGGCGGACATCGGTTCGAACGCCTTGATGGGTCACGCGGCTGCGCTCGACGAGTACGGTCAGAGAGTCGATGAGTTCCGGGCCGAGATCGCCGATGCGGGCAACGACTTCCTCGCCGATCTTCATTACCGGGAGATGGAGCGCATCGCGAACGACCCGGACAATCAGCGTCGGGCGCCGGGATCCGACGACTAAATTAGAGCTCGACGCGAATGACGAGCCACTTCGTGGCTCGTCGATTCACGCCCGCGCCTCGAGTCGATCAGCCGTTGACGCTCCGCAGACTCCGCTTGGGCACATCGGCGCCGGGCTGATCTGCCGCTCCTTCATGTCAAAACTGCACTTGGCCCGCACCGGCCGTCTCCCGAGGTCTTTCTACGCCCGGTAACCTGGCCGTCAGCGATGGCACGTGTCCTGCTTTCGAAGTCGGCATGAACGCCGTCATTCGTCCTGACGCCAAGAACCCAGCTTGGGTTCGCGGTTTCCCCGAGAGCGACGATGCCGCCATCGCCCAGGAGAGAAACGACGGGCACCTCTTCATCCAGGAGATTCGTGCCGCGGCCGAGGTCCACGCGGACACCATCCTTCCCCCTGAGGTGGCGGAACTGGTGCAACCGGACATCCAGGCTTTTCAGGGGGAGCTCACCCACGGCCATGAGCTTCGGCTCCCGCGTGCCGCCAACTATGACGTCCGTGGGCTGCGAGGTGCGATGCAGCGTGTTCTCGAGCAGGCTCGAGGTCCCGTTGCTGCGCCTCGAGAGGCGGTCGTCGCCGAACGACGAATGCTGACCGTCATCGAAGCGCTACGCACCACGCAGTCCGGAATTCTGCAGCACGGCAACATGAACCGATAACCCCATCGTCGCAGGAAGTTTGAGATGCTGAACCCTACCCACCGTCGAACCCTCTCCCCGTCCGCCTTCCGTTCGCGAGGGGCGTCGTGAACCTCATCCGCATGCTGGCCGCGTTTCCCGGCGCGGGGCTGTTTCGCCGACCCGATCTACTGGTGGCGTTCGGCGTGTCGCTCGTCGTTTCGATGATCGTCATTCCGCTTCCGCCGATCATGCTCGACTCGCTGATCGCGGCCAATATCGCGTTCGCAGTGATGATCATGCTCGTTGCGCTATTCGCGAGGAACGCGCTCGAGTTCTCGACCTTCCCGACCTTGCTGCTGTTGACGACCCTGTTCCGGCTCGGCCTCAACGTCTCGACGACTCGAGGGATCCTCGCGAACGCCAACGCGGGCGAGGTGGTCGGCGCCTTTGGCGCCTTCGTCGCCCAGAACGACATGGTGGTCGGGATCGTGGTGTTCCTGGTCATTACCCTCGTCCAGTTCATCGTGATCGCCAAGGGCGCCGAGCGCGTCGCCGAGGTCGGCGCGCGGTTCACGCTCGACGCCATGCCCGGCAAGCAGATGTCGATCGACGCCGCCTGTCGCTCGGGCGCGCTGACCGAAGAGGAAGCGCAGGCCAAGCGCGACGAGCTCGGTCGTCAGTCCCAGATGTTCGGCAACATGGACGGCGCCATGAAGTTCGTGAAGGGCGACGCCATCGCCGGCCTGATCATCACCGCGCTGAATCTCGTGGCCGGGATGATCATCGGCGTCTTCCGGTACGAAATGACCACGGTGGACGCCGCGCAGACGTATTCGATTCTCACCATCGGTGACGGGCTGGTGGCGCAGGTGCCGGCGTTGTTCATTACGCTCGCAGCGGGCATCGTCGTCACCCGGGTCGAGGCCAAGGATAAGAATCAGAACTTCGGTCAGGTCCTGCAGCACGAGATGGTCGGTGACGCGAAGGTCCTGAACATCGGCGGCGTCCTGATGCTGTTGCTGGCGTTCGTGCCCGGACTACCGTTCATGCCGTTCTTCGGCTGCGCGCTGGCCGCGCTTTCGGCCGGTGCCACGCGCACCCTGTTTCCGATGCTCTCCCGGGCCGCGATGGCCCGCGCCCGGTCGGGAAAGGCGGGCACGACTTTGGCCAAGGCGCTGGCCTTCAAGGAGCAGCTAGAGCAGCAGATCGCGGAAGCCAAAGAGAACAAATCTCTGGCCGACAACCTGGCGCCAACGGTCGTCCCGGTGGGACTCGACATCGCGCCCGACCTGAGCAAGGCGCTAGGATTTAGCGACACCGTCGCCACCGAAGAGGTCCGACTCGTGAAGATGCTCCTGCCTCAGCTTCGCGATGCACTGTACTTGGAGCTGGGGGTCCGCTTTCCCGGGGTACGGGTCCGCCCCAACGTAAAGTCGCTGCCCAACGGATGCTTCGTCGTACGGATCAACGATGTCCCGATGCTACAGGAGCGGATCATGCCGGGCCTGTGTCTTGCGACCACGAATCCGGACAATCTTAAGAAGCTTGGCATCCAGGCCAAGCCGATCAGCCATCCGGTGAACGGGGCAAAAGTATCGCTGATCAAAGATGAGGAGCGTTCGGTCGTGGAGGCCGCGGGCATCACTGTCTGGGAGCCAGCGGGGACGATCGCGCTGTACGTCGCCTCTGTTCTCCGAAAGAAGGTGCGAGAGTTTGTGGGCCTCGAAGAGATCTCTCAGCTGGTCGACCGGCTCGGGACGGCCTATCCCACCCTCGTGAAGGAGGTCGTGCCCAAGGTCGTGAACCTTCATCAGCTCGTCGCCGTCTTGAAGCGCCTGGTCGACGAAGGCGTATCGATTCGAAATCTCAAAGGGATCCTCGAAGCGCTCGGCGAGTATGGTCAGAAAGAGCACGATACGCTGTATCTCACCGAAAAGGTCCGCGGCGCCCTCGGGGCGCAACTCGCGTACTCGTGTGCGGGAATGAAAGCGGTTTTGCCGGTCGTGCTCCTGGATCCGAGCATCGAAGACACGATCGCCGACGCGATCACCCACACCCATGAAGGCGCGATGTTCAGGATGGAGCCGGAGATCTGTGGGCAGCTGATGATGGCGATCGCTCAGGCCCTGCAGCCGATGGTGGCGGAAGGGAAGCGACCGGTCGTGCTGACTCATCAGAGAGTCCGGCGCTTCGTCCGGAAGCTCGTCGAGGTCGACCTTCCCGCGATCACCGTCGTTTCCTACGATGAACTGCCGCCCGATCTCACGATCCAGCCGATGGGCACTGCGTCCATCGCAGACGAGGCTGCCGCGGCCTGAGTGATCTGGTGCGCAAGGACTGCGTGCACCAACCGCAGTTGTGGCGAGGAGCCACGGTCTCGGTTGGCTGCAGGACGCTTCCGCGAAGGAGAAGGCCTGGCATGGTCCATGCTGTTGAGAACCGTCAACGCGATAGCGGCAATACGAACGTAGCGGAGGATGCCAGGGAATGAACCAGATCGGAAACATGAACCCTACGACCACCTTCGGTGGGCACGCCGTCGAGTCCATCACCAGTGGCCGACGTACGATCGAGACGGGCGCGACGGACGACGTGATTCGGGTTTCGAAGCGCGACGACGGGCAGTACGAGGTCGAGATCAACGGCGTAACGCAGGTCTACAGCGAGGACGAGCTGCGCCGCCTGACCATCAATACCGGCGATGGTGATGATCAGATCCATATTGGCGCCGGGGTCGATATCGACCTCGCCATCAATACGGGCGCCGGCGATGACCACGTGGTCGTTGAAGCCGACAACATCTTCATCGAGACGGGTCTCGGCGACGACAGGGTAGACTTGTTCGGCAGCCATAACGACGTGTACGCCGGTGACGGGGCGGACGAGATCAACGTTATCGGCGAGCAAAACGACGTCTGGGCCGGCGATGGCGCCGACCGGGTGACGGTTGAGGGCGACAAGAATCGGATCCGAGGCGGTCGGGGCGACGACCAGCTGGTGGTTCGGGGCGACAAAGGTCTCGTTCGCGGCGGTGAGGGTGCGGACGACGTTCAGGTAGAGGGCGACCAAAATATCATTCGGGGCGACGAGGGCCACGACGAGATGGACGCCAAGGGTGACGACAACTCCATCACCGGCGATCAAGGCAACGACCGGATCGGGGTCGAAGGTGACGCCAACAAGGTCGAGGGCAATGACGGCAATGACACCATGACCGCGGTCGGCGATCGAAACTGGCTCCACGGTAACGCCGGCACCAATTCCATCGAAGCCGATGGACGCGGAAACGAGGTCATCCTCGGCATCATGCCGGGGACGCCGGCGCCGGAGCCCGACGACGACGTTTACGACACCGAAGATCGAAACGATCGGCCTCGGAACAATCGCGGCGGTACCCGCAACCGGCCGCCCAATGACCCGTCAGAGTGGGATGAGCACACGCAACGAGAGTTCGAGGGTGTCGGGCCAAGACAGGGCGACCGACCCGCAACTCATGTCCGCTAGGGCCGGCGAGAAGCGCCCTAAGGGCTCAGGCCGCGGATCGTCGATCAGCGCTGTTCAGAGAACCACTTGGACAACGTAAAGCGCTCGGTGAGGTACCCTCCACGCCACTTCGGACGATGTCGGTCGAGGACCAGCGCCTCGCCGGCGCCGATGGCGGAGAAGATCGCTCGCCCTCGGCTCAAGATGCTGGGCCAGCGGAGCTCCTTGACCAGTTCGGCTTTCATAGTCTTGGCTATGGCTGCGTAGTTGTACGTGTTGCGCTGGATGGCTTTCTCCGCCATGGCGACCTCTACGTACCGCGCCACGCCCTCCTGCCATACGCAAAGCTCCATGTATCGAGCGTCGGCGGCCGACAGATAATCCATCGTGGACTGCCGGACGGTCAGGTAGGTCGACGTCGTATCCTCAAAAGAGCGAGTTGGCCACGAGAGTGCCTGCACAGCGCTAGCCAGCATGATGCTTCGGCCTGCCACCTGCTTTCGAGTCTCTCGGTCGTTGAACGGAAAGTCGTACCCCTGCATCCATTTTCCCGTCTCATCTCCGCCGTGTAAGCCGAGGGCGAGGGTGGCTGACCGAAAGTCGGGCGTCGACATCTGAAGCTGATGGAGCCGTTCGCGAACCAGCGCGAGCGCGAACCGGCCCCCTGACAGACCGAGCGCCTCGGTAGTCCCGATGACCACCGTGGGGCGGTTGTTGAAGGTTTCGAGCGTCTTCTTGGAATCTGCGGGAAAGGGTGCTGGCGCCCGCCACACCTCGCACCCGGTGATGGCGTCGCGCTCGACCGGGACCCAGCCCTGCGGCGCGGCCGCGGCGCAAAACAGCCACGCCACCTCCTCGTCGATCAGCATGATGTCTTTCGGCGCGTCGGGCCATCCAGGAAACATCCGCTCGCCGAACGTGTCGACCAAGGCAAAGGCTTCGGCGATGGCCGCCCTCGATTCTCGGAGACGTTCGGGTAGTCGGGAGGCGGTGGCCGCCGCGGTAGGCGGGGCGTCGATCGTGCGGTCAACGGTGGGCGCCGCGCACGCACCGCTGAAACCGATGGTGAAAGCGAAGACGAGGGTCCGATCCACGGCGCGATAGTCTACCGGACGCGGCTGAGCTGCAACGCTGTGCCGCGCCCTGCGCGCGCGCGCGGCATCGTCGACGGCGGATCCAGCGCACGCCGACACGCTGGTCGACCGCCGGGGCATTTCGAGCCGACGAGCAATTCGTGCGTACTGGATATGCATTGACCGCCGCCCCAGATGGGCCGGGCGCGCCTGAGACCGGTCGATATCGTGGGTGGCCGGTCCGATTACGACGAAGACCTCGGCGGGCCGGATGCGTTTCGGCGGAGCGCAGGTCTTGCGCGTGTGTTCCTCTTTCTCGGCCGACCGGACATGCGCCAGGGGTCGGCGGACTCGCCCTTATCCATGGCCTCTGTCTTGCAGGTTATCGGATAAACAAGATGGCCAAGAGAATCACTGCTGACGATATTCGGAGACGACTCTCTTACGGGCTTCGCCTCGATCAACTTACGCGCCCCGAGCGTCGGCAGCTCAATCGTTTGATGGGCGCCAAGCAACTTCGCCAGGTCGCGAAGGACGAGGTCATCAACGGCGACGATGCGGACCGACTCGCGCGGTATCTCAACCAGCTGTCGGTGCGAAAAGCGGCGCCGGGCTCGGGAGAGGCCGGTCAGATAGCATTCGCCCAGCAGGTTCTCGCCAAGCTCGAGGCGGCGGCGACTCGGCAGCGCGCGGATCCGGAGCTCGCATATGCGGTCGAACGGCTGAGATACGACCTTCGCGAGGGATTCAACCTCGAGCTGCTTACGCCCGAAGACTGGCAGGCGCTCGAGCGCCTCGGCGTCAATTTCAACACCATCTATCTTCACGCTGGTGAAGGTGATCCGTCGGCGCTCGATTCGAAGGACGCCAAAGAGATGTCCGCCTTTCTGATGACACAATCGAAGCCGGCAGCAGGCGGCGACCCGAAAGCGGCGCAGCAACGCGCCGACGATATCTACGCGGTGTTGAGAGGTGCTGTGGCCCGCGAGGCCGCCCGACCCGACACCGATTTCAGCCTTGCCGGTATCAGAAAGGACTTCGTTTTTGGTCTCAAGCTCGATCAGATGGCCGAATCGGAGCAGCAGAGACTTCAAGGGGACTTCGGCGTCGACTTCCAAGATCTCGTTGATATGGCCAAGGACGGCTTCCTGGATCCCCGGGATGCGAAAGCGCTCCACGACTATCTCCACGCCCAGATCGACAAGCGGGTTGGAGATGGCATGGCCATCGAACAGGCCGTCAAGGAGGTCAACGCGCTCTATGATGTGCTCACCGACGCGATCACCACCCAGATCGACGCCCGAAGAGCGTTCGAGTTCGAGTGGATGGACGGCGTCAAGCACGCCGGCACGCCGGTCGGCGAGGTATCGGCACTCGACGACGACCGGATCGATGTCGGCGAACGAAGAGAGATCATTGTGGCCGAGGTCGAGCGACACGAAGCGGTCATCGCTGCTCGCAAAGAGGTCACGGAGTGGCGCGCCAACCTCCGAAAAGCTCGCGCCGGCCAGCTGACTTCGCTGAGCTTGTCGGTGTCGCTTAACAACAGCAAGCTGGAGGCGAAAGCGGAGTACTCCATTCTTCTCCTTGGCGACGTTCAGCAAGAGACCGCGATTCGGATAGCGGCAGGGATGACGGAAGCGGCGGTCCACCAGCTCGACGCGGTGAGGGCGAGCATCGCGGCCGACATCGCGAACCGATTCACGGCCGTCGATGCGGTCCACGCTCGCCTCCTGGCGGCACGCCAGGTCCAGGCGGAAGCGCACCGGATATCGGAGTTCGTCCAGGTTCACCACCGTCGCACTTTCTACACCAAGACCGTGAAGCGAGCCGAACTGGTGGCCCTGAATGCGGATGGCGACGTTCGAGACTTGAAGATGGAGCTTTGGGCGGCCAAGAGGCACTTGAGGCGGGGGATCAACAACGTCGTTGCTACCGGTGACGACCTCAAGATCGTACCCCGGTCTTTGGGTCCGGGGATGGAGATCCCCGAGCCGATCTCCATCGAGAGTGATCTGCTCAAGCGAATGGTGTTCGAGTCACCTCGGCTCTCGGCGATGATCGCAATTCTCGACGTGGAGGGGTTTCGCGTTCAAGAGATCCGAAACAATCAGAAGTTATGGAACTCTCTTAGGCTGTCCGGGGCCGTGAGCATTTCAGCCCCCGGCATCATCACCAATCCTACGGATGCGCTCTTATCGACGGCCGAGTCGTTCGTTACCAGCCTATTTGTTGAGATCAAGCGCACGATCGACCCTCGAATGGATGCGGCGGAGCGAGATGCGGCGATCGCGAGGTTGAACTCCGTCAAGGCCGACTTCGGTCGAGACTTCCAAAAAGCGCTCGAGGAAGTTGAGTACTTGATCGATCAAGACCGCGTTCAGGCGTCGATTCAAACAGCCCGTGTGGCCGAAATACGAGGTGATCAGGCGTACATGGACCTGCTGACGGCGGAACCGGCGCCGCCGCTCGCCCGACCGCCGGCCACCGATAACCGAGCGATCAACCGGCTGTTTATGGACCGGCTGGAGGCACTTCAAAGTAAGGCGACCAACTACCACGAGCTCGCCAAGGCGACGGTCGAACGAGGCCGATTTAGAAACGCGCTCGACGAACGGTTCAACGTGCCCAAGCCGTCGCCATCGACGGCCTCCGTAGATGGCCGAAAGTCTCCGGGGGCAGAGTCGGCCCCCGACGCCCTGGAGGCGGTATCCAACTTTGCGCCTCCTCCGCGCGGTAACTGGATCCAGCAGTTGATCGATTGGCTGGCCAAGACCTTTGGTTTTGCGTCGCGCGACGATGATATCCGAGATCACGCCTGGACCGTCTACTCTTCATATCTTCGCCATAGCGAACGAGAGCAGTTGGCCGAGTTTCTAGATTCCGATGAGTTTCGGGATAATCGCCACGAGTACGTCGCGCGTCTCGCTCGGGCGCTTCGAACGCAAACCGATCGCTATCCGGAGACTGGCGAAGGCGCGCTTGCTGATGCAGACGCCCTCCTGCGGGGTTATCAGCGGGCCGCCCTCTTGTCTCCTCCGCCCGCGGAGGGGACGGACCTTGGGGCGGCCGAGGTCACCGCCCTCGATGGCGCGGTCGGGGGCTTCGCGCCGGTCGAGCATCGGAGCGTCATCGAACACGCCTGGGATTCGGTCCGACACGCCTTCGATCACGACGTCGATGCTCGCCGCCACGATGTTCGTGTCGTAGATAGCGCGAACGCCGCCTGGAAGAAGCTCGAGCCCCAGGTCCGGCAGCAGCTCGCGACGATGGCATCGAATCCTGACTCGTATCGACAGAGTCAGTTCGTTGCGCACATCGCGCGCAGACTTCGTGAGTCCGGTCGCGACATGCCGCTGGCGGAAACGCTGGAGGACGCCCAGAAAGTCTGGGCGGTCTGGACGGGTCTGGCCCGCTCGCCGGCGACTTCGGCGACCCCGGTTCCGGAACCGGGGCCCACCGCACCCGCGCCACCGGAGCCCAGGTACAGCGGCCGAGGCCCCGGGCGCCAGATCGCCTACGCGCGCGAACCGACCGCGGAAGCGTTCGATGCCAGCAACGCTTCCATCGGCCTTGGTTTGTACGAACCCATCGTCAATGGGGCGCAGAGGTTGCTGTTCAACGGAGGGCTGTTCGAGGGGCTGGTACCGAGGGCGGCCACCGAGGAATCTGTCGCTGACGATTTTTACGGCGAGCGGACCGAAATCGCGGTCCGACGGTGGCAGCTATTGTCGGGAGAAGAGGCCACGGGCTGGCTCGACAAGCGTCAGCTCGACCTGCTCGCGGCCGATGAGCGCCGTCCGACGACCTATTCGGCGGCCCCAGTGCGCAACGAAGTCGAGACCGGCAAGGTCGCTTTGTTACGCGGCCATCGCGGGGAATGGATCAAGGATGTTCAACGTCAGCTACTTCGGGCCGGCGCGTATGAAGGGCTCCTTGCCAAAGGGACGAGCATCCAAAACATCGCTGACGGCTACTTTGGTACCGCCACGGAGGCGGCGATCGTCGCCTGGAGGCGCAAGACCGGTCATGATCCCGAGGCGGGCGGACAGCTACGGGGCAAGGATCTTCGCCTTCTGGCCGCCGGCGCCTCCCGCTCTGCGGTGAACGTGAGGCCAGCCAAGGTCGGTGAGGAACCGGGCCTTCTACCCCGGCCCCGAGGCACCGGGGAGGAGCCGGTCCAACGAGGCCGGCCCCGCGTGACCGGTGAGGAACCGGTCACCGCCGAAGACTGGACGCCGCCGACGGCGGAGTCGGCGACCAGGAAGTTTGCCGACCTCATCGCCATGTACAACTCCGAGAACGAGACATGGTTCGAGTGGATGTGGAACGGTATTGGTAAGGAGGACATCCTTGATCAATACCGAGCCACCCTTGCCGAGATCCGAGCCCTGAGCCCAGAGGAATTCGAGAAGTTCCGCCGCGCGATCATCAATGCCGACGCCATCGACAAGCTCTCTCACATCAGAAAGCGTGGCTTGCCGCCAACAACGGGCGGTGACACGATCTTGCGGGCGATCGCGGAACGAACGAGATCGGGTGAAGAAGCGGCCAGCATCGTCATCGCTTGGGCCCAGCATGCCAAGCTCTTCAACAGACTCGGGATTCCCAGCCCCGGCTACCTGTCCGAAGCGGAGGACTTCGGGCGGATGTTCCTTCAGAACACCAACGACGTAAATGAGCGCCGGATCTTTGCGCTAAGGTTGTCGCAAGAGATCGAATTCGGCGGCCTTCTCAAGACCCGAAAGGGCCAGGTCGATACCTACAACCCGGATCCGGCCGGCGTCTTGGTTGCGATGACCGTGGTGGGAACGACGAATCCGACCGATCGGGCCGCGATCCTGAAGGGGATCAAGCCCAAGTATATGGACCGGATCGTTGGCGCCGCACTCAACTATGACCGGTCCTTTCAGGTGGACCATGACGAGGACCACGATCCCGGTTCACAACAACGTCCGCACATCATCAAAGACCCGGGGACGGCGAACACGAGTCTGATGACGGATTTCCTCTCCGCTGTGGAGTCGCTACCTCCGTCCGGGGGCGAGGTATCTCCGTGGGTGGCGGCGATCCGCAAGGCGCTCAAGAGACGGCTCGAGGGGCCCAGCCTTTTGGTCGCCATTCTGTCGCCGAACGACCCCAACCGACGGCTCATCGCCCGAGACCAGCGGAAGCTGTTCCCTTTGGAGCTGTTGACGCTCATCGAGAACGACAGCTACGCGACCCCGGAGCAAAGAAAGGCGCAAGTCTACAAGCACCTCGAAGATCTCCGCGGGCTCGTCGACGGCCCATCGGCCAACGAGGGCGACCCGCAAGCGATCGAAAATACAACCGCGCTTCTTTCGTACGCTGTAAGCCAGCTGAAGACGGAGGAGGCCGTTCAAATGATGAACGAGATCGAAGCCGATCGGCGGTGGGGACTGGATAGGTTCGTTCGGTTGATCGGACAGAGCCCTTCGGGATCCCGGCTACTGGCCAGGATCGTCGACGACACCCAGGATGTGGATCCCGCGCTCAGGATCCTTCGGTCCGTGAACAAACAGGTCGACGACGGCGCTATCTCGCCCGAAGCGGCGGTGATCGTCGGTCGGGCCCTGCTTCGTATGAACGCCCTGCAGCGCTCCGGTGAGGTGAAGCTGTCGCTGATCCGGGAGCTGTCCAAGGACCTTCGAACCCAACTGACGGACTCGGATGACAACGTGGTGTTCGATCCGAGAGGGCTTCTCATCGCGGAAGCGTTCGGCAGCATGCGTGACTCCGGTGAGGTGGAGCGGGCGATGAACATGTTGCTGGGGCTGCAGGAAGGTGCGGCGTTGACCGTAGTGGAGAATGGACGGCGAGTCCTGACCGAAGATGGCCTTCGCGCTCTGCGCGCTCGGTTCGGGGCGCGCCGCGGCGCGCATGCTCTGGCGAAGCTAGCGGCGGTCGGCCGTCACGCGATGACCCCGCGAGGCTTCTTCAACGAGAGAGCTTACTCGGTGTGGAAGGGCATCGGCGCGTACAACCCAACGTGGGATTCCACGCGGCCGCAAAACGACGTGACGCCGTTCATGAAGATGGCGGATGCGGTCCATCGCTACGCCTCCCCTGAACACAAGGCGATCTTCGTAACCGCGGGCGCGACGGCGATTCGGGACGGCCTCGCTAATCACCGAGGTCTGGCCCTGTGGGAAGCGGGAATGCGCGATGATGTGGCTCGGGTGAACAATAAGCTCATCGAGATGCAGGATGGGGAAGGTGTGACGGCGAGGGTCTGGCGGGCCAAGACGTGGGCGGACCAAGGAGGTGAGGGCGGCTCGCTCAATCGACTATTCAGCCTCAGCGCGAAACAGTATGCAGATCTTTACCAGTATATTCAGACCGGCAATTCGGACCACGACCCGTTCACCGGACGGCACGGTAAGTTCCGGAGCCACTACGAGCGATTGACCCGCGGCGATGATCGGCAGCGGCCGCGGTATCTACTGGTCGGGGAGCAAGGAGGCGTTCTCGGGCGCGAAACATTCTCGGCGCATAGCGTTCAGGGTACGGAGGCGCTCGAGAATTTCGGCCGGTTCATGGGCGAGTCGCGGTCAGCGGTGCTCATGGCCCGTAAAGACATGGACGAGAGCTTTGATAACAGCCGAATCCGTGATGTTACGCTGAACTCGGCGACCCGGGAGCTGTGGTCGTTGATGGGTGTCTTCACGGACCTAGTGGCGGGAGGCAACAAGTATCTCAAGAACCTTGGCAAAGCGATCGAAGTAGGGGTCAAGATTCGGTACCACATCATGGGTGGTCTGCTGGCGGCGTGGAACTATGATGTGCAGGCGCGAAGTCGCGCCAAATTTGGCGAGTATCGTTTCAACCTTTGGGACGCCACGGCCGGTCTAGGCTTCGCGGAGGCGCACGTCGTCACCGACGAACAAGAGGTTCTTAATGGTCGATTCCAAAGCGCGATGAGTCTCGCCGAACGATACGCCGGCGACTTCGAAGCGCGCGGATATTCCGCGGGATACCAGGGTCACAACGTGACCGGTACGGCCGACTATCGAAAAGGGCAGGGCCGCGCGCCCCGCCCGCCAGGCCTGTTCAGAAACTACGAAGAGGACGGCTCGAGGATCCTACCCACCACCGGCAAGGTTCTTCGCATCGAAGGTACCGACACGGCGGACAACATCCAGGTTCAGAAAGGGCGAGACGGGGGGCTGGTGGTTCGGGTCACCGGAGTCGGGGGTCCGGAAGACAGCTTCGTCCGGACCCTGACGCAGCAGCAACTCGACGAAGGTTATCGACTGATGATCGATGCCAAAGGCGGCGACGATCGTATCGCGATCGATGACGACGTTCAGGAGGGTGTTATCGTCTTCGCGGGGGCGGGTGACGATCGTGTCTTTGGCGGCGGCGGGGCCGACTACATCGAAGGCAATGAAGGCGACGATCTGATTCTAGGGAGAGGCGGCCGAGATGTCATCTACGGTCTCGACGGTCGCGACCTCATTCTTGGTGGCGCTGATGCGGATTACATGGACGGTGGGGCCGACGACGACATCGTCCTTGGACAAAGTGGCGATGATAAGCTCTTTGGCGGTCGCGGCCGGGATACGATGTTCGGCCAAGATGGCGACGATGTGCTCGCGGGAGGCCTGGGCAAAGATGTGTCGGTGGGCGGCGAGGGCGCTGATGTCCACCACCACCAGCCCGAAGATACGGTCGGGGTCGACGACGGCGATGAACGACGACAGTTCGAGATCGATCCAGACTGGCGCCCTCCCCAGAACATCGGCATCCGAGGCGACGACCGCTTCAGGGCTCGCGTGACTTCCGACTTCCACGGGGCCATGGGGGCCCTCGAGGGCAGCTCGGGCGCGTTGGAAGACCTTCGCCGAAGCAGACACGAAGTGATCATCGAAGAAACCGATGAACGTAATGAAACGGAGTTCGATGACGTCGTGGGGGCGTACGTACAAGATGACGGAAAGACACCGAGCTACGGATCGGGAGCGACGATTCGTTACAACCGCACCCGAATGCGCCTGGATCAGGATCGCTCGTGGAGCGAGCGGCCCCCGGTCGTAGGGCTGTTTCACGAGGCGGCCGGCCACGCTGTGCCGGCGGGGCAAGGCGTGGTGCCTCTCGACGATTCAGCCGAGCCCCACGACGGCACGCCCAATCGCGAACGGGCCGCGATCGGGCTTCCATTAACCGGAAGGGCGGCGGGCACCGAACATCGCCACCAGCGAAACGAGGGAACCCTCCGCCGCGAACTCAAGATTGATGATCGAGAGGATTGGTGAGCTGGGTACGGCAAAGGTCAAGCAGTCCACGGGCGATCTCGACATATTTGGTGACGGTCGGGTCATCGTCTTGGCGCTCCCGGGCCGCACCGAGGGACATACGGGGCTGCTGGTGCGATTGGCCGGGGCCGGCGACGTTCTCATTAGCGGCGACCTCTACCACTTCCACTCCGAGATCTCTTCAGGAGTGGTGTCGAGATCAAACGTCAGTCGCGCGTACGCGAGCGGAGCGTAAGCGAAGCGATCCCAGGTATTTGGACTCGATGGGCCTGCGCCAGTCTCGATGCACGACGTGCGTCGAGATTGGCGTCGAGCGCATCTGGGCCTCGGTTCATCGATCCGCGCCGCGACCTCCTCGTCTTGACCGCGGAGGTTACGGTCGATCTCCGGCCGGGCGGTGGACCGAGCGCACCGCGAGCCTGGGGGGCGCGAACGGGCGAGATTTGCACTAAAAGCGTCGTATGGACGCCGCCACGCGCACGCTGCTCGAGAAGCCATGGTTCCTGGATGGTCTTTCCGAGCTGCAACGAGATCTCTCCCTTCCCGGTGCTGAGCTCCGCAAGCGGGCCGAAGCCTGTCTCGAAGAGATGTGGACGACCTTCCATCCCGTGGCCGCGGGCGCCTGGCGCCGCTTTGGGGAGCTGCTGACGCAGCGATACAAGCTCGTCGTCAATGATGACCGGCTTCGAGAGATCGCTGCCCTGGACAGTGAGCACTCGCTCATTTTCCTGTTCTCACACCGCTCCTACCTGGACATCTGGCTCCTTAGGGAGGCGATGCGGACGTCGGGGATCCAGCAGCCGCTGGGGCTCGCCGGCGCCAACCTGAACTTCTTCCCCATGGGGTCGGTGTTGCGGCGGACCGGGGCGCTCTTCATTCGCCGCAGCATGAAAGACGATGCGGTCTACAGGTTTGTGCTGCGAGCCTACCTCGCCCACATTCTCGAGATTCGGGGCAATCTGGGGTGGTCGATCGAGGGTGGCCGGACCCGAACCGGCAAGCTGCGCCCCCCTCGGTACGGCGCCCTTCGATACGTCGTCGACGCGGTGCAGCGTGGGCACGGACCCGAGGCCTACATCTTGCCGGTATCGGTGGTGTACGACCAGCTCGGCGAAGTGGCGACCATGACCGCGGAGGCGCTCGGCGAAAGCAAGCGACCGGAAGACATCGGCTGGCTGATGCGCTTCGCGCTCATGCAACGCAATCAGGGGGGCACCGCGCGCATCGACATCGGCGAAGCCATTCCCCTTCGCCAGCGGATCGCCGAGCTCGAGGGAGATCCGCGGGCCCGGGATACGATGACGGAGCGGATCGCGCTCGCCGTGTGTCACCGCATCAATCAGGTTACGCCGGCGACGCCCACGGCCGTGGTGACCTTGGCCTTGCTGGCCGCGGAGCGCGCGCTCACCTACGGGGAGACGGTCGAGGTCGTCGAGCCCATCCTTCGCTACATCGCTGAGCATCCTAATCTGCCGCCGACCATGGCCCGTGAGCTGAAAGACCTGGGCTGGGTGAAGGCCACCCTCGAACAGTTGGTCGGTAGCGGCGTGCTTGAACGCTTCGATGGGGGCGCCGAGCCCGTCTATTACGTTGCGCCCCAGCAGCATTTGGTCGCCGCGTTCTACCGGAACACGCTCATTCACTTTCTCGTCGTGCGGGCGATCGGCGAGTTTGCGATGTTCCTCGAGCACGACAAGCAAGGCGATATCCGGCCTGCGATTTGGCAGAACGCCCTCGACCTTCGCGAGCTGCTCAAGTTCGAGTTCTTCTTCGCGGAGCGGCGGGACTTTCAGCGCGATCTGCTCACCGAGCTCATCGTGGTGGATCCCAGCTGGGACGCCAGCGTCGATCCCGATGGGCGGTATACTCGCCCGATCTACTGGGAGCAGGTGAAACGCTGGTTCGACCGCGCCCAGCCGCCCCTGGCCCACGTCGTGCTCCGGCCGTTCCTCGATGCATACTGGGTGTTAGCGGCGGAACTGGCGCGGTGGCCGGTGGAGCGGGAGGTTGACGAGAAGGAGCTCTTGCGACACTGCCTGGGGGTTGGCAAGCAGCGCGTGAGGCAGCGCCGGCTGCACAGCGAAGAGTCGGTGACGCTCGAGCTCTTCAAGAACGCGTTGAGCCTGGCCAAACATCGCAAGCTCCTACCGGGCACGGGCACCGAACTCCATGCCCGACGGCAGGCGTTCGCTCAATATCTCGCCGGCCTCGTCCAACAACTTGCTAAACTGGTGCCTGGGGAGGCCGCGTGAACGATATCGACTCTGCCATCCAGACCGTCAACGAGGGCCCCGAAGGTCCGAGCGTCGGCGCTTTTTTTGACCTCGACGGAACGCTCGTCAAAGGCTTCACGGCGCTAGCCTTCTTGCAAGAGGATCTTTGGCGCATCGGCTTTCAGCGCATGTACGACCTCGTCCGCGATGTGATCGCGCTTCGCGAAGATCCTGATCGCGACCTGAAGACGATCGAGCGAGCGGCTGAGCTCCTCGGGGGGCGG
Source organism: Myxococcota bacterium (assembly GCA_028289325.1). Classification (GTDB taxonomy): domain Bacteria; phylum Myxococcota; class Kuafuiibacteriia; order Kuafuiibacteriales; family Kuafuiibacteriaceae; genus JANQQN01. Next base: position 18,941 of record JANQQN010000309.1, on the reverse strand, counting down.
TCCGTCGAAGAGCTCGACAAGGCGTCTCAGAGGATCTTTGCCCGTCGTGTCGCGCCCACGATTCGGCCCGGCGCACGCGACCTGATTCGTGCCCACTTGAGCAAGGGACACACAGTGGCCATGGCCACCGCCGCTACTCCTTTTCAAGCGAAGCCCGTGGCCGCCGACCTCGACATCCCTCATATCATCTCGACCGAGGTGGAGGTCATCGACGGACGCCTCACGGGGCGTCTCGACGGGCCGCCGCGGTGGGGCGTCGAAAAGGCGAAGGGCGTGCAGGCGTTCGCCGCGAAACACGGCGTCGACTTGACCAAGAGTTACGGCTACGGCGACGGCGGCGAAGATGAGGCGTTTCTGCAGGCGGTGGGCCGTCCCTTCGCCACGTGCCCCCAGCCTCGACTGGAGGCCTTCGCCAAAGAAGCGGGGGTTCCGATTCTGCAGTTGCCCGACCCCAACCCGGTCGATCTGCGTGGGATCTCTGGGACTCTCGGGGCGCTGTGGGTCTTTAACGCCGGCATCGTAACGGCGGTGTTGGCCAAGATCCTCAGCGGGGGTCGGTGGCGGGCCGTGAATCCGACCGTCGGCTACGCCACGGATCTGTGCCTTTGGGTGGCCGGGATCGACGTCCGAGTGCAGGGTCGAGAGAACATCGAGGCTGGCCGACCGGGGGTGTACATCTTCAATCATCAGTCGAATCTCGACCCGGTGGTGATCGGCAAACTCGTGCGACACGACTTCACCGGCGTCGGCAAGCGAGAGGTGGCGAGCGACCCGCGCGCATGGGCGCTGCGGTATCTCGACGTCGCGCTGATCGACCGCAGCGACTCGGCGTCGGCGCAGGCCAGCGTGAACGCGCTGATCTCTCGTATTCACGACGGAGAGTCGGTGCTGATCGCGCCCGAAGGCACGCGCATGCCCACCGCGAAGCTCGGGCGATTCAAAAAAGGCGCCTTTCATCTGGCTTTCGACGCAAAGGCGCCCCTCATTCCTATCGTCATTCGAAACAGCGGGGAGCTGTGGCCACGAACGTCGGTCGTCATGCGGCCGGGGGTGGTGGATGTTTGCGTGCTGCCGCCCATACCTACCAAGGACTGGAGACGAGAAGAGCTCAATGACCGAGTGACCGAGATCCGAGCGCTGTTCGAACGAACCCTCGATGATTGGCCGAAGTGAGCGTGAAGGATGGCGGACATGACCGAAGCGAGTAACGGACGGCTTAAGTGGGGCGAAGCCCGGGAGCTCAATCCGCTCGAGACGCTCATGTGGCGGATCGAAACCGATCCGCGCTTGCGCTCGCCGATGATCCTGATCGAGCTACTCGACCAGACCCCCGAGTGGACGCGCTTACGGTCGGCCTGCGAATGGGGGACGCGGATGGCGCCCCGATTTCGTCAAAAAGTGCTCGAACCGGCGCTCGGTCTCGGTACGCCGACCTGGGTTACGGATCCCGACTTCGACCTCGACTACCACGTGCGGCGGGTCTCGCTGCCCGGTGGGAGCGATTTTACGGCCTTTCTGAGGACGGCCGAGCAAGTGTCCATGACCCCGCTCGACCGCGCTCGTGCGCCGTGGGAGGTGGTGTTGTTCGAGGGCCTTCCCGACGGCAAGGCTGCTTTCATGCTCAAGATGCACCACGTGGCCACCGACGGCCTCGGCGGAGTGCAGCTGCTCGGTCAGCTGCACTCCCGGCAGCGCGAATCCAATCCCCACAAACCGCAGCCGAGCCCCCCGCCACCAGAGCGGGCGTCAGCGGGGGCGTTACTGCGGCAACAGCTCGGGCGCGATCTTTCCGGACTGCCGGGAATGTTTCGGCAAGGCATATCGACCCTCCGGCAGGTCTCGGACCCGGTGGGCTGGATTCGCAACGCCGCGAGTTACTCGGCTTCATTACGGCGTGTTCTCGCTGACCCGCCCGTCGACAACTCGCCGTTGCTCGCGGGGCGTAGCCTGAGTTTTCGCTTTTGCGCTCTCGACGTTCGATTCGCAGATCTGCGCGCAGCAGCGAAGCACGCCGGTGCGTCGCTCAACGACGCGTACATTGCCGGCCTGCTGGGCGCTTTTCGACGCTATCACGAGGCCCACGATCAACCGGTCGACGCGATCCCGATGGCCATGCCGGTGTCCGTGCGGCAGGACGGCGACGCTCAGGGCGGCAACCGATTCGTCGGCGTTCGTTTCGCAGGGCCGGTGGCCATCGCCGAGCCCAAGGCGCGGATGGCCGCCATCCACCAGCAGGTTCGGCAGATCTTGGCCGAGCCGGCCGTCGATGCGGTCAGCGTCTTGGCGCCCGCGTTGAGTTGGGTTCCGGCGACGTTTCTGCCCGCGCTGACGGGGAGTTTGACCAAGAACAATGATCTACAGGCGACGAACGTCCCCGGCCTACGGGAGGCTCGGTATCTCGCCGGGGCGCGTATCGATCGCGCGTATGGTTTCGGCCCGTTGCCGGGTTGCGCGTCGATGATCTCGCTGCTCACCCATCTCGACCAGTGTTGTATCGCGGCCAACATCGACCCCGCCGCGATCACCGACGTTCCGCTGTTCGGTCGGTGCCTGGTCGAGGGTTTCGAAGAGGTCTTATCGTTGGCCCCCGGCGCCAACACGCCGGTGCTTCGCATCTAGTTCTGCGCGACGCATCACTGGGCGCGGCTGCGGTACTCTTTGGCCAGCTCAGCCGCGACTTCGGCCGGACGCCAGAACCAGCCCTTGGGGTCCCAACACTGGGCGTAGCTGAAGTCTTTGATCAATTGTTCGTACGCGGCCGCCGCCTCGGCATACATCTCCATTTCGGCGTACGCCTTCCCCATGATGAACAGAGAGGTTCCCACATCGTTCAAGGCCCACTTCTCGAAGGCGCGGCTCGAGGGTGCGAACGCAGTCATGCTGGCATTCATCCGCCGGCCTTCGTCGGCGTAGCGGCGGACGCACTCACGGGTGTAGGCGAGCGCTGCGGCGTGATTCTTCTCGTCGAGCGCCCCCCACGCTTTTGTCGTGAGCGTTGACGACGTGTAGTCCCCAAAGTCGAGCTCCGCGGCCGAGACGGCGACCGTCTCGGTAGTGACGGGCGCAGGACTCTCCGTAGCGACGGGCGTGGGGTTCTGCTCGGAAGTGGGAGCAGGTCCCGCACTCGCACAAGCGGCGAGCGACGAAGACAGGGCGATGAGCAGAATCGGTCGATACATAGCCAACGATGAGTATAGCATAGCCTCGAACCGCAGTCAGCGGGTCATTCGTTGTCCCGCTGAGCGGGTGGCGGTGGCTCTTCGGATGCTAAGGTGGCATCGTGTGGATACGGCAACGGGTGCCGCTGCGGCGTCGAGTTGTTGAAGGCGAGACGGCTGGGTGGCTGCGCTACAAGGTCGCCGAACTCGCCCAACCGCGGCACGCCCTTGCCGAGGCTGGGGTGAACCGGCAGATCGCCGATGCTCTCGCCTTGGAGCTGGAAGGCTACGGGTTGGCGGTGACGCAGCAAGGCGCCTTTCGTAACGTGGTGGCCCTTCCGGCGACGACGGACCCCGTGACCCTGGTCTGCGCTCACTACGATACGGTACCGGGGACTCCCGGGGCCGACGACAACGCGAGCGCGCTGGCGGTCATGCTTGGCGCCGCGCGAGCCCGGCCGCCAGGCGTCGGCTTCGTGGCCTTCAACCGTGAGGAGGACGGCATGCTCGGGTCTTCGGACTTCGTGCAGTGGCTCCACGATGAAGGGCGCATAAGAATCAAAGACGTACATGTCTTGGAGATGGTCGGCTACACGGACCCCCGGCCTGGGGCGCAGCGGGCGCCACCGTTCTTGCCCCGAGCCCTGATGCCCCGCGACCGCGGTGATTTCATCGCTATCGTAGGCGTTGGTTCGGGCTGGCGCTTGGCCAACCGGGTCCACCGCGCGGCGAAGGGCGCGCTCGGCGTTCCTCCCGTCGTGACCCTACAAGCACCGGGCGCACTGCTGGGTTGGGCGCCCGACCTCGGCCGCAGCGATCACCGGCCGTTCATCGAGCACGGTCTGCCCGCGGTCATGTGGACCGACACGGCGGAGTTTCGAACGCCGCATTACCACCAGCTGACCGATGCTCCGGACACGCTGGACTACGCATTCATGACCGAGGTCCTCGAACTGCTGCTGACCACGCTTCGGGCCGGTGTCCGTTGATGGTCGATGCCTTGCTGCGTCGACGGGCTCGGCGACGTTCACCGAGCAGGGCTTGCGGGGCGACGGCCTCGCCTTAGATGCTGACTCGGTCGTCGCTTCTGCGCGACCGCGTATCGAGCTCATGACTGGTCTAGCAACGCGCGTGGGTGTAGAAGCCTACGAGTGGCGTGGAGTAGCTCAGCAGAAGAGCACCCGGCTGAAGACCGGGAGGGCGCGGGTGCAAATCCCGCCTTCACGTTTCTCGGAGTAGCTCAAAGTAGAGCAGCCGGCTCTTACCGGCAGGGTGCAGGTGCAAGACCTGCCTCCGAGTCTTGCCATGAGGGATGAGCAAAAGGCCGGCATCGAGCCGGGGTACGCGCTTGGACGCCTGCAACGTGCCATCACCACAATGAGCGAGCACGAAGACCCCGCGGTTCGAGAGCGGGCAACTAAGAAGGTCGATAGATGGGTTGCGGTCCTCACCGGCATGGCGGACGGAAGCCTAACGGTCGGATCACGAACACCGGTCAAGAACACACCCGCATGGGTCACCCTGGAGGTCGCCCACGGTGGGTTCGCCACCGGGCGCTATCTTGCCGAGACGCCGATCGATGAGGAAGAGAAGGAGCTGCTGGCCCGACTGAGTCCGGATGTCCCTGGCAGTACCCAGAGGGAGCGACTGAACCTGGCGTTTCTCAGCGACAGCGGACAAGGTGTTCTTCTTGAAGCGGTACGGGAAGGTCGTTACCGCATCGACGTTCCCGAAGAAGGCGCCTTGCCCCTGGTGGCCTGGCTGATCGAACACGGCTTCAGCGAGCTCGCCCTGGACGTCATCCAGGAACTGCGCCCTCTGATGCACCGGCTGCGTTTCTACCCTCGTCTTCAGCCGCTGCCGCGCCCGGCCGGTGCCACCGTCCGGGTCGCAACCGTCGCGGACGTTTCCGAGCCTCTTCGCGACAAACAGGTCAATTCCCGCATTCGGACGATGAATGAAGCGATGTCTGTCTGGGCACCGCTTTACGACGATCTGGTTTCCCTGTGGCTGGACACCGTCGAAGGCGAGCCGCCGATCATCAGCGAAGACGGTTTAGTGGCGGGAGGCTGGCCATGCCGAAGGTGGCCGGACACTTGGAAAGAGCGTCGGCAGGCGTGGCTGGCAAACTACAACCGAACCCGTGTGGCGCATGCGTACTGCACGAAGCATCAACACCCGAAGGCCAACTTCACTCGCTTGAGGTCTGCGCTGCAAGCGTGTGAGACCGACAGCGCCAAGCTCACAGGGAGGGATGTGGGCTGGGTCCGCCGCGCGCTGGCGAACACCATCACCAAGCATGGCGCTCCGGGCTCGAGCGAAAGGATCCGGCTACGCCAACATCAGCAGGAGATCGCCGCCCGACCAACCTACGCTCGACTCAGCACGTTGTTGGCTGCGCGGCTGTCAAAGTTCCCGTCCGAGGGCGGACTGCCGAGCCTGTCGGCGGTGTCGAGCCCGGTCAGCGACGGTGAGGCCGAAGACGTTGCCGCCGGAACACCCATCCCTTCGGTCCTGGTGAAGAAGACCGAACGCGCCTTGGAGGCACCCATCGAGGAGCTGGTGGAGCGCGGGATCATCGGCTCTTCAGAGGTGCTCGCCATCGTGCTCCCGCAGATCACGGCCCAGGTGGCGGCGGCGGGCATTGAAAACACCGATCTACGCGCGCTCTTTTCGCGGATCTACGGCGCCTTTCGACGCCGACGCTCACTCCTGCTGCTCAATCTCGAACACCAGGTCCAACTCGAAGAACTCCCGTGGGTCGCGGCGCTGTCAGGCATCAGGTCAAAGAGCCTCGCGACGGAGAAGCAGGCTCGGCAGACCCTCGAGCAGGTGACCGAACTGAGCCTCTCGGCGTTTCCCCACACCATCCTCCCGAATCCATTGGTCCGTGAGATGGGTGCGCTCGCGAAGCAGGCGGGCATCGCAACCCCGATGGTGGAGGAGGTCGCAGCCGACATCTTCATGGGCACCTTCACCAAGAAATGGCGGGATGTTGCCATCGTCGCGTCGGAACTCCTCGAAGGAAGCCTGTACGCCAAGTACTACGACCTTCCCCCGCTCGCCGTGTACCGCGACGAGCCCGGCGGCCTTCTGTCGCGGATGAAGAAGCAGTGGGGCAAGGAGACATCCGACGGTTTTGCCGAGCTGTGCGCAAAGCGGGCCCGCGAAGCGGGCACCGGTGGAGGAAGCTGGGTCGCCCAGAATGGGGCCGTCATCGAACAGAGTCAGATTCTGACCACCCACAACCTCGCCACGCTCACGAAAGAGCTGGCGCTGCAGGACAAGCTTCGGGACTGGGCACCAAGCCTTTGCCGACAGATATTCCGCTGGATCTTCCAGCGCCACGGCCAGCCCGTGACCGAGTTCCGGGCCCAGCTCCAGATGGTCAAGAACACGGCCTACGCCTGGCGGCAGGCCATCTTCTTCCTGTCCTTCTGCGAGGACTCGGCTCGCTCAGAGGCACTCGATGAGCTCACGGGGCTGAGCGCGGAGGCCACCGGAACGAGCGCACAACGGCTGGAACCAGCCGTCGTCGGCCTCCGCCGCATCGTGGATGGCGAGCGCTTTGATAAGACCGGCCGTTGCGGCCCGGGCCGTAGGTTCCTGGGATGGTCGGTGGGTCCTCACTGGATGACGAAGGAATCCATCGGGACTAGATGAAGGTGAGTCCTTGCGGACGTGTAGCGGGTGATGGTCGCGTTAGTCCTGACGATCTCGCACATCGCCTTGCCGTCAGCACCGGGTCATGACCCGTGCCGGTGTGGTTGGCGCGGGCTCAGTCGATGGTGGCGCTAAACGACCGCTCGATCTCGCCGACGAGGTCGGTTCGCGCCGAAGCGAAGACCTCCAGGTACTCGAGGGCCCGGGTGCACGCGACGTACAGGTAGGCTCGTCCACCCATCGTCGGCGGAAAGTCGTGGGCGCCGGCCACGAGCACGCAGTAGGCGTCGTACCCCTTCGCGGATGCGGCCGTGGATACGGACAATTGCCCTCGACGCTTTACCGCCGCGTCTCTGTCTCGCGTGACCAGGTGAACGGTGTCTACCCACTTCAACTGAGCGGCCTCAACGAGCTCCGCAAGCTGCTGGGCCCGATCTCTTCGGTGGGTGAGGAGCAAAATGTCTTCGGCGCGAAGCTCTTCCGCCTCGATCAACCAGCGCAGGCGCTCGACGATCTCGCGGTCTTCGCGCTGCCGGTCTTCGAGCAGCGAGAACTGGGGGTGGAGCCCGTCGCGCGGTGCGAAGTAGACGCGCCACCGATCACCATCGCGTACGAGCAGTCCCGCTTTCTCGAGGTGGGTGACGTCACCGTAAGCGCGGGTTGGCTCTGAGCTCCTATCCTTCGCCCAGGACCCGTAAAGAAAATTGAAGGCCCGCTCGATGACGGGTCGGGTGTTGCGAAAGCACTCGGTCATCACGTGCGCGCGGCCGCCGACGACGTTCAGCCCAATGCCTCGCCAGTTGGGTCTCGGGTGGCCATACACGTTTTGGGCGTCGTCGTAGAACACGCGTCGGTGACAGAAGTAGGGTCCCGCGCGCCGTGGCGGGCGACTCGTCGGCGCGAAGCGGAAGATACGACGCCCAACGAGGCGGGGCGTTTGAGGTCGGTATTGGTGCGAATGACCGTCGCGCAAGCGGCAAGGCGAACGGGCTTTTGCAGGCGTCGACGGTGGGCTGACGCTCATGCGGTGTCTTCGTGTGACGGCGAGGCGCAACGTGTCGGCGGTCATGCCTTAGGGATTCGATGGTGTTCGCGATCAAGAGTGCCGGCGGACACGGCGTCAGCGCCGGAAGACCCCGCGTGAGGAGGAGACGAGGCTCCGGCGTCGTAACAGTCGGTGAGCTATTTTCACTCGATATGAAAGCGACGGGAACTACGGCATCTCGCGGGGTTCGCCCACGTGAGGCCGGACGTTCTGCGGGGAGATTCTATGAATTATATTCTTAATACGCGTTGCATTCTCGGGGGGCTCGTTACGGGGGCTGTCCTGTTGACCGGTACTGTGGCTGAAGCCCACGGTGGCCATAGCCACGAAGAAGAAGGAGGCAAGTCCGAGGCCATCGGATACGAGAAGGCGTCGATCATCGATGCGGGGATCATCGCTGAGCGTAGCGGCTACAGCGCCAGCGTCGCCCTTCGTTTCGCCGAAGACTCGCGGCACTTCGCTGAGTTCAGCTACCGAGTCTCGGAGCGATACTCTAACGTCTTCGCCTCTGCGACGTATGCCGAGGATCCCGGCGATCCGGCCGTACTACGCTTCAAGGGCGAAGTGCCGGCCGAGGTTCGCAAGGAGATCATCCGGTTCGAGTATCCCGTGGAAGCCGTGGGCGGGGCCCGATACACGGCGCTCGAGCTGCAGCAATACACGGCCCGGGTTCACGAAATGTTGCGGGAGACCGGGTGGACCCAGATCGTGACCAGCGCGACCGACAACGATTCGGTCGAGGCGACCGTCTACGCGAAGGGGGAGGCCAAGCTCCCTCGGTTGCCGCGCAATGTGAAGGTCGAGGTGTCGTACGAGCCGATCGTGGAGGATCACCACTCGCGGGGCGGCGGAAACATCTTGAACTCGGGCAATGGTCGAATCTGCACGAGCGGCTTTTCGGTCACCAAGGGCGGCGTCCATGGGATCTCAACGTCGGGTCACTGTACGACGATGGACAAGTACCAGGAGCCTGACACCCTCACGATCTACGAGTCCGACAACGAGGATTCGCACTACGGATTCTGGGGTGACTATCAGTGGCAATCGACCCCCACCCACATCGATCCGGCCGAGTACTTCGCACGCACCAACGAGATCCGCGACGTCAACACCGTGTCCAACTGGTTGCCGGTGAACACACCGACCTGCAGCTTCGGACGCACTACGCTCGTTCGCAACTGCGACGAGGTCTATAGCAGCTTCGTGATCGCGACCTTCAACGGGCCTACGCACTGGTTCCTGATGGCTAACGACAACAACTTCTCGCAACCCGGCGATAGCGGGGGCCCCATCTCCTGGAGCACCGAGGCCGACGGCCTCAACAAGGGCTCCATGACTCTCGGCGGTAGCCGCCGTCAGGTCTGGGTTCGCGCGAGCCTAATGCCGACCGCCATCGGCGCCTCGGTCCGTACCAAGTAGACTTTGGTCGCCTTGACCCGCGGGACCGGAGACGGCGTTCGCCATCCAGCGTGAGATAGAGAGCCCCGCCGAACGTCACCCCTTCGGTGTGGGCTTCAACGGGGGCTTCACGCCATCTAGAGACATCGTTCCGAGCTCGCGCAGGGAACGTGGCCTCAGCCCGAAGCGGTCGAGCCTGGTGTCCTGCATTCCAGTAGACGATGCCTCGCACCTGTACGGAGAGCCACTGATCGGCGCCGGTCCCGCGAGGTCACCCATCAAGTGGGGCAGCCGCCGCGGACCCGACGCCATCTTGTCCTTCTCGCGCGCTCGATCCCGAGCGACCGCTCTGCAAAATCGGGCTCCTCGGCGTCCGAATCGCCAATGGATTCATAGTATTTACGAGCGATGCAGAATCGGCAGCGCCGCCCTGAGACGGGCGTCTCGGGCAGCGAACGGTCGTGAGCAGCCCTACCGACCTTTGGCACGCCCTGATAACCGCGTATTCTTGCGCGCCCACGTAGTGCTGGCGTCCCCTGTTTCGGTACACTGACCCAACGTCGCGCGCGTCGATCGGTTGGGTCGAGCGGCGATCCACTGCAGCGCGCAGGAATCGAGTTCCGGATGTCGCCCCTTATCGCGATCGTAGATGCCGACCTCGCGTTCGCGGGTCAGCTCGCGAAGCGACTCGAGCAGCAAGGCTACCGGGTGGCCACGGTGGATACCATCGATGGCGCGCGTGGCCTCCTCAGCGAACGTCGGGTCTCGATCCTGCTGACCGAGCTCCGGGTGGGGCGAGGTGACGGAATGAAGCTGGTGGCCGCAGCTCCGACGCTCAGTCCCGGCACGCGGGTTGTGGTCATGACGGCGCTCGCCTCCGCGGAAGACTACAAGCGCGCGATCCGTCTCGGGGCCGTCGAGCTGCTGACGAAGCCGTTCACGGTCCAGGCGCTGATGGCGGCACTTCAGACCGCCTCCGACTCCTTCCACGGCTTTCGAGGCTCGCTGCACGGCATCGACCTCATCGACGTGCTCCAGCTGTTGCACATGGAGCGCCGGTCGGTGTCCATCCGCATCGGCCAGCAGGGCACGATCCACATGCGCGATGGCGAGATCGTCGCCGCCCGGTTGGGCGCCTACGAAGGCGTGCAGGCGCTCGACAGACTGCTGTCTACGAACTCTGGCCTCATCGAGACGAGGCGCTTCGAGAAGCCGGAGCGCACGATCTCTGAGCCGTTCAACGCCCTGATCCTCGATACGCTTCGTCGGATCTGCTTCATTTCGTCCTCTGCCTAACGGTCGTCGCCGCCGGCGCACCGGCCGCCGTTGCTCAGTCCGAGCGCGGCGAAGCGATCGACCGCGCTCAGGCGCTGTATCTCGAGGGCATGGAACTGTATCGGGCCGGCAAGTACCGCGCGGCGATCGCGCGCTTCAAGGACGCATACCGGAACGTGTCGAGCCCAAAGCTCATCTACAACGTCGCCCGGTCGTACGAGGCCCTCGGCGAGAGCGACGAGGCCGTTCGCGACTACCTGCGGTGCGCGAGCGACGCGAAGGCCAGCGAAGCGCTCAAGCAGAAGGCCATTCGACGCGTCCGGATCATCGAGCGTGCGCGTCGCCGCAGCGCCGCGGCCCCTCGCGATGCGGCGCCGTCGGCGGAGACGCTGCAGCTGACGCGGACCGAGTCAGGGCCCAGCTTCGTCGGCACTTCGAAGTGGGTCACCGCCGGTCTGAGCCTTGCCCTGGTCGGCGGGGGAGCGACGCTGCTGCACTTGGGCTTGGCCGACGAGTCGGAGCTTGACGACGCGCGCACCGTCTCGGGGCAGGTGTCCTCGCTTACGCGTACCCAGGCGCAAGCGCTCGCGGATCAGTCGGAGAGCCGCAAGCTGACCGGCACCATTGTCCTCGGTGCCGGCGTGGCGATGGCCGTCACCTCGCTGATCCTGTTCCTCGTCGACGGCGACGAGGAACAGACGACAGTGGACGGGGGAGCGTCCGACACAGTTTCGTTCACCGCCACGCCGATGCCCGACGGAGGCGCCGTCGGCTTCTTGGCGGAGTTCTAGCTGTCTTTTGCGAGCGACCAAACGGAGTTGATCCATGTTCACTCGATGTCATCAAGACGGATCCCCGCCCCGCCGAGACTGGTCGGCGAGCAGTCGGCGCCAACCCCTCGCGGTGGTGGCGCTGGCGGCGGCGTTCAGTGTGCACTGCGCCGTGTCGATCGACGACCAGCTATGGCAGTGCGAGACCTCCAGCGACTGCGGCGGTGGGTGGCAGTGCGACCCCTCGCTTCGCTACTGCGTTGAGGCGTACAACGGCCAGAACGGCGTCTTCGATGACCGGCTGGTCATCGGGATGACCGCTTACCTTTCGCAGGACATCCCGGGCCTCGCCGTCATCAGCGCGGAGGGCATCGCCGGCATCAACGCTTACTTCCGCTTCGTCAACAGCACCGGCGGCATTCATGGGCGACGGCTCGAGCTGCGCGCCCTCGACGACCGGTTTGATCCCATGCAGGCGCAGGCGAACATGATGGAGCTCGTCGGCGCGCAAGGCGGCGAGCGGCAGGTCTTCCTGGTTTGCAACACGCTAGGCGAGCCGCCGAGCCTGGCTGCAGCGGACGTCGCGGTGAATGAGAAGGTCATCCTATGGTCGCCGGGAACGGGCTTGACCAGCCTCGAGCAGGAGCCCCCCAGCCGGTACATCTTCAACTATCGGCCTCGCTACTCGGACGAGTCCGATCAGCTGACGCGGTATCTGCTCGACGAGCTCCAGCCCAACACGCCTGCTACCAACATCGGCGTGCTCGCCCAGGGCTCTGACTTCGAGGGCGCCTTCGACCTCAATGGCGACGACGTCGTGAACGGTACGACCCGTGCCCTGGGCGTCGGCAGAGGCGAGCTGTTCGCGACGACCTACGTCCTTGGGTCGACCGACATCTTGGAGCCGGCGAAGCGAACCCTCAAGTGGATGGCGAGCGCGGATCGAGAGACGACCGGCGATCGCCGCTACGTTGGCATCATCCTCGGCTCGGTGTGGGACGCCGGCTCCGGGTTCATCAAAGCGATTCAAGATCAGCTCAGCGCGGCTCGCCGGGGCGTCGCCCTCGACGCGCCCTTCGCCGCCGACCTTGACGCCACCGAGATCGCTCGGCTCGCGACGGTCGAGGTCCGCTACGTCGCGCACTCGGCCATAACGACGAACGCGCTACGCGCAGCCCTGGCCAGTTTCGGTCCTTACCCGTGGATCGACGACCAGGGGCAGGCCACGCAGCGCACGTACGGCGCCGGCCTGGTCATCTCGCAGGTCGTGCCACTCGCGACCTCGAACTCGTCCGGCGCCATCCGCTATCGAGAGCATCTCGCCGCGTTCGACCCGTCGGCGGTCCCCGGCGAGTTCTCTCTGGAGTCCTATCTGAATATGTGGCTGCTCGGGGAGGCTCTGCAGGCCCACGGGCGCGACCTGACCACCGAGACGTTTATCCAGACCCTGGAGCAGTTCTCGGTCGACCTCGGCGTGGGGACCCCGCTCGGCTTCTCGATCGGCAGCCACCAGGCCACGAGCCGCGTATGGGGGATCCGACTCAGCGACGATCTGTCCGTCGAGTGGTTGGGTTTGCTGCTGCCCGACTGAAGCCGTGCGGCGGGCCTGTCCTCGACGGTTCACCGTTGTCCGGGATACTATCATGGCGATATGAACCCGCGGAGCGCCGTACGGGTCTTCGTGAGCTATGCGCACGAGGACCGTGAATTCGTCGAACGGCTGGTCGATGATCTGCGGGAGCAGGGCGCCGACCTCTTTTACGACAGGTTATCCATCCAGCCCGGTGAGTCGATCGTGCGCCGAGTATCGGCGGAACTGGACGCGTCGGATTACATCCTAGTCGTTCTTTCTCACGCCTCCATCGACTCGGGGTGGGTGAACGCCGAGCTCGACGCTGCATTTATGCGGGAGTGCGACGCTCGTACGACCCTCATTCTCCCGGTCATTTTCTCGGACGTCGCCGTACCCACCCTCCTGCGTCCGCGTCGTGCGGCGGACTTTCGGGGGGACTACAGTGCGGGGCTCAACTCGCTCCTGCGCGTCCTGTCGCTGCCGGACCGGTTGGTCGCAGCGGAGACCCGCGACCCGACCTTGGAGCGAACATCCCTCGAGGACGACGTCCAGGTGCGGGTCAACCGCCTGCGCAGGCTACGTTTCGTCGATCTCTATCGGCTTGTCGCCCGGCGCCTGGACCGGAACCAACTGCAGATACTCTGGTCGGAGGTTCTGGACGAAGACGTCGACCTCGACCCTAACGCCTTCACCAGCGAAGTGGCCGTCGACCTCGTGTTCGCCGTCCGCGACCGGGCGCGACTCGACGACCTCTTGTCCGCCATCGCCATGCTTCATCCGGACCTCATCGAGGACGCCAGCTCATGAGCGACCAGCAAGCGAGCTTTCAAGCCCTGCTCCGAGCGGGCGCCCAGCACTTTCAACGCGGTGAGATTGCCAAGGCCGAGGAGATCTGGCGTCGTGAACTTCCGCAGCTCGAAACGCCGGCCCACCGCGCCGCGCTGTTCGGCAACATCGCACAGTGCCGAGCAATGCAGGGTGACATGCAGCAAGCGCGCGCGCTCCTCGGTCAGAGCGTTGATCTCTATCGATCCATCGATGACCGTCAGAACGTCGCCCGAACGCAGCTGATCGCTGCGGACCTCTGTACCCGGGTCGGCGACGACGGACAGGCGGCCTCTTCGTTCGAGGAGGCGCTCGTCGTACTTCGAGAGCTGAAGGATGCGAGAGGGATCGCCAGTGCCGTCAGCGGCCTTGGTCTGATCGCGCTTCGCCGCGGTGATTTCGCTGTCGCGGAAGCGCGCCTCGAGGAAGCCCGTTCGATACATGAAGCGACGAACGATGGCCTCGGGAAGACCCACGCCTGGCTCTCTCTGGCCGGCTTGCGGTCGGCGCAGGCGGCGTATCTCGACGCTGCGCTGGCCTATCAGCGGGCTGAGGTTCTCGCGCGCGAGCACGCACCCCTTCTGCTCGGGGACATCCTCACCGGTCGGGCCGTCGTGGCGGAGAACTTGGGTAACACGCCAGAAGCGCTCGCGAGCTACCGGGAAGCGCTGGAGGTCTACCGGAAGAACGTAGATCCGCGGGGGGAAGCCGCCGTGCACCACAATCTGGGCGCGGTCCATCTGAGGAATCGAGCACCCGACGATGCGGTCCGCGAGCTCGAACAAGCCAGGCTTCTTCTGGAGAAGATCGGCGATCGGCTCTCTGCGACCCACGTGCTGTCCAATCTCGCCACCGCCGATTGGCTCAAAGGACGTTATCGTGAGGCTCACGACAAGTACGTGGAGGCGTCCGAATCCTACGAACGTCTCGGGGCGTCCGGTTACGCCAAGTCTCTACTCACCAACATCGCGGCGGCCAAGGTCGGGATCAGCGACTTCGAAGGCGCTCAGGCGCTGGTACAACGCGTGCTGGTCGATACTCGTGAGAGCCACGACCGAGCGTCCGAAGCAAACATCCTCAACATCTCTGGATGGATCTTCCTTTCTGCGGGAGAAGTCGAACGGAGTCTGTCGACGCTCGAGACGTCCTGCCGCCTCGTCGAGACGGTTCGCGACGCGGTTTCGCATGATATGGAACGTGTCTCGGTGCAAGGTGTGTTGCCCCCCGCCCACGACAACCTGGCGGCGGCGCGGGTGGCCCACGGAGACAATCGCGGAGCCTGGCGAGCCCTGGAACGAGGCCGAACACGAGCGTTGACGAGCATTCTCGATGCGCGCAGCCGCGGTTTCGCTCCCGCGCTGGGTTCGCTGTACGAACAACCGAACGTCGACCGGACGGAGGCCACACCGCTGCCCGAAGTGGCCGACCTCGAAGACGTTCAGTCTCTGCTGACCGACGACGTGACGCTGCTGCAGCTGCATCACGTAGGTTCTCGCTTCGTTGGCGGTGTACACCGGGAAGACCTGTGGATCTTCGTCATCACCCGGAACTCGTTCGAGCTGGTCTCGGTTCCCGTTCGCCAGGCCGAGCTTCAGGACCATATCTCCAGGTTGGAGGCGCTCGTCACTCGGAACGCGGGTCTTCGAAAGTCTCTGACAAAAGCGTCGAGAACGCTCTACGACACCCTTATTGCGCCGGTAGAGGATAGGTTGGGCACGCCGACCCTCGTGATCGTGCCTTCGGGGCGGCTGTTTCGTGTACCGTTTGCGGCGCTCATCGACGAACGTAAGCGTCCAGTGATCGAACGCTTCGATGTGGCCCTACTACCGTCGGCCGGCGCGCTTCGCTACCTGCGGTCCCCGGCCACCCGGATCGACAGTGCCTTGACCGTTGGCGATCCGGCACCGTCGGACCCGAAGCTGGCCATGACCGCACAGGAGTGTCATGACATCGCTGCGCGATTTCCGCATACGCCTCTGCTGGGCGCGCAAGCCACCATCGAAAACGTTCGACGTGCACTGATCCCCACGCCCCGACCGAAGGTGGTCCACTTCGCTTGCCACGCACAGTTCGACTCGGCCAGCCCGCTCGCCTCGCGGCTGAGGCTGGCACCTTCGGACGGGGATGACGGCGCGTGGACGGCGGACCAGCTGGCCCGGCACGACTGGCAGGGCGTTGAATTCGCCGTACTGTCCGCTTGTGAATCCGGCCGCGGTCATCGTGCGGCCGGCGAAGAGCTCCTAGGCCTTACCCGCGCGTTCTTCGTGGCCGGTGCACGCGGCGTTCTCTGCACGGCTTGGCCAGTGAGCGATGACGGAACGCGCCAGCTAATGGCCTCGTTCTACGCGCGCTTGTCGAGCGGAGAGACACCGGTCCGAGCCCTCGGCGAGAGTCAACGAGAGCTTCTTCGAAGCCGAGAGTACGACCATCCGTATTATTGGGCTCCGTACATGTTCTGGGGGGCTCAGTGGGCCTGAATGTTCTCGCTCCCGTGCCGTATCGGCACCGCAACAGACGTCACATAAACGCGCCGGGGCGCAGCGAGCCCCTCGTGAGCCGCCGCGACTCGCTTAGCTTGCACATAGTTCAGCCGTCACGGCTCAACTGCTCTCGGTGGGCCATCTGAAGGCGGAAGAGCTCCAGAATAGGAACGGCCTTCTGCTCGCCGTGGCCGCCCGTCTCGTAGACGACGGCGCCCATGGGCGATGCCGTTGTTACCCCGGTCTGGATCAGGGCCGGCCCGGACTTTCCGTCACTTGTGTCGAGGAAACGATGCTCATTGGTGGCGGCCTTGGAGGCCCTCATGAGGAAGTTCCAGCCAGTACCATCGGGATCCAGAAGCTCTTCCACGCTACGCATTCGCTTTCCACATTTCGGTGCTGTTGTTCGCCATGGTGGCTCCCGTTGGTGAACCGTGAACAGTGGGAATCGCTTCCGCTCGGACCGCCATCACGTCAGCCTTCCTTCGTCGGCAACGACGATCTCCAGACCTCCTCCGAGTTCGCCAGAGCCTCGCAGTCGCAGTAGCCGCCAGTATCGTCGAGCCAAGCTCGGACGGCGTCGGGTTCTATGCCGCGGTCGGCTAACCATCGCTCGGTAAGCGTCCTCTTTTTGTCGCACCCCGCGTAAGGAAGCTCAGCCGAGAGGAACTCGAAGAGCGCGCTGAGCTCGTCATCCGATAGCGGCAAAGCCGAGCGCACCTTCTGACGTTCCGCTTCTTTCCAGGCTCGTAGAAGCTCTCGGCGACGTTCCTTCTTCGTCACTCGACCTCCTCCCCAGGCGAAAGGGGAGGGGTCGGGAATCGCTTATCCCCGGCATCACCGAGCTGTTGGCGCTTCTCTATCAGGCCCGACGGGCTCCAGAAGGGCCAGTTCACGAACACCGTGGAGGCGTGACGGCGCCGGACCTCGTTGATGTCCACCGCGCCCGATATCGGCAGCTCCGCTGGAGCGACGGCGTCGAGAAGCGCTGTTCGACGTAGTCGGTTGGTGGGTCGTCGACGTCGATGACATGCTCCGGCGCGAACCCACATGCGCTCGACGTTCTCGACGACGGCGCTGTCTTCGTCCTCAGCCTCCATCCGGAACAACAGCTTCGCCGCCTGGCCCTTTTGGAGGCTGCTTCGCTGTTGAAGAGGGGGCAGCCAGAAGCTGTCGCCGTAGCGCGCGCGCCGAGCCTCGCCCGACTCGAGCTCCCAGCCGTCCGTCGACGCTGAAGGGAGCCGGCGCCATCCCGGCTTGGTGAAGCCCTGTTCGTTCATGAGCCCGAGGAAGATACTACACCCTCGACGCCCTTTCGCCGCTCCGATTCCCAGGAACCGGGCATCAATCGGCAGCGCGCGTACATCATCGAACGTGCGCTCACGAAGGTGCGAACCGCTAGGGATTCTCTTGCGGTGCTCAAGGCGCTCGCGCACTAGCGCGACCCGGGCACCCCTACGCGGTCGATGCCCGATAGTCCGACGGCGTCTGTCCCGTCCAATCGTGGAACGCTCGGAAGAAGGAATTGGGATCCTCGAAGCCCAACAGGAACGCAATCTCTGACCCGGAGAACTTCGAGTTCCGCAGGTAGTGTCGAGCCAACTGGGCTCTGGTGTCGTTGAGGATCAACTGGAAGGCTCGGCTCTCGCTCTGCAACTTCCTTTGCACCGTTCTGGTACTCATGCCGAGGCGTTTGGCGACCTGTTCGATCGACGTTCTACCCGTGGGTATCAGTTCCAGGAGTGCGGCCCGGACCCGCTCTTCGGTGGTCGCTCTAGCGTCTAGCTCGGCCAAGCGCCGCTTGAGGTCAGGCTCAAAGAAATCCCACATCTGCGCATTGGCGGTAAGGAAGGGACGCTCCGCGTCTTCGGCTCTAAAAAGTATCTCGGGATCATTGCCCTTCGTGACCCGGATGCCGAAGTACTCGAAGTAGCTATCTTTCGGAGACGGCGGATTCGGTGCCCGTACCTTGAGCGGTTTCACCTTGCTGCGGGTTCCGATTCGAGAAAGCTGCACGAAGAAGACCAGCTCTGCCGCTACCAATGAGGTCGGCGGGGGAATCGTCTTGTCGAGCCATTCGATTCGCAAACCGGTGTGCTGGTCGCTGAGCTCGATGTGCAAGGCGATTGGGTAAATCAACCGTTTGTAGAGCGAGATACGCTCCAACGCGGTGTTGAGGTTCGGGCTGCACATGGCAGCGAAGACCGGCGGGTCGAAAGCCTCTACCGAGATTCCGGAGCCCAGACGTAGGGGCACCAGCGGGTCGCTGGCTTCTTCTTCTATGGCCGTCCACAGTCGAAAGTAATCCGGCGTGTCGAGGGACGCGGTCTCCCGGGCGAAGAGGTCCCCCGGGAGATGAGCCCGTTTGAGGACATTCTCGACGTTCAGGCCCACGTCGTTCAACAGAATCCGCCATCCCGGGTTGAGGGCGTACTTCATCACCTTCATACGATGCCCTGTACAGAGCACGGGCGACCTCGCAGATCACGCCAAAACGCATTCGAATGACGACCGGAACGAGGCGGGCGACCTCGAAAGCCTAATTAATGCGGTCTATTAGCTTTGATCGGGTCCTGTCGGGATTGGCGAGATTATCGGCGTCTTTCGCTGGTCCGTAGCCGGACCTCACATCCTATCCTGCCTTTGTCAGCGCAAGGTGATGAGCGACAACTAGAACTGCCGGCTCAACGACAACAATAATTGCCGGTTCCGCAGTCGATCACCTGACTGATCGTTCGGCGACCTGACCCCGTG
>JANQQN010000292.1 GCA_028289325.1 Myxococcota bacterium | reverse complement strand
ACTGCTCGAGTGACTTAGGCCGGACTTGGAGCTCGGCCGCGATCTCGACCAGCAAGTCGATTCGATCCTCCACGGGAATCGATTCATCGTCCGCCTTCGACAGCGCGTGGGATGCCTTAGTGTCACTCGTCGACGCCATGCGGACCCCGCGAAGGTACTCGGAATCGGAAGGTCGCGCCACGGCCGTGAACCCGAGGGTACCTCTCCGCAATTAAGACCATTGGGCCCGCATCGCTTTTCCTTCGGGTCGTGGCATCATCCGCCGCATGACCAACGTTCTGTGGCTGCAGGGCCCTCGATACCGCGTGGGGCACGGTCGTGCCTCGAAACGCCAATCTCGCCCGAAATCTCGGGCAGCTCCTGGAGTCGCTGCAAGTTATCCTAGGCACCACTACGGGCTGTTCATGATCGACATGACGGTCGCTAAGTATCGCTCGGTACCTATCACCTCATCAAGCCGCTGTCTTCGAACCCCGGACTATTCAGCTATCCCGTGTTGGACCGCCCCCGTACCAACATCGGCTTGGCCATGCTGCAGCTGGCGAGGATCGAGGAGTCACTCAGACTGTGAGCCGGCGAGGCGTCCGGGGTCGGTGGTGTCGCCGACCTGTCGGTCGCCGAGGCGAGATTCGTTGGCCTGATGCCCAGCCGAGTCGAGCCGGGCACGGCATTGGCCAACATCGCGGAGGTGGGTCGCCGCGTGGTGCCGGTGTTCCGGGAGGCGTTGGGCGACCGGCTCACTCGAATTCAGTCGCTGCTCCGCACATTCGACACGGGGTCCGCGAACCCGCGGACGGCGTCGATCGACGCGCTTCGCGCCGCCCTCGCTCAATAAACGAAGCTGGCGTCGCGTCGGGTTCTTCCGAAGCGAACCGTTTGAGACGACACCGACCGGTTCACACCACACGGCCAGCCGCTCGCCAGCGCACGACCGTCCTCTGGTCGCCGGCTCACGGCCCCCTCGCCCTCGACGTGATTTTCGCCACATGCTATGGACGCCTGGTTTCGTGGAGGGTTCAAGGATGACGGGTTGGACGAAATCGGTGCGAGTTGGTCTGTTGGTGGCTGTCGGCGCGGTCCTAGGGCTGCCGTCGGCTCGAGCGCAGACCGGCGATGACGAGATGAGCGAAGGGGTCACGACGGCGACCACGGCCGCGACGATGACCAGCACCGCGGCAGGGTCCGTCCCGGCGCCGCTGCCGTCGGTTCCGCCTCCAGCGGCGCCCCCTTCGCCGACGGCGTCCACGCCTCCGGAAGCGCCGGCTGAGCCCGTTTCGTCGAACGCCGTCCCTGAGGAGGCGACGCCCCAGCTGGAGGAGATCGTGGTGACCTCGCAGAAGCGGCGGGAGAACCTCCAGAACATCCCGTTCTCCGTGGCCACGATCGGGGGCGAGCAGGCCAGCTTTCTTCGTTCGAGTGGCCTCGACATCCGGTTCCTGTCCGCTCGCGTGCCGAGTTTGACCATCGAGTCGTCCTTCGGTCGGACCTTTCCTCGCTTCTATATTCGCGGTCTCGGCAATACCGACTTCGATCTCAACGCTTCCCAGCCGGTGTCGATGATCCTCGACGACGTCGTGCTCGAGAATCCGACCCTGAAGGGGTTTCCGATCTTCGACGTCGAACGGATCGAGATCCTGCGCGGCCCGCAAGGGACGCTGTTTGGCCGCAACACGCCGGCGGGAATCGTCAAGTTCCAGTCGAAAGCACCGACGTTCGAGGTCGAAGGGTATGCGCGCGCGACCTACGGCACCTTCAACTTCACGGGCTTCGAAAGCGCGGTCAGCGGGCCGGTGATCGAAGACGTGCTCGCGGCCCGGCTGTCGGTGCTGTACGAGCGGCGAGACAACTGGGTCGACAACACGTTCAGCGGCGAAGAAAACGCGCTCGAGGGCTTCGACGACGTCGCGGGCCGATTCCAGCTCCTGTTTACGCCGACCGATGAGCTCCGGGTGCTGACCAACGTTCACGTCCACAGTCTCTCGGGGACCGCCCGGCTGTTCCGCGCCAACATCATCGAGCCCGGGACCGACGAATTCGTCGACGGCTTCGAGCGCGACCAGGCCTCGATCGACGGCACCAACGAGCAGTCCGTCAATCAGCTGGGTCTGTCCATCAACCTGCAGTACGACGCTGGCCCCATCACCTTCACGTCGATCTTCGGGTACGAAAGCGCCGAAGTGTTCAGCCGCGGCGATATCGACGGCGGTTTCGGCGCCGCATTCACCCCCCGATCCGGCCCCGGATTCATTCCTTTCCCCTCGGAATCGGCGGATGGGGTGCCGGTGCTTCGGCAGTTCACGGGCGAAGCCCGGTTTGCCACCAACGAGTGGGAGACGTTCAACCTTCAGGCGGGGCTGTTCTTCTTCCGAGAGGAGCTGGAGATCGACAGCTTCAGCTATGACACCCTTGGCGGCGGGGCGGTGAACGGTCGCGCGGTCCAGAATCAGGTGACGGAGGCGTTCGCGCTGTTCGCGTCGGGGACGGTCGACATCCTCGACAACCTCCGCCTCGCCGGTGGCCTGCGGTGGTCCGACGATCAGCGTGACTTCAGGGCGGTGCGCGAGCGGTCGCCGATCGGCGCAGGGAGGATCGGGCCCCTGACCGCGAGCCCCAGCGCCCGGTTTGTCAGCTGGGACGTGAGCCTCACCTACGACATCACTCAGGACATCAGCGTCTTCGGGCGGGTGGCCCGCGGCTTTCGCGCCCCCAGCATCCAGGGCCGGATCCTGTTCGGCGACTCGCTGTCGGTGGCCGACTCCGAGAAGATCATTTCTTTCGAAGGCGGTGTGAAGGCCGAATTGCTCCAGCGCCGCGCGCGCATCAATCTGGCCGGCTTCTATTACGAGCTGTCCGACCAACAGCTGACCGCCGTGGGTGGCCAGAACAACTTCAACGCCCTCCTCAACGCGGACAAGTCGCGAGGCGCGGGCTTCGAGATCGACGCCCAGCTGCTCCCGGTGTCCGGGGTGCTGATCACCTTCGGGGTTAGCTACAACGACACCGAGATTCAGGACGACGGCTTGGCCATTGCGCCCTGCGGCGGCGGCTGCACGGTCACCGACCTCCCGGGTGAGGTCGAAGGAACGGTGGTCATCGACGGCAACCCCCTCCCTCACGCCCCGAAGTGGATCCTCAACGCGACCTTGCGGCTCGGGACGCCGGTGCACGCGGACGGCGAGCTGTTCCTCTTCGCTGACGCGGCGTATCGCAGCCGCATCAACTTCTTCCTCTACGAGTCGGAGGAGTTCACCGATGCTTTTCTATTCGAGCTCGGTCTTCGGGCGGGCTACTCGCGATTCGATGGTCGGCTGGAACTGGCGGTCTTTTCTCGTAACCTCAATAACGATCTGTCGCGCACGGGAGGCATCGACTTCAACAACTTGACGGGCTTCGTCAACGAGCCCCGGACCTTCGGCGTCGAGGCGCGCTGGCAGTTCTAGCGACCGCGATGACCTGGGCGCGAATCCCGAAGACCGAGATTCATCTGCACCTCGAGGGCGCGGCGCCCCCGGCGTTCATCCGAACGATCGCCGCCGAGCAGGGCGCCCGGCTCGACGGCGTGTTCGATCCTGCGGGCCACTACCAGTGGCGGGATTTCTCAGATTTTCTCGACTGCTACCAACGGGCCACCGCGGTCCTCACTTCGCCCGACCACTTCCGTCGTCTCGTGGAGGCCGTCCTGCGGCAGTCGGCGGAACAAGGGGTGGTGTACACGGAGATCTTCATCGCCCCGCATGTGGCCGATGGGCACGACCCCGGCGCATGGATCGATCGGCTGTCGGCGATGGAGGCGGGTGCGGACTCGGTTCCTGAGGTCGAGACCCGGTTCATCGCCATCGCCATTCGCAACCTCGGTCCGTCGTCGGCGCTGGAGGCGGCGCGCCTGGCCGCGGAGCACGGGAGCCCGCGCCTGACGGGGTTTGGCATGGCGGGCGAGGAGCGCTACCTCTCGGTCGCCGACTTCGCTCCTGCGTTCGCGGTCGCCCGAGAGGCGGGTT
>JANQQN010000279.1 GCA_028289325.1 Myxococcota bacterium | reverse complement strand
GTTGCTCGTCATCATGCCCCGCTGCATATCCGCGTCCCGCCTACACCGCAATCTCGCGAAGGCAGAGGAGCTGCGATGGGCGTTTGTTGGCGATTTATCGCGCGAGCTCTACCTCGGTTTGCGGAAGTGGCCATCTACGCGCTGAACGCGCCATGTCAGCGCCTTGCGTCACTGCCGCATGGGTGAGGTCTCAAGCGCCTGCAACGAGAATTGGGTTGAGGCGGCTTCTGACCTTGATAACACGTGGCGAGCCTCCCTTGCCGGACCTGTTTTCGCAGATGGAGGATGTTCACGATTCGCAGCGGCCCTGCTGGTACCTTCCGATGATCGGCACCGACCCAGCATTCGTCGGTCGGGGATTCGGGGGAATGCGCTCGCGCACACACTTCGTCGCTGCGATGACAACGGGGTTGTTGCCTATCTAGAGTCGTCCAACCGGCAATACATCAGCTTATGTCGACGACACGGATTTGAGCTGGTCAGCGAGATTCAGGCGAGCATGTCAACCAAGGTGTACCCCATGGTCCAAGCACCACGTTGATGATGGCTGTTGCGAATCCTCGGTGGTCGCAAGGCAGACGCGGCCGCCGACCTGGTTTGCGGAACTCCAGCGCAGCTAGACACTCGAGCCGCACGTTCGAGCTCCTGGGTTTTCGCAAGCAGAATCTCGCCATTCAGCGTCGGAGGACTCGAGGATCCGAAGCGCCTCAGGCAACCGTCGTGCCAGCTAGCCTGCAGAGCGGATCTCCTCTAGAATCCAATTCCTCAAAGCCAAAACTTTCGGTCGTTCGCCACATGCCTCGGGATACACTAGGTAGAACGCGGATCCCAGTGGCAGGCGCAGTTCGAGCGGGGCCACCAGGCGACCTGCGTTCAAGTCGTCGGCCGCGAGATTGCACCAACCAAGCACGACACCCGCCCCGTCCAGAGCGGCCTGCAGCGCATGATCTGGTTGACCGAAACGTGGTCCGCGTACGGCGCCCTTCGTTTGCGTTCCGGCTGCCTTTAACCACTCCTTCCACGTGGGCGCTTTCGGGTCGAACGACATGGAGTCGTCATGGAGGAGGACTCGGGAAAGAAGGTCTTTAGGGGCCACGAGCGGAGGGCCTTCGTCGAGCAGACTAGGGCTGCACATCGGCGTAACGAATTCGTCGAACAAGAGCTCCGATATCAGGCCGGGATACTGACCGTGACCGAGCCGAATGGCGGCGTCGAAATCGTCTCGTTGGAAGTCGACCAATCCCAAGCTCGAGGACATGCGAACGTCGATCTCGGGATGATGGACTTCAAAGGATCCGAGTCGGGGGAGCAACCACTTAACGGCAAACATGGGAGCGACGCTGATGGTCAGGGCTCCTTGGGCATCGACCGTCTTCGCCCGCTCGACTGCTCGATCCAGCCGACCGAATACGTCGTGCAGCTCCGCGGAAAGGGCGCGACCAGCTTCTAGTAATCGCAGTCCCCGGGGCAAGCGATGGAAGAGCGGAGTCGCGAGATAGTCCTCCAGGTTCTTCACCTGGTGGCTTACTGCCGCGGGTGTGACGTGTAGTTCATCCGCGGCCCTGGCGAAGCTCAGATGACGAGCGGCGGCTTCGAAGGCTCGAAGCGCGTTGAGAGGATAGTCGCGATTCATTCAAAATATGGCCTAATTTTTCTATCGTTTTGACCAAAAAGGATTCGTTTGTCAACCGTTTCGAGCAAGCCGATAGATGACTTCAAAGCCTTGATGACGATATTGGGCTAGTTTTCTTAGCCCTAATCTCCATCGATAAGGAGCGAAGACATGACCTCTTCCATTCCCGAGACATTCGACGCATTTGCATTCTCCAAACAACCCGACTTCCACGAGCCGAGCGTGCGTCAGGCGTTTCGCAAAGCCGTCCCGCTCAAGACGCTTGTGGTCTATTGCTACGATCCTAGAGCAACCGGAATCCCAGAGGCCGTCGCGCGAGCGCTTGGTGAAGTGCACCCGGGTGAGGTCATCACCGGGGAGCGAGGCAACAAGATCGCGTCCACGACCACCCTATTCGAGGTAGTCGTGGCCGGAGGACGCGCCGTCGATGCTCTTCGCTCGGTGACCGTCGCTCAACACCTCTTTGGGATTACGAATGTGGCCGTGGTCCACCACACGCACTGCGGTGCGACTTCGTTCACGGCCGACGGCATCATCGACGCTTACCGGGACGAACAAGGAGCGGATATCTCAAGTCTATATGAACGAGAGAGTCTGTGCATTAGCGACTACATCGAGTCGCTCAAGCATGATACGGGCCTCCTGCGAGCCTCGCCCGGAACGCCGAAGCACGTTCACATCTACGGCTTCGTATACAACATCGACACCGGCGAGCTTTCTCTAGTGATCGACGATCCAGGAGTTCAACAATCCGAATGACGCTCTCAGGGCGAGTCGACGGAGGGGCCTTAGGAGCTCCTTCGAACGATATAGGAGCCGTCCCCGTCGTTTCTCAACCAAAGGAGGTTTACAATGGATTCATTCGATCCCCCAATCTCGCTGACGATTTCGTTCATCATACTGACGCTGAGCCTCGTCACAGTTGAGGTCTGGCTCGTTCGTACGGTGGCGCCGACGGGACGGACGGCGAGCTGGAGGAATCGGGCGGTTGGCGCTGCCGCAGCCTGGCTAATAACGCACGCGCTAGTCGCCGAGTCGGGCGTCTTGGAGATCGATACACTGCCGCCAACTATCCCGGTCTATTGGATCGCTACCATGACGTTCAGCGTGATGCTGGTCCGCTCCACCGTCGGCAAGCAACTATCGATGCTGCCATTGGGTATCTTGGTAGGGCTTATGGCCTACCGGCTACCGCTCGAGATCCTCTTGCACCTGCTGTACGAATCTGGCGATTTACCGGTGCAGATGACCTGGAGCGGCCGTAATTGGGACGTGATCACCGGCGTGCTGGGCCTCATCCTCGGGGTTGTGAGTATCTGGCGCGTATTGCCATGGGGGCTGGTATTGGCGTTTAACGTTCTCGGGCTCGCATTGCTCCTGAACGTCGTGACCATCACGCTCTTGAGTGCGCCGCTGTCCATACGGCAGTTTTTGAACGATCCTCCGGTGGTGTTGGTATTCCACGCACCGTACAACTGGATCGTGAATGTCCATGTTTGGACCGCACTTACCGGTCATCTGCTCATCTTTCGGGCCCTTTCGGCACGGCGCGGCCACCATGACGCAGCGTAGCTGAGCCCGTCCAAATATGAGCCGGAGTCTTACGGCAATCCCCACGCCTACGGCCCGATTGCGAATCTATCAAATCGTGCCTCGAGGCCTCCGTCAGACATCGGTGAGCATGCGTAGATGCCCATTGTCGGACGATTGTTGGCAGTCGATGCAGTCGCGCGCTCCGCTGCTGCCTCCATGCGTCACCGTCCAGAGACCACTCAACGAGGAAGTCGTCGCCATGGCTGTTGACACGATACCAGGCGAAGGTAGGCATCGGCTCGAGGTCGACCGTCGTCCAATCCGAGTATTTGCCGTTGGCGATGATGTCGACGGTCGGGAGACGTCGAGACTATCGATCATCGGCCTCTACGGATTCGATCGGGTCGCTTCCGCGCTAACGCAGAGCTCCTTTGTCGCGCCGATCGTGACCTGGGAAGTCGCTGAGCGGCGCTCTCGTCCTTCGTTTGCGAATCGCGCTTTGAACAATGAACTCATTCAAGATCAAACGGATTCGCTCCGCGGCGAATGTGGGACGCCGTCGGACAATCCAGTCGCGTGCTTGGCTTGTCGGTCAGCGCACGAACGCAGCTCGGCTCAGGGGCTCCGCCAAGAGAGCGTCGACCACTGTCTCGACATGACGTCGACGCGCCGCGGGGGTTGCCGGGCTCGAGGTGCCGAAGAAGGTAGGAAAGAAGCCGAGGAAGAGAATCGACGACAAGGCGGCGACACTTCGTTGTTCGGCGTGGGCGGTGGACAAGCCACGGACGGCTTTCCGGACCGCCGCCGCGACCTTGGGGACCAGGCCGCCGAAGTCCGACATCAGTTCGGTGGGCCGACCGGGCTTGTTAAACCCGTCCTGAACGTGGGCTTGTGTGAGCTGCGGGTAGCGTTGCGCGCCCTCCAGCAGATACGTCATAAGCTCGACGAGGGCGCGCCGGGTCGCGGCGCGGGTCTTCTTGGTCGTTCTCGGCGGCGGCGCTGCGGAGGGACCGCTCATCGCCATAGACGCGGTCATCGCACCGGCCAGAATGGCTTCTGCATCGGCGAACATATGAGCCCATGTTGCTTCAAGAACGGCCCGGATCAAGCCGTCCTTGGAACCGAAGTGATAGTTGATGGCCGCCACGTTGGCGCCGGCTCGCTGACAAATGCCTCGGACCGTGATCTGCGCCAAGCCCACGCGCTCGACCTCCTCGATCGCCGCCTGGATCAGCGCCTCTCGCGTTTGCTTCGCTCTCGCCATGCAGGTTTTTCAAACAGATGTTTGACCAACTGCGATCGATCGTCAAATTTCAAACAGATGATTGAAACTGCGTTTGATAACGATAGGTGCTTGCCATGACACGTCTTCGTCTCTCGCCGATCCGAATCGTCGCTCCGGCTGCGGCTATGGTCCTAACGATCGTCGTACGGACCGCGGGGGCCCAGGTCCCTGACCTCATGGAGATGTCCGGGCAGTATGTCCCTGGGGCGCCAGTGGCCGATGCGCCGCCGGCTGAGGCTCAGGTGGCGTCCTACGATGCCGCCGTAAACATCCCGATAACCTTCGGCAAGTCGACATACCTCGTCGTCGGAGGGGCCTATCACGTCGACTCCGTCTCGTTCTCTATGCAGCCCGCCGACTTCATCGAGCTGCGTAGCTTTCACTCGGCTGAGCTGAGCTTGCTGCTGATTCAGCAGCTGAACGACGGGTGGTCGTTGTCATTTCGGTTGGCGCCAGGGCTCGCCGGTGACTTCCGCTCCGTCGATATCGAGATGCTTCGACTCAATACTCTCGCTATGGCTACCTACTCCTTTTCGGAGCGTTTCGTTCTGGGCGGAGGGTTCTTGGTCACCTATGGCTTTGGCTCGCTCTTGCCTCTGCCGGCGCTATACTTCGAGTATCGGCCAGTCGACGAGATTCGGATCGAGGCGTTCTTGCCGGCCTTCTTGACCGCGCGCTGGACCCTCTGGAACCGGCTCGAGCTAGGGTTACGCGCTGAACTACAGGGCAACGAATATGCGGTCCGAGACCAGAGGATCCGAGACGCCTACCCGTGTCGGGCCGAAGCGGTCGACGACCCGACGACGGACGTCGACGAGCGCATGCGCGACTCGGACGCGTGTCTCGACCACCTTGCGTACTCCGTGGGCACGGCGGGGGCGACCGTCGGTGTTAGGCTGTTCCATTCGTTTTGGCTGTCCGTCTTTGGGGGGCACACGTTCTTTCGGCGCTTCGACCCAAAGAACGCCCGCAACGATACGCTGCCGGACGGAGGCAACGACCTCGACAACGACTTCGTATTCCGCGCGGGTATCGCCTGGCGAATCTAGGCGCCTCGCTCACGGCCCGCGATGTCGTACGCGTCGATTCGGACCGCCGAGTGGATTGAGAAGCCCGCGCTCTCGAATGAGGAGGTTGTTGCAGGAGCATGCCGCCCGGCGCGGATCCGGTCGTCGTGCGTTCGGCTAGCACGCAATTCAACGCTGCCCGCACCTACCGCCGCCCTCGACGGACGAGCTGCGGCGCACGCATAAGCCGATGTCTACTTCTTAAGAATGTCAGCGGGTTGCAGGCTTTTAGACCTGCCGTTGCAGACGTTGCCGCAGCGAGCCAAGCGGCCAGCTTGACTCGATCTCACCTTGCGTATACTGGTTATAACCAGTTATGGCAACGAGATATCGATGCGGGAGGATCGGAAGACGTCGACGTTGGTCCACCGCCTTCGCGTGCGTGTTAGCCTGTTGCGCCTCGGTTCCTGGCGAACGAGAGGCGTCGGTGATCCCGGCTCCGAAGCAGCTGAGAGTCGAGCGAGGTTCCTACGAACTCGTCGATGGACGAACCGCGATCGTCGTCGACTCGGGGGACGCCGAGGCGTTGTGGGTGGCGCGGTACCTAGTCGATCTGGTGGAGCGTACGCGCGGGTTGCGCCTTCGGGTTCTCGAGTCGGGCGAGGGGATTCGGCTCGTCCGACTCGAGAAGGAGGCGCTCGGCCGGGAGGCTTACCGCGTCACCGTGACTCCGGTCGGCGCATCGATCGAGGCGGGGCACACCCCGGGGCTCTTCTACGGTGCGACGACGCTTTGGCAGCTCATGGCCTCGCGCGCGCGCCGGGGTACGGCCCTCGTCCCGGCCGTCCGCATCGACGATGAGCCCCGCTTCTCTTGGCGAGGGCTCATGCTCGACTCGGCTCGCCACTATCAGTCGCCGGCCTTCATTCGGCGGCTCGTCGACGTCATGGCGCTGCATAGGCTGAACGTCCTTCATTGGCATTTGACCGACGATCAGGCTTGGCGGCTCGAGATCAAAAAGTATCCGCGACTCACCGAAGTGGGCGCATGGAGGGTCCCCGCTGGTGACGGCCCGGCCGCGGACATCGATCCAGCGACCGGTCGACTCCGCCTCTACGGCGGCTACTATACCCAAGACGACGTTCGGGCCCTCGTCGCGTACGCGGCGGACCGGAACGTGACGATCGTTCCGGAGATCGAGATGCCGGGGCACGCGACGGCGGCCATCGTCGCTTATCCGGCGCTCGGCTCGTCGAGCAAGACGCCGGACGCCGTCCCGGCAGACTGGGGGATCTATCCGAACCTCTTCAACGTAGAAGAGGAGACCTTCGCGTTTCTCGAGGATGTTCTGGTCGAGGTGATGGACCTTTTTCCGAGCCGATACATTCATCTGGGCGGCGACGAAGCGATTAAGACGCAGTGGCGGGCATCCGCGCGCGTCAAGGCGCGCATGAAGGAGCTCGACGTCGCCGACGAAGAGGCGCTGCAGAGCTACTTCATGCGTCGGATGGCGCAGTTTCTATCGAAGCACGGCCGTCGCCTGATCGGCTGGGACGAGATCCTCGCAGGAGACCTTCCTCCGCACGCGGCGGTCATGTCATGGCGCGGGGTCGACGGCGCCATCGCGGCCGCACGTCGAGGGCACGGCACGGTGTTGGCCGCCTGGCCGCTGCTCTACTTCGACAACCGCGTCTCGGATTCGCCCAACGAGCCCCCGGGCCGAGGGCGGGTCGTATCCGTACGGGACGTCTACGAGTTCGAGGTCAGGCCGGCCGGCATCCCCAACGCGGCGCTCGACCGTGTGCTGGGCGTACAAGCCAACGTATGGACCGAACACATTCGCACCGAAGACCGGGTGTGGCGGATGGCCTTTCCGCGGGCGGCCGCCGTCGCCGAGCTCGGGTGGTCGGCCCCAAGGCACATACGCTGGGACGGCTTCGCGGCCCGCCTGAAGGCGCAGGCCTCGCGCTACCACTCGCTCGGATTGCCGCCGCCTCCGGCGCCCGCTCCGTCTCCGCAGACGCATCGCCGCCAAAGCCGCGAGCTGGAGACCTGCGACGACAAGCTCGTGCTCGCGCTCGAGGATGACGCACCGGTCGATGGGCCGCGCGCGGTCTTCCTCATTGACATCATGCGGCCGTGTTGGGTTTGGCGCGATGTGGACCTGACCGGAACCGAGTCTATCATGGCGGCGGTCGGTCAGGTCCCGTTCAACTTCCAGATCGGAGACGACATTAAAAAGATCTCTCTGCGTCCGCCGTCGACCCCCGAGGGGGAACTCGAGGTCAGATTGGGTTGCGACGGTGAGCGGGTCGCGGTTCTTCCCCTCGCGCCGGCGGCGTCCAACCCGGCGACCACGGTTCTTCCGCCGGTAGCCCTCGAGACGGCAGCGGCCCGCGGCGACCTGTGCTTCACGTTTACGGCTCGGGGCGTAGATCCGATGTACGCGATCGACTGGGTCGCGCTGGAGGGGAGCGCCGATGACTCCTGACGATTCACGGGTTGAAGTACTGGCGCCGATCAGCGGATGGGTCTCGCAGCTCGGCGAGGTCCCGGATCCGGCTTTCGCCGAACGCTTGGTCGGCGACGGGCTCGCGGTGGATCCCACGGGTTCGAGTCTTCACGCGCCGTTTGATGGCGAGATCGTCTCGATGCCAGAGACGCGCCACGCGGTGGCCGTGCGCGCCGACGGCGGCGCGGAGCTGCTGATGCACATCGGTCTCGAGACGGTGGGGCTCGCCGGTGAAGGCTTCGTCGCCCACGTCGGCGTGGGGCAGCGGGTGCGCGGCGGCGATAAGCTCATCAGCTTCGATCTCGACCTTCTCGCTCGGCGCGCCAAGAGTGTGATCACGCCCGTGGTGCTCACGAACGGCGGGCGCTTCGACATCGTCCTTCGGCATCAAGACCGACGCGTGCGTGTCGGTGAGCCGCTGATGGCGCTCGCGTCGCGACAATCTGGCGAGGTCTCGGCGTCGACGGGAGATACGGAGGCGCGCGGACGCGTCGTGCTCGCGTTCGCGCATGGTCTGCACGCCCGCCCTGCCGCGTCGGTGGCGCAGGTCGCACAGCGGTTCGAAGCGGAGGTCGTCGTGCGAGGCAAGAACCAGCCGGCCAACGCCAAGAGCACCGTCGCGCTCATGACCGCGGGGCTGCGAGCCGGCGATGCCGTGGAGGTCGAGGCTCGGGGCGTCGATGCCGAGACCGCGGTGTCGGCGGTGGTGTCAGCCCTCTCTGCGCCCGAGCCGACCACGCCGCATCGGCCGCCGCCGACCCGGGTCGCTGTCTCGACGACCGCCGCGCCCGGCGAGATTCGCGGGGTCTGCGCCGCGCCGGGTCGGGCCATCGGGGTTGCGACGCGCGTGGCCGCGCGAAGGCTCGAGGTCTCGGAGACCGGCGCGGGCGCGGACGTCGAGTCGGCACAGCTCGACACGGCACGGGCGCGCGCCCGCTCGAAGCTCGACTCGGCCGCTGACGCGGCAGGCGACGACGCCGAGCGACGGTCGATCATGGTCGCGCACGCGTCGCTGATCGACGATCCGGATATCGTCGCCGACGCCCGGCGGATCATCGCGCAGGGAAAGAGCGCGGGGTTCGCGTGGCGGGCGGCGGTGTCGAGCTTGCGCGAGCAGCTGGTTCGGCTCGGCGACCGTTACATGGCCGAGCGCGAGGCGGACCTCGCAGACGTCGAGCACCAAGTATTGCTAGAGCTGGTCGGTCCCGAGGCCGGACCGATCGAAGACCTCCTCCCCGATGACGCGATCTTGATCGCCGAGGAGCTGCTGCCGTCTCAGTTGTCCGCGCTCGACGCGACGAAGGTCGCGGGTCTGTGCACCGCTGGAGGCGGACCAACGTCGCACGCGGCGATCATCGCGGCATCCATGGGGGTGCCGGCGATAGTGGCGGCCGGCCCTGAAGTGATGACCATCCAGGACGGCGTGGCGCTCGTGATCAACGCCGATGAAGGCGTGTTGCGCGTAGCGCCGCCGCCGACGGAGCTAGCTGAGGCGTGCGGTGAAATGGAGCGCCGCCAGCGGGCGGCCCATCGGGCGCACGCCGAGGCGACGGAAGACTGCTGCACGTCGGACGGGACTCGCATCCAAGTCTACGCGAATCTGACCGGCGCCGAGGAGGCACCGAACGCCGTGGCGCTGGGCGCGGAGGGCTGCGGTCTGCTTCGCACGGAGCTGCTTTTCCAGGATCGCGAACACGCGCCGACCGTCGAGGAGCAGCGTGATCGGTACCAGGCCGTCTCGGATGGCTTGGATGGCCGGCCGCTCGTCATACGGACGCTCGATATCGGCGGCGACAAGCCCGTGCCGTTTCTTCCCTTGCCGGTCGAAGAAAACCCCGCGCTGGGCCTGCGCGGTCTGCGCGCCAGCCTCACGCGGCCGGAGTTGTTGCAAGCGCAACTGACAGCGATCGGACGGGTGACACCTTCGCCGCGGGTGATGTTGCCGATGGTCACCGCCGCCGAAGACATCGAACGGGTGCGGTCAATGTCCGAGGCGTCGGGGCTGAAACTGGGCGCGATGGTCGAGACGCCGTCCTCCGCGATGCTCGCCGACCAGATCGCATCGGTAGCGGACTTTTTGTCCATCGGTACCAACGATCTCGCGCAGTACACGCTGGCCATGGACCGGGGGCATCCGGCGCTCGCCGCCGCCATCGATGCGCTTCACCCCGCCGTGTTGAGGCTCGTGGCGCGGGTGATCGACGGGGCCCATCCATACCGGTGTCCGGTCAGCGTGTGCGGGGGCGCAGCGTCTGATCCGCTGGCAGCGCCTGTGCTCATCGGTCTCGGCATTCGGTCGCTCTCCGCCGCGCCGGCGGCGGTCCCCGCGATCAAAGCGTGTGTCCGCCCTCTGCGGCTCGATGAATGCGAACACGCGGCTCGGTCCGCCCTCGCGCAAACCAACGCCGAACAGGTGCGGGCGTTGGCGCGCGAGCGCTTTGGGCACGGAGAACGGTAATGATGAAGACGGGGTTCACACATCTGCAAACGCTCGGTCGGTCGTTGATGTTGCCGATCGCCGTACTCCCGGTCGCAGGTCTCTTTCTTCGTCTTGGGCAACCGGACCTTGTCGACAGCGCCTTCATCGCCGGCAGCGGTGCCGCGATCTTTGGACAGCTTGGCCTCATCTTCTCGATCGGCGTCGCGGTCGGTTTTGCCCGTGAGAACCATGGCGCGGCGGCCCTGGCCGCCGCCGTTGCGTTCGCGGTGGCGTCGGGGGGCGCCGAGGCGCTCATCGCGGTGCCGCCGGCGGTCACCGCCGATCTGCCCGCCTCATCCCGGGCGCTGGCCGCCGCGGCCTTCAAAGAGGCGGCGGCGAACAAGTTCGGCGTTCCGTTAGGGATTCTGTGCGGGCTGGCCGCTGGCCTTCTCTACAACCGGTTTCACGCGATCAAGCTGCCGGAGTACTTGGCGTTCTTTGGAGGACGGCGATTCGTGCCCATCGCGGCGGGGCTGGCCGGCGTCGCGCTCGCAGGGCTCTTCGGCGCTGGCTGGCCGACGTTGGAGCAGGGCATGGACGGACTCAGCCGCGCTGTGGTCGGCGCCGAAGGCCTCGGTCTCTTTCTATATGGGACGTTGAATCGCTGCCTGGTCGTGACCGGCCTTCACCATATCCTCAACAGCATCGCCTGGTTCTTAGTGGGCGATTTCAACGGCGCGACCGGAGATCTCAACCGATTCTTCGCCGGTGATCCGGACGCCGGCGCGTTCATGGCGGGATTCTTTCCCGTCATGATCTTTGGGCTGCCGGGCGGTTGCCTCGCCATGTATCGCGCCGCGCGACCCGAGCGTCGTAAGGAGGTCGCGGGCCTTTTGTTGTCGATGGCGCTGACGTCGCTGCTGACGGGGGTCACCGAGCCAATCGAGTTCACGTTTATGTTCGTCGCGCCGGTCTTATTTGCAATTCACGCCGTTCTCACGGGACTGGCGCATGTCGTGATGGACCTGTTGGGCGTACGGCTCGGCTTCACGTTTTCGGCCGGAATGATCGACTACGTGCTCAACTACAACCTCGGGACGCGGCCGTGGATGCTCATCCCCGTCGGCGCCGTATACTTTGCGCTGTACTATGGAGTTTTTCGGTTTGGGATATCATTCTTTGACCTTTCGACGCCGGGCCGCAGGACGTCATCGCCGAGCCCGGCGCCGTCAGGACCAAGCGACTCGCGACCGGGCGATCTCATCGCGGCGCTCGGAGGGGCGCCGAACCTGATCGCTGTCGATGCATGTATGACCCGGTTGCGGCTGGAGGTCGCCGACCCGGACGCAGTGGACACGGTCGCTCTCGAGGCGCTCGGCGCTCGCGGAGTTTTGCGGACCGGCGGGTCGGGCCTTCAGGTCGTGATGGGGCTCGATGCGGACCGGCTCGCGGGGCAGATGCGGGCGTCACTTCGCGATGCTGGCGTTTCACCGAGACCGGCGATCGAAGCAGCGCTGCCCGCATCATCCGACCCGGTGTCCGCCGAAAGCGACGGCGACCTTGCGGCGCGGCTGGTCAGCGCGCTCGGCGGGCCCTCCAACGTTCGCGGAATCGGGACATGCGCGTCTCGTGTTCGGGTCGATGTCGTCGACCCGTCGTGCGTCAACACGCATGCCCTCGACGCCCTGGTCTTCCGCGGGTTCGCCCAGCCCACGGGGTCGGCGCTGCACCTCTTGTTTGGTCCCCGCGCAGAGACGGTCGCCCAGAGCCTTCGCCTCTCCCTCAAAGCAACGTGACCTGACCCAGCCCTTGCCCTTCGGCCTAACCCAGCGCATCTCGGCTGGGAAGCCGCATACACCCTGCCACCCCATGTGCGCGTTCGGTTGGGCAGAATCGCCCAGCCGTTCGATCTGTCGGCGTGGTTTGCAGATTTGACCATCGTCGTCCGTCGTGTATCCAAGGACGAAGGTCGTGCAGACTGGCCACGGCGAGGAAACTCGCCCGGGCGAAGGTGCAAGCGATGCTGAACAAGTCGAGCCCCATTCCCCTCTATCATCAGCTCAAGCTCGCCATCGAAGAGCTGATCGACTCCGGTGAATGGCCGGCAGACACCCAGGTTCCCTCCGAACGCGACCTCTGTGAGCAGTTCGATGTGAGTAGAATCACCGTCCGGCGTACGATCAGCGATCTCGTCTCCGAGGGACGGCTCGTCCGGAGCCATGGTCGAGGGACCTTCGTTCGAAACGCGCCCCTGACCAAGCATCTGTTGCCTCTGATCGGGTTCTCGGAGGAGATGCGGTCCCAAGGCAAGAAGCCGGGAGGCAACGTCTTGGACTTCGAGACGGTAGAGGCGCCGCCAGATATCGTCGAGGCGCTGGGCTTGGAGGAGGGCGAGACGATCATCGTCGTCAAGCGCGTGCGGTTAGCGGACTACGTTCCCATGGCCGTCGAGACGGTTCATCTACCCGCCAAACTGTGTCCCGGCCTTCGGCGCAAAGATCTCGAGAACCGTTCCCTCTACGAAACTCTGAGGCGCAAGTACGACTTTGTCCCAACTCACGCATCTCAGGAGTGGCAGGCCGTCTCTTGTCCGAAGAAGGACGCCTCGCTTTTGGGTATCTCGGCGCGAAGCCCGGTGCTGCGGGTTCAGCGAACGACGTATCAACAAGACGGTGTCGCCTTCGAGTATCTCGACTCCTTCTTCCGAGGCGACAAGTACGTTTTTCACGCGGAGCTGCGAATGCAATGAACCGGGCTCGCCGCATTCCGCTGGCGACAGTCCCGGCCGGTCTCCGTTCCCTGCCTGCATGACATGACTGGTTATAACCAGATATAGTCGTAGGGTGCAAAGCAAAGATCACGACCAGCAGGGTTCGAGCTACGCCAACGTCGGCTGGTACGACCGCGAGATTCGGGAGCAGCCCGAATCGCTCGCGCGGCTGCTCGATCGCGGATGGAGCGCGATCGAAGAAGCGTCGAAGCGGATCCGCGCGTTCGATCCCCGCTTCGTTGTCGTCGCGGCCCGCGGAACTTCGGACAATGCGGCCCGATACGCTCAGTATTTGCTGGGTATCCGAAACGGATGGAGCGTGGCGCTCGCCGCGCCGTCGATCGTCACTCGCTACGATGCGCCGCTGCGGCTGTCCGGCGCGCTGGTCGTCGGCATCAGCCAGTCTGGGCAGTCGCCCGACGTCGTCGAGATGATCCGCCGGGCGCGGACCGCCGGTGCGCTGACGCTCGCGGTGGTGAACGATGGCTCCTCGAAGCTGGCGGAGGCGGCCGAGCTGTGCATTCCGGTGCTGGCGGGGGAGGAGCGAGCGGTAGCGGCCACGAAGACGTACGTCGGCGAGCTCTGCGCGATCGCGATGCTCAGCACCGAGCTTGCGACCGACCCGAGTCGAAGAAGGGAACTCGACGTTCTACCGGACCGGATATCGACATGTCTCGAAGCACAGGCCGAGCTCGCGGAGCGGGCGCAGGCTTACATGAGGGCGGACCGCTTCGTCATCCTCGGCCGGGGATACAATCTCAGCACCGCGTTCGAGACGGCGCTGAAGATCAAGGAGACCAGCTACGTCATCGCGGAGCCATACTCCGGCGCAGATTTTCTGCATGGTCCCATCGCGATGCTCGATCGGCGCTTGCCGGTTCTGGCGTACTCTTTGTGCGACCGATGGACCGAGGAGACCCTGCATCTGATCGGACGGGCGCAGAAGCAGAACGCGCCGGTCATTGCGGTCTCCGACCAGGAAGCGGTCCTTCAGGAAGCCGATCTGCCGATCAGGTTGCCGCCGGAAACACCTGAGTGGGTGTCGCCGATGGTGGCAATCGTCCCCGGTCAGCTGTGGGCGGGGGCGCTCGCGGCGAAACGTCGGGCGGCGCCGGATGCGCCGCGCGGGCTGAGCAAGGTGACCGAGACCTGGTGACTCGAGGAGCAAGCCACCGTCCACCGTGCGGCGGTTCGGTGAAGATCGATCGCCGCGAGGAGAGCCTGACTCTAGGAGCGGGACGGGTCGCACAACCGCTCGCCGTCGCCGGCTCGGGGGAGGTTCGTCAGTAGTGCCCGCGGACGCCGAGGAAGAACCGCCGCCCGGTGGTGAGGTTCTGAAACGGTCGCTCGCTGCTACCGACGAATCGCACGAGCGTCTCGTTGGTCAGATTCAGGGCCTCGGCGAACAATGTGACCTGGCCGTCCCAGAAGTTCCACGACAGGCCACCGTCGAGCTGGCCGAAGGCGTCGGTGAACCGCGCCCCGCCGCGGTCGATCTGCTCGAAGAACTTGGTGCGATAGTTATAGGCAACGCGAATGCCGAACGGCCCCTTTTCATAGTACGCGATCACGTTGACGGTATGCTCGGACAGTCCGGGCACGGGCAGACTTTCACCGGTCTGCGGGTCTTCCACCGAGCTCGTGCTCCCGGCGAGCGTATAGTTGACCACGAATCCGAGGCCGTCGAAGTGCCACGGGAGGAACAGCAGAGGATACTGAATCGACGCTTCGAGACCGCGGATATTGCCGCCTTCGCCATTGAAGGGGCGAGTCACCCGGAACGTGTCCCCGTCGAACACTTCCTCGTTCTCCTGAAGACCGACGAACGATTCGATGTCTTTGTAGAAAAGCGCGAGCGACAAAACGGCGCCTCGGTCGAAGTACCATTCGGCGGACAGGTCGGCCTGGTTGGCGATGAATGGGTTGAGCTGCGGGTTGCCACCGGTCCCCGTGAACACCGTTCGGTTCAGGTCGACGGCCGGCGAGAGTTGAGTGAAGGCGGGGCGGTTCATCACCCGTGCACCTGCTACACGTACGACGACCTCATCGAAGAGATCGACGGTCACGTTGATACTCGGCAGGACCTCATTGTACGTGTTGACGTCGCGGAACCGGACGAGGGCATCATCCTCTTGTCGCCGAGCCCGTGACACGGTTCTCGTGTTGACGTACCGCAGGCCAACATTGCCCCGGATGCTCACCTCGCCGACGTCGGCAGACAGGTTCAGCTGTGTATACGCGGCAATGATCCGCTCATTGACGTCAAAGAAGAAGGTCGGGTCCTCGTTGAAGTCGTATGCCGAAATCGGCAGATCGCCGCTCAGCGCCACGATGTCCGGGTATGCGTAGCGGGTCAGGCCGTCGGGACCGGCGATTCCATCGAGGAAGTCGGACGGCGTCGTCAGATTGGCGATGTCGTCCAGGGCGTCGAAGCCCGGTTCGTCCCGCAGTGTGCCGACGACCCGGTCGCGATTCTGGGACTGGGCGCGGAACTTCACGCCGGCCTGAATCGACGACAGCAAAAACGTGTCGAAGTAACGTTCGGCGTCGAGCTGGCTGTAGAACTGCTCCTGCGTTCCGCTGATATTGTCTCGGAACGTGCTGTCGCGCGTGAAGCCCGTTAGAGACGCCGGCTGGGACGGGTCGGTGTCGTAAGTCACCGCGCCCACCCCGTCTCGCAGATCGCTTCGGTAAGACGAGTCGGCCGTGAAGGCGGTAAAGAGGAGGTCGCCTCGACCGCCTGTAGCCCGGGTGTATCCGGTCTGGTTCGACATTCGCCAACCACCCGAGCGGAACTGCGTAAGCAGGTCGGCGGAATAGGTCATCAGCGCCGTTTCGCGTCGGATCGAATCGAGCTCGACCTCCTTCGCAGGACCGTCCGCGAGATCCAAGAAGACGGCGGTATTGTTTCGAATGATCGCGTCGTTCACGACGGAGTCGGCGCCGGTCAACGGTGCCAGGAACTGAAGGCTCAGATAGTTGTGATTGGTGTTGTCACCGCCGAGCCGGGAGACGAGGCCGGTCGCCGTAAAGTCGAGGCTGTCGACCGGATTCCACTGAACCGTGGCGAGGCCAGTGGTCCGCACACGCTCCTGCTCGAAAAGGGCCGAGCCGATGATGCCCGGATAAATGACGTTCGTGCCCTCGAGCGTTCCGTCGCCGTCGACGTCGATGTCGGACTCATCGTAGAACAAAACCTCGATCGCGTCTCGCCGGAGCGTTCTTTCCTGGTGTACGCCGGACACGAGGACACCGAACGTCTTGGACTTGTTGCGCCAGCTGAATAGGCCGCTCGCCCGCAGGTCGAGCTCGTCCGGCAGGTCGCCATAGCCGGACGCGATCGACGCGGCGATGACGAGCTCGTCTTGGTCGAGAGGTCTTCGCGTGTTCAGGATGATCGTACCGCCGATCCCACCTTCCTGTAGGCGGGCCTCCGGACTCTTGTAGACCTCGACCGAGGATACGACTTCCGATGGGAGCAGCGCGAAGTTGAAGCCTCTGCTGAACTCGAAGTCCTCGAGAAAGAACGAGGAGGAAGCCAGTCCCTGCCCGTTGAGAAGCGTGAGATTTCGACCGGGCCCAAGCCCTCGGATGCTGACGTCTTGACCCTCACCGAAGCTCCGAGTGATCGACAGACCCGGAATCCGCTGCAACGACTCGGCAATGTTCTCGTCCGGGAACTTGTCGATGTCGTCTGCGGAGATCGCGTCGACGATCGCGCTCGAGTTGCGCTTTTTGTCGAGCGCCGACTGCAAGCTAGCGCGGATTCCGGTGATCACGATTTCTTCGACCGGCGGGCTCCGAGGGGACGACGACTCCTCGAGCGATGAGCGCGTGGCCTCGGCCTCCGCGTCGGTATCGCTCTGGCTTGCCTCGGGAGCCGGCGCTAACGCAGGTGACTCTTGCGACGGCTGCGCCTGTGCATAGGCGTGACCAACGAAGGTCGCGACCAACAGGGGGGCAGCGATCGAGATCGACTGCAAGTTTCTTGCTGACTGTGCCATTAACTCTCTCCTTTGTTTGCGTCCTCCGGGCACCGGCGGATGGGGCACATGGACGCGATGGCAGAGCTTCGACGTGGAGACGCTTCGTTCGCCACCGCGAAGGCTCCTAGGCCGGTTTCGGCCCGTCACGTTGATAGAAAAGCTTGCCGGCGACGAAAGTCGCCTGCACCTCGAGATCCGCGTCGAGCAGGACGAGGTCCGCGTCGAAGCCTGCCTTCAGTCGTCCCTTCTGGTCATCGAGTCCGAGAATCCGCGCCGGGACTTCGCTCGCCATTCGCAGCGCGTCGGCGACACGAGCGCCGGCGAGATCGACCATGTATCGAACGGCCTTATCCAACGTGAGGCCGGAGCCCGCGAGCGTGCCGTCGGCCAAGCGGGACGTCTCACCCGTTACGTGAATGGCGCGACCCTGAAGCCTGTAGACCCCGGACGCCATTCCGGCGCCCGCGATCGCGTCGGTCACCAACGCGACGCGATCGGCACCTTTACATCGCAGGGCGAGCTGCAGACTCGCCGGGTGAGTGTGAACCCCGTCCGCGATGAGCGCGACGGTCGTTCGGTCGTCGAGGAGGGCGGCGCCAACCGCTCCCGGCTCCCGATGACGAAACGGCGACATCGCGCTGTAGAGGTGCGTAACGAGGGAAGCCCCCGCGTCGACGCCTTCGATGAACTCTTCGTAGGTCGCGTTCGTGTGGCCAAGGCTCACGACCACGCCCCGCTCGCGAAATCGTCGGATGTAGTCCAACCCACCGGGGACCTCGGGGGCAATCGTAACGAGCCGGAGGACGTCGCTATCGAGCAGCGAGGAGAGCGCTTGCCGACTGGCCGCCTCGACCGCCGCGCGCGAGTGTGCTCCAGAGCGCTCCGGGGACAGAAAAGGCCCCTCGGTGTGCATGCCCAGAGGGGTCGCGCCCGCCTCGTTGATCGCTTCTTGAAACGCTCGAAAGGCACGCGGATAGAAGTCGGCGGTCGAGCTGACCACGGTGGGAAGAAAGGCGGTGACACCGGTGGAAGGCAGGATCGACGACAGATGCAGGATCGCTTTCGGATCGGCACCAACCTCGACGCCGAAACCCCCGTTGACCTGAAGATCGATGTATCCAGGGGCGATGACGTCGGCTCTGTAGACCGGCATGGGCAGAGCGGCCGAAGACGACTCCGTGATAATCTCCGCGATTCGCCCCGCGCAGATCACCAGGCTTGCGGAAGTCAGGATTCCGTCGATCAGCGCTGAGCCCTGCACCGCGAAACGCCCCGCGACTTCTTCGTCGAGTGTCTTGTTGGTCGAGTGCGACATTTGAGCTTGATATGTGGATATAACCACTGACTCGCCGATGTACCGCTGGTCCCGGGGTGCCGTCAAGGAGCCGTGGTCGTCATTCGATCACCAAATGTCAGAGAACGGCCCCGTCTTGACAGCTCAGCGAGCCGAAGATAGGTGGATATAACCTGTTATGCTTTCGATTGACCACCGCGACGCTCCGAGCGTCGGTGTGCGTTGGCCGATCGACGAAGCAGGACGTGTGGGGATGACGAAGCTGTGCAGTATTCTGAACGGAAGGCTCAAGGTGAAATCGTGAGTAGACGCCTTATCGGAAGAGCAAGACTCGCCGGTGTGATTGCAGTGATTGTCGGTTTGCTGGCCGCAGGATCGGTTTCAGCCGATCAATGCGTGACTTGGTCCGCGAATCTCTGGACGTGGGATGGGACATCATGGAGTGGACCGCAGTGTGT
The DNA here is from genome assembly GCA_028289325.1 of Myxococcota bacterium. Classification (GTDB taxonomy): domain Bacteria; phylum Myxococcota; class Kuafuiibacteriia; order Kuafuiibacteriales; family Kuafuiibacteriaceae; genus JANQQN01. Next base: position 4,524 of record JANQQN010000279.1, on the reverse strand, counting down.
TACGGAAGACGACGGGGCAACGACTTTCGAGTGCCGGCCGGGATATGAAACGGGATGCGCAGCCTTCGGACCGGGCGCTCGTCCCGATTTCTACGACGACCACACCGGAGGCTCGCCACCACCTCCGCCACCACCTCCGCCACCGCCTCCGCCTCCGCCTCCGCCGGTGCCGTCAGACGCTTTGGACCGTGTCGTGGGTTACTTTGTGCAGTGGGGCATCTATGGACGAAACTACCAAGTGAAGAACATTCACACGAGTAACTCCGCGGCGAAGCTGACGCATATCAACTATGCGTTTTCCGATATCAACCAGTCGAGCCTTACGTGCAGAGGTGCTGATCCCTACGCCGATTGGGACAAGTTCTATGGCAGCAGCGAGAGCGTAGACGGCACGTCCGACTGCTGGGATCCCGGATGTTTGCGGGGGAACTTCAATCAGCTGAAGAAGCTGAAGGCGATGCACCCTAACCTCAAGGTTCACATCTCGATCGGTGGCTGGACGTGGTCCAGATACTTCTCTAATGCCGCGCTTCCTGCGAACCGTGTCAATTTCGTGGCTTCCTGCATTGATATGTACATCAAGGGAAACTTTGCGCCGGGGTTCACGGGGCACGAAGGAATCTTCGACGGCATCGACATCGACTGGGAGTGGCCCGGCTCTGAAGGCAACCCGGGCAACGTCATTCGGCCGGAAGACAAGCAGAACTTGACCGCCTTGCTCGCCGAGTTTCGGGCGCAGCTGGATCAGCTGAGTCAGCAGACCGGCAGGACGTACAACTTGACGATGTTCGTCCCCGTCGATCCGGAGAAGGTCGACGCAGGCTTCGACGTCCCCCAGATCATGCCTTATCTCGACTTCATCACGGTGCAGGGGTACGACTTCCACGGCGCATTCGAGAGCTCCACGATGCACCAGGCCAACCTCTTCGATACGGCGGGAGACCCGTCTGCGAAGATCTTCAGCGTGGACCGGGGTGTTCAGGCCTATGTGAGCCGCGGCGCGCCGCCCGCCAAGGTGGTCGTCGGAGCGCCGTTCTACGGGCGCGGCTGGAGAGGCGTTCCGCCGGGACCCGCAGGGAACGGCCTCTTTCAGACGGGGACCGGCGCCGCCCCCGGAACCTGGGAACCGGGCATTGAAGACTACAAGGTGCTCAAGAACCGGTCGGGGACGCGGTTCCGAGACTCGGCGGCCGGCGCTCTGTGGCTGTACTCGGGCGGCGTCTGGTGGAGCTACGATGATCCGCAGCTCATCACCGAGAAGCGGGCCTATATCAACGCCAATGGCCTGGGAGGTGGAATGTTCTGGGAGCTCAGCGGCGATGACGCCCAGGGCTCGCTGATCTCTGCCTTCAGCGGTCGGTAGGTCCCGCGTCGAGCAGCGACCTCCTGGCACCGTGAGCTTGGTCGAGCGTGCGCTCGGCCAAGCTCCTTCGCGTGGGGCTCGGTGACATGCGCGCCGAGTACATCCATTCAAAGGAGCGAAGAATGAAGAAAGTGGTTTTCGTCTTTTTGATCAGCGCAACAATGCTGAGCGCCCGTGTATCGGAAGCCGTTGATTGCGGACCGCTTCCGACCTGGGACAGTGGCACCGCGTACTTCGGTGGGGCTCGAGTCGCCTGGCTTGGAAATGCATACGAAGCGAACTGGTGGACGCTCAATCAAGACCCGGAGACGTATTCCGGTCTCTGGCAGGAGTGGACGCTGCTAGGGCCATGCGACGGCGGGCAACCGACGAATCAGCCGCCGACAGCCAACGCGAATGGGCAATACGCCGGGGACGTCGGCGACAGCATCCTCTTTACGAGTCAAGGCTCCATCGACCCGGACGGCACGATCGTCGGATTCCAGTGGACCTTCGGCGACGGAGCCTCGGCGAGCACCGCCGACGCCACGCACACCTACTCCGCCCCTGGAACCTATACGGTGACGCTTATCGTCACCGACGATGACGGCGCGTCTAGCACGGACGGAACCACGGCGACAATTCGTACTGTGGGCAGCGCGGACGCCGGCGCCCCGTCGACCGACGCCGGACTGCCGGGGGACGGGTGCACGCCAGCGTGCGGACCAGGGACCGTGTGCGTCGGAACCATTTGCCAGACGTCGATCACTGGAGACGCTCGGATCGACGGCATTCTTCTTGGTGACCCGACACCTTTCAACACCAACGTCCTTCGCGCTCAGCAGCCGGACCTCAGCTGGAGCCCGTCGACGCTGTATCACTGGGAGGACTTCGCCCAAGGCGTCGCGAACATGTACTTCGACGGCGTTGGTGACTTCAGACTGTATCTAGGACTGAGCAGCGACCCGCAAGACCGACGGCATCTGTATGCCCTCGTTAACCTCGCCGCGTTCCTGGCTCAGGCGATGAAGGAAACGGTCCAATACGACGCCTGCGACGAGAACAATTGGGACAACACCAACGGATACCTGATGTCGAACAGTTGCGGACAGCTTGGTCAGGACTACGCGAGCTATGACTGCGACATGGCGTGTCCCCGAGATCGATCGAAGATCATCTCCGCTGTCACGCATGCAAAGTGGTACGGGGCGCCCGGGCCGCTGTTCTGCGCTCCGGATGCGTACCTGCGGTCCTTAGGGCTCGCGGGAGCCGACGGCTCGACGGGGCGTTGGAACTACAGCTCGGACTGCTGGCCCTATCCGGCGACGGAGCCCGGCTTCACGCCAGACACCAGCGTCGAGGTGTATCAGCGGCCGGCGTGCGAGGTCTACGCCGGGCAGCGGGGAGGCGGATATGTTTGGGACGGAAGCGGGGGCTCGGTCGAGGGCTGTTGCTGGTGGGGCCGTGGAGTCATTCAGACCACGGGTCGCTGCAACTTCGGCATCCTCAATCACTATCTGGGGCGAACACACCTCGACCCATCGCAGTTTCCGCGGCCGTCCACCGTGCTGTACGGCGACATCGACTTCTGCGCCGACCCCGAGGTCATCTGCAGGAGCACCGCGCATCCGGAACTGAAGTGGGTCGCAGGCTTGTTCTACTGGATGAGCTCCGTTCAGACGTACGACGAGCGCGGGTGGGCGTATCTCGACCAGCTGCGCGCCTACGTTGACGGTGGCATGACCGGCACGGCCTTCATCGACGCGGTCAGCGGCATCGTCAACCGTGGCTGCCACGACGCGCCGTGTGCAACCGGGCCCGTCGACGGCCTGAGCGATCGGCGAGCGAACTTCGACCGCGTGTTGAACGCCATGGGCCTTCGGTAGCGCACTTCTCTTTCCGCACCCTGTGGGTTGCGAGTTCGTGCTCAGGCTGCAAGCCGGGGCTTCGAGGCGAACCGCAACTCGGCCCCCTCCCCCGCCGATAAGCCACCGGAATCGCTACGACCGTGCAGTTGCGCGATGAAATCGCTCGCAAAGTCCAGGCACGCCGCTGGGCGCCGAGCCGCGAGTCACTCCACCACGAGATGGATATAGTTTCGCGGTTGACCTAGATTATCTTTTAGCTCGCACGTATCCCGGATTTCGGAGTACGGCGTACCCGCCTGGTACTCCTGAAAGACGCACGACTGTCCGGCGACGTCGAAGACACCGTAGACGATGCCGCTGTTGTTGATGAACCGAACCTCTGTCGCGTAAGCGAAGAAGCCGCCGAGGCCCCAGCACGAGTTCGGAAAGACGACGTCGTCCGAGTAGCTGTAGAGGTCCGTCGTCCCGCTCACGGGGCTGTTCGAAGCAACAATGGTGTCGACCAGCGCCCACTGTGGCGGCGGATTTTGGGGGACGGTTGTGTACTTGCGGCACTCTACGCGGACCGTGTCGTCAGCGGCGGTTGTATAACCCGCTACAGGTACCGGTGAGTTTCTCGATGGCAAGGCCTGGAGGTGATGAGGCGACAGATTGCAGCCTGACGCAACAAGCGAAGCCATCAAAACGGAACCTAGGGTGATAGTCATCATACGGTCAAAAGGCCGCGGCAATAGATACGCCATAATATGGCAGCAGATTCGCCGGCACGTCGCGCGTCAAGCCACGCGTTGAGCACACGGAGTGAGATGCGGCCAATTATGATGTGGAGAGTACTCCGATCGGTGGAGGCGATCTCGACTTGTCCGTGATGGTCTTCAAGCTCTTACCGAAGACGAGTCGGCCGGCTCTTCCAGAACCGCGACGGTGCCCGTCTTTACCTGTGCTTCGCCAGAATGCCAAACATGCAGCTATCATTGAGGTTTCGGCCTTGTCCGCGCCGTTGGATTGGCTGAGCCTTCTGGCGTGATTCGCATCCTACTCGCACTGCTCGGCGCGCTCTTCGCCAGCGTCCGTGGCTCGGTCCATCTCGCGGTCGAGAACGCCGCGCTGCGACAACAGCTCTTGGTGTTCAAACGTACATGCTCGCCGTGTCGGTCCTGACGCCGCCTGTCGTACGACCGAATCTGGCGCCTCACGCAAGTGAGGAGGTTTAGGTGTCTACGACGAACAATGAACTGCATCGAATCAAGGAGGAGCTCGCAACCCTGCCGAGGGGCCGAGCGCGCCGGATTCCGCCGGAGGTCCGGGTGCTCA
>JANQQN010000269.1 GCA_028289325.1 Myxococcota bacterium | reverse complement strand
ACAGCGCGTTCGCCGACAGCGCGCTCGGACCAACCATTCGCCGGACCATCTGCTCCTTGAATCTCTCCGAGTAATTCATCTGTTGCCTCACCCGCCCCTGGTTAGTGGTCAGGAGAGGCGACAACTACGCTGACACCGGGGGATCTCGCCGCCCGGGGGCCCGACCTGCAGGATACCGACCCGCGCGAAGAGCGACCGGGCCGACTGTTCCTCGAGCTCCGCCCACCGCTGATAGGCGCGATCGAGAAGGGGAACGTAGTCGGGGTGTTCGAAATACGCCTTGCGGATGGCGCGCGTTTGCCCATGGGAGCTCCCGCGGTCGTGCGCGATGGGGTGCTGGTCGAGGCCGAGTACCGAGGCGCCGGCGCGCGCCAGCGACCACAGGGCCGCGCTTCCCACCCCCCCGGTTCCGAGCACGATGACGTCGTGGTGCGATGTGCTCATGGATCCTGGCGATTCATCGTACACCATTAGCCCGATTCGCGCGCGAGAGGTCCGATCTTGAGACCGGGCACGTCTGCGAAGTCGATGGGGTTGAGCGTCCAAAGCTCAGCGCCGGCGCGCGCGGCGAGGGTCCCGATGGCGATGTCGTTGGCTCGAGGTCGCGGAGAGCCGGCGCGGCGAAATGTGTCCGCGGCTTGAACGGCAGCAGCGGCGTCGAAGGCAACGACGTCGTCTTCTTCGATAAGGAAGGCGGCGACGGCGAGCTGTTCCGGCGTCCGAGGCCCGCGGGAGAATTCGTACCAGGCAATGGCGCTCATTCCGACCGGCACTTCCTGTTCAAGAAGCTGGATGAGTTGTTGTCGCTCTTGTCCGGCCGTCGCTGCTGCTTTGACGAGGAAGTCCGTGTCGAGATGAACCGCCTTCACGCGGCATCCTCGTCCTTGAGCTGCTGGAGCTCGGTCTGCCAATCACTTCCGTCCATCAGCTCCACGAGTTTTTCGAAGGCAGCGACACGACGCCGACGCTTCTCCGCCGGGACGCCGAGGGTGCGATCACGGTGGCTCACGAGGGCTCGTCGAATCGCTTCGCTGGCAGAGCACCCGTAATGCCGGGTGAGCGCTTCGAGGGCCTGCTCACTGCCAGGATCGAGGACGATCGTTGTTCGGCTCATACAGTATGATATGTATGAGCAGGAGTGCTGGTCAACGACCGATTGGGTCTGCAGAGCGCTGATATCACTCGGTTCTTGGGACAACGATTCGGGTTGGCCGCCTCATCTGGCCGTAGCTCAAAGTCGGCTCGATGGCGTCCCCGATGTCCCCGGCTTGGGTGATGTCTCGAAATTCTGGGCAACGCTCCCAGTCTTCCGCTATCGACGCGGGTTTCGTTGCCGCGGTGGTCTCTCCCTGGCGGGAGCTCTCGGTGGCCGAAGATGTTAGGCGCTGAAGCTACGGCCTGGATCTTGGCCGACGCAACGGCCCCGGGTTCCAGTCGGCCTCATCCGTCCGCAAGCGGTGCAGGCCCAGCGACTTGACGGTCAGGCGCGCCAGGCCTTCGTCCAGCGCTCGCCACTGCCCGTCCGTGAAACTCGCCATCAGCCGCTCGACGTCCTTAGCGCTCTTCGCGATAGGCTCGATGGTCATCGGATGGAAGTCCGACCAGTACGGCGCATCTTCTTCATCATCGGCATAGAGCGAGACGGTCGCGACCCGCTTTCCTATGACGTTCAGGTCGTCGCCAAAACGCGACGACGGCGGCTCACGAAAGATCTTGATGACCGGATAGTGCCCGACCCCCTTCGACAGATCCGTACGAACCGCGATGCGTAACGGGTTGACGCCGATGATCAGGCCCGGGTTGGCGTCGCCGGCACGAAAGTGTTCCTCAATTCGCTTCCAGTAGAAGAAGTTGGCCATCGCGGCAATGAACACGACGACGTATCCCGACCAATGAACCTTGGTTAGGACGTAGGTCGCAACGAACAGCAAAGCGAGCGATACCGGCCATACCGGATAGCGAAGGACCCATCGGGTGCGGCTTACGGTCAGATCACCCGGGGCCGACGCAACGGTATTCTCATCGACGGTGTAGAGCTGGTTGTCCACAGTTCGCCCTCATCTTCCGCGGCGCCGAAGCGCAAGGCAAGCGTTCGTCTCCAAGCCGCTGACCAACACCCAGCCGTGAATTCGCCGGATGCCCCCGGACTATCGGACGCGGGAGCCCTACACAGCCAAACAACCGGCGTTGATTCGATACCGGAGGAGCAGCCGGTCGCTGTCGGCGGGGAAGGCCGCGCGGCCGTGAAGCGCTCGGCGGTTGTTGATGAAGACGACCTCGCCTGAGGCGAGCGGGAACCGATACTGGAACGCCTCGAGAGATAGGGAGGCGTCGAGGGCCCTCAATGCAGCGTCCTCCGGTCCGTCGAGGGGCGCGCTCGAGCGCGACGATGCCTCGAGCTGGGCCCGATAGTAGCGGAGCGTCACGCTGGAGCCTGTTTGCTCCAAGACAGCTCTCTTGGTCTTCCCGAGAGGAAAGACGGGCCTTCGCAGGCTTCTTCGATGTTCCTCATCGAGCGATTCGATGACCTCGCGCCCGGTTGCGATGAGCGTCTCGCCACCCCAGCAGGCGCTTCTCACCATCTGGAAGGCGATGAGCTCGTGCGGAGACTCCCGGTAGGAGGAGTCCGTATGGAGCGCGAGAGGCCCGTTGGTCCGGCTGTAGCTCGTGTTCGAGCGTCCCTCGGCGGCCGCGGTCTTGCTCGGGTCGAGGTGCACTCGTGCGAAGCTGAGCCGGAGCCGTCCGCTCCGGTCGAGAGGGGCAGTCACGGGTGGAGTAGCCGCGATCGCTCGCATGAGCGCGCTGACCAGGGCCCGCCCCTTGGTCGGCCGCAAGCCGGAGAGGACAACGAAGAAGGGTGGCTTGCGAAGCTGCTCGAGGAGGGCTTCGGCAAGCGTAGAGACGGCCAGTTCATCGCCGGCCATCGCTTCGCCGTCCTGGGTGGGCGAGCGCAGCCGAGGCGGCGTTCGGCAGGTTGCGGATATCGGGGGAGAACGAGTCTGGGATGAAGCGGTCATGGCGGCGGCTCTTTCGGTCTCTACGGATGAGGCGGCGCGGGGAGCGAAGGCCGGTTGTAGATTCGTCGAGGTGCTGCAACGGCACTCCGCTTGGTTTGCACGGATGCGCGGCGGCGGCGGCGGCGTCAGTGGAACGTCACGGGGATCCGCGCGCGCTGCACGTCCGCCTCGTCGATCCGAACACCGTCTTCGTCAACGAGCCACATCCGCCGCCATCGCTCGTCGTCCTGCTCGACGTACGCGCGGCGAAGGCGCGACCACGGCTCGCTCCAGCCGGGGGCGCTGCCGACCACGACCTCGAGGGGCAGGCCCATCTCGTGGGCGGAGGCCATGAGGTCGTACAGCACGGGCTCGGCGCGGTCGACCCACGGCGCTGGGATGCATTCGTCGATGAAGCCCCAGCGCAGGCGCACCGCGCCGTGCAGACGTCCGTATTCGTAAAGCGCACCGAGCGACTTCACGTCGGCTTCGAGTCGGCGGCGGAGCTTTTTGAACTGACCCGTGGCAAGGTAACCGGCGAGCTTCTCTTTTTCGCCGAAAGGCTTACCGATGCCGCACGAGCCCTGGACCAGCATGGCGGTCGTGATCTTCAGCATGCGACCTCGTTGGTTGAGCTTCTTCGTCTTCTGCGGAGGTCCGAGCTCGGCGAGCCGTCTTGGCCCGGGGTCGAAGTCTAGATTGCGCAAGAGCCGGCGCACGTCGATGCCGCCGAGGACATCGTACGTCGCAAGCTTTGTCGGCAGCGCGGCGAGCTCGTCTTTGACGAAGCTCCAAAGCTCGTGCTTGCCGACGTCGAGGAGGGCGGCCGACTCTGGGCGAGCCGGCGGGAAGGCGACGATCAGCGCCCGCGATAGCTTCTCCAGCTCCGCGGCGCGCGCGGCGCGCCGTTGCCGCCACTGAGCGCGCTGGCGTTCGAGGTCCGCGGGGTCGGGGCGCATCGCCGCGTACCGCCGGGCGACATCGACGCGATCCCGCACGGCTGCGCGCGTCTTCATCACTGTCGCGCTCGCCTGTGCGGCGACGGCCCAGCGCCCGTCCGCGAGGACCTCGACGGCACTGCCGCGGCGCTTGAACTTCGCGCTGTCCTCCTTGAGTCCGTGCCACCGCGTCCGTCGGGCGACGGCGGCCACGGTCTCCGCCGGCGTTAGCGGCCCGCCGTGGGCATCGAGCACGGCGATGGCCAGTCGCTGCGCGGACCAGCCGAACAGGTGTGCCTCCCGCCACGCTTCGTCCAGCTCTTTCGGGTCGAGCGCTGTCTCGGAGCTGGCGCGCGGCACGGGCTCGGGCACTTTCCGCGGCGTCGAAGCGATCTTCGGCGGACGCAAGTCGAGCCGAAACATCCACAGGTCCAGCTCGTCATCATGGGGGTCGAGGTGGTACAGGTCGCCATCGCGGTAGACGGGCGGGCGCCCCGGCTTGCAGCGCTGCAGCGACCGGAGGGCGCGTGCGTGTTCGGCGATGCCGGCGGCCTCGAATCGCGCCGCCACCTCGACCAGCGTCATCGGCGCGTCGCGCTCGAGCAGCGCCACCAGCAGCAGCGCATAAGTGTTCGCCTGGCGGTGTCCGGCGACCTCCTCGAGCTTCGGCGGCGTTATGCCGAGCGTGTGGCACCAGCGTTTGATGACCCGGCTCCTATGTCAGGTCGAGCAGCGCCCCGGACAGCGCGTCGACGTGCTCGGACAGCGTCTCTTCGTCGGCCCGGCGCTCGAGCGCGGATTCTACGCGACGGCGGGCCTCCTCGACCGCCGCGACCAAAGGTTCGGCGACGTCTTCGCGCTGGCGCAGCGTGCGGGCGGCTCGCTCGACGAGGGCCACCGCGAGCCGCCGCTCGGAATCGCTCGCCTCGGAGGCGACCTGAGCCGGCGGGGCGCGCAGCGCTTCGACGAACGCCTTGCCCTGGCGCCGCTCGGGACCCGACAGCCGGGTCGGGCTGCGCTTGATG
>JANQQN010000263.1 GCA_028289325.1 Myxococcota bacterium | reverse complement strand
CCCGCCCGCGACACGCTGGTCGATCAGCCGTCGCCGCTGCGCCACGCCTCGAGCCCCGCCGATCCCCGACCGGCGGCCCCCGACCATCGAATGAACCGGCCCCAACGGTTCCGGCGACCCACATCGAGCCTCGCCGCCCAACCGCTCGAGCAAGACGAGTTGCGTCGGACCTCGGCGGAGATGGGCCTCCCGATGCCCGACGAAGCCAGCCACGGCGACCCCAATGCGACCCTGCTCGAGCTCGACGCGGTGGCCCTCAAGGCGAAGCTCGCCGAGCAGCGTGCGAAGCTCAAGCGCGCGTCGGAGGTCGCCGCCGAGCACTGGTCCACCGGCAGCGGACCGTCGCCGCAATCCGAGGCCACCGAGCGAATGACGGTGACGGAACGGTCGCTCGACGAGGTTCTGCTCAGCTATCTCGACGACGAGTGAAGACATGGGCGGCGTCCGGTTCCCGGTCGCCTCGGCGGCGGTCGCGGCGTCGCTGGTCCGGGATCGGGTCAGCTCTGGTTAAAGAAACGAACCGCCTCGGGATCGGCGGCGCGGATGGGGGACACGGCTTCCGACGTCACGATGATGTGCTGGTCGGCGGCGCCGTTTTCGACGATCGCCAGGCGACCGGCCTCCAGACCCCGGGAGATCTCGTGGGTGACGAACAGCTTACGGACCCGCTGGTCGCGAAGCGTGAAGTAGAACGGCACCTCACCGGTCACGTCTTCCCGCAGCCGGTGCGACTCCACGGCCTGCATGATCTCGAGCATGCCGGGCTGGGTGAGGTCGACCATGCGATTGACGGGCTGATCGCCCGGCTTCTTGGCCGGCTTGGCCTCCCCCTGCTTGTTGTCCTCGGTCGGGGCGCCCTCCGCTTTACGCGCGCGGCCTCCCCGCCTCTTCCGACGACGATTACCGCCGCCTTCCGCTTTCTGTGCTTGTTCTTTGGTGACGAGGCCGGCCTTCAAGAGTTGGTCCCGGAGCGACTGCATGCTTGGGGGCGGAGTTAGGCGATCGTTCCCACTTTACGCAAGGAGCATCTGCACATGGCGTGCGACAGATTTGGCTCAGCTGAGGAAAATGTGACGAGCGTTCAGCCGAGCACGGATTCGAGGACGTCGAGCATCGGGCGAACCCTTGGGTAACGGCGACGAGGGTCGATCTCCAGGGAGCGCATGATGACCGTATCGAGACGTCGATCGATGGCAGGATTCTTCTGCGACGGCTCGGGAAAGCGACCGAGCGGCAACGACCCGCACAGCATTTCGTATAAAAGGACGCCGAAACTGAACACGTCGGCCCGCTGGTCCACCCGGCCGGCATCCTGCCGCTGCTCGGGCGCCATATAGTTCACGGTCCCCATGGAAATCCGGCTGCCGGTAAGGTTGACGAACGAGCGATCGCTGTACAGCAGGTCGGCGAGCCCGAAGTCGACGATCTTCGGGACGTAGCCTTCCGGACCACCGTCCGCCAGCAGAATGTTCTCGGGCTTCAGGTCTCGGTGCACGACCCCCTTGCCATGCGCGTAGTCGAGCCCACGACCGATCTTGAGGGCCAAGTTCAGGAGCTGGTCGATCCGCAATTTACCCTGCGCGAGTAGCCGCCGGAGGGTCGGTCCGTCGACGTACTCCATGACGAAGTACCAGTTATCGTCGGCGTGGCCGCGGTCGATGATGGAGACGACATTCGTGTGGGACAGCGCCGCGAGCGCGGCTGCTTCGCGGCGGAAACGAAGGATGAACTCGTCCTGGGTCACGAGGTCGGCGCTCATGACCTTGACGGCGACGGTCCGGTCCAACGACAGCTGACGAGCCCGGTACACAGTGCCCATCGCGCCGCTGCCCAGTGTCTCGCCGACCTCGTAGCCGCCGAGCCGGGTTCCGGGCTGCAGATCGTTTTGGGCGGTACGGGCGGGCTTGTTGGCCGGCCGAGGCGGCGCGGGGGCCTGCCCGCGCGCCTCGGCGACGGCCGCCCCGGCAGCGGCCTGGCGCATCGCCGGCGCGCCGGGCGTGGTGTCGTGACGGACGACCGCGAACTTGATGCCGCACCGACGGCATCGGACCTTTTGGCCGCTTACGTAGATGCCGACGTCGTACTTGGCCCCGCAGTTGGGACAGCGCTGGACTACTTGTCGCCGGGCCACACGTTCACCCGTTCTCTATCCGTTGGCTGAGCGTTCGACGTCGTCCAGCAGGCGGACGGCCTCGTAGACGCCGACTTCCTGTTCCTTGCCTTTCACCTGGCGGGTTCCCAGATACTTCGCTTCGATCCGGTCCGCAACATGCCCGTACGTCGCTTCCGAGATCAGCACCTGATCCGCGTCGGCGAGACTGCACAATCGAGACGCCGTATTGACGGTGTCACCGATAACCGTGAACTCCAGGCGCCGGCGCGACCCCATGTAGCCGGCGACCAGCCGGCCGGTGTTCACGCCCACGCCCATGTCGATGGGTGCTTGTCCCCGCTCGGTCCGCTCGACGTTGAGCTCCCGGATCACGTCCCGGAACTCGATCGCCGCCGCGACGCAGTTGAAGACCGAGTCATCCTGGGTGGCGTCTTCGATCGCCCCCCAGGATGCCATCATGGCGTCACCAATGAACTTGTCGAGCACACCGTGGAAGTTGAACACCACCTCCACCAGACGCTCGAAGTACTCGTTGAGCAGGTCGACGATGTCCTGCGGACCACCCGCGGTCTCCGACATCGAAGTGAAGCCACGAATGTCGCAGAACACCACCGAGGCCTCGACTTCGCGGCCGCCCTTTTGAATCGGCTTTCCCCGGCCCTGGATCATCTCCTCGACGACGTGGGGGGGAAGAAAGCGGCTCAGCTGACCCCGCGTTCGGGTCTCTTCCTCGATCTGACGGACCAGCCGGGCGTTCTCGATCGCGGTCGCGGTCTGATTGGCGATCGCCTTGAGGATCTGCAGGTCTTTTTCGGTAAACGCGCCCACCCGCTCCCGGGAGTCCAGGTGCATCAAGCCCAAGACCTTGTCGTGCGCGACCAGCGGCACACACATCGCGGCCCGAATGCCCTGGGCAATGATCGACTGCGCGCCCGAAAACCGCGGGTCTAGAAACGCGTCGGACGACAGCACCGAGGCCCGATCCTCGATCGCGGAGTTCACGATGGTCGAGGACAGCAGGATCTCTTGTTTTTCTCGGTCGTCGCCGTGGCGATGGCGCACCGTGTGCGGGACCAGCTGCGACGTCTCCTCATCGACGAGCATGATCACCGCATTGTCGGCCGGGAACATGCTGAACACGACGTCGAGGGTCTTCTGCAGGAGCTTCGACAGGTCGGTGGTAATGCCGATCCGGGACAGCTCGTGGGAAAGGCGAAGCTTTTCGTAGTCGCGCTTGAGCAGCTCGACGTCGTTGACGTCGGATGCGGGCCGGAAGTCTTGGCCGGCATCCTCGAACTTGGCGTGAATGTGGGTCGAGCCGGCCGGATCCTGAGGCAGGATCGTCACCAGGTCCTTGACCGAGTGCCTCGAGTCTTCCGGCGTCTCGAGAACGAATTGCAGGTGCATAGACCCCAGCAGCAGATCGTCGGTCGTATGCAGCTTCGCCTCGCTGACCCGGCGCGTATTCACGTAGGTCCCGTTCGACGAACCGAGATCCCGGATCCACCACTCGATCCCGCGGCGCTCGATGACCGCGTGTTCCTTGGAGATCTCGCGGTCGTTGAGTCGGATGTTGTTCTTCGGATGGCGTCCGACGGTGTTGACGGCGTCGAGCACGAAGTCGGTCTCGAGCCCGTCGGGGCTGCGGTACACGATCTTGGCCACCGGTTCGCGCGGATTCGTCGACTCCGGGCGCCCCTGGGGAACAATGACCTGGCCCGAACGCGACTCCGGGCGCCGCGTCTTGAACGGTTTGGTCGCTTCTCGGCCCACCTCGGCGGCTGGGCCTCCGTTCGCGATCGCCGGCGCCGGTGACTTCGCCCGCCCTGAACGATTCTGCGTCCGGCGCCCGGTGGTCGGTCGCGACGCCGCCCCCGCGGCCATGCTGCCCGGCTGTAAAGCCGCGGCACCGAACGGTTTATGGCACACCTGGCAGTATATAATGGCGGTGGTCGGCGCGCTCTCGAACTGATTCAGGGCACCGCAGTGCGGACAGATCGCATGCATGACTTTGGCGGGGGGCGACTCGCCGGCGTGTCGACGCTAACACGCAGCCGGCGAAGGGGCTAGCGGCCAGAATCCAGGGCTTCTGCCCCCCGTCAAGCCCGCAGAATCACCCCACTCCGCCGGACCACGGCACGCCGCCGGCACCGTTCGTCGTCACGCCGACGCGTATACGCAGCCTCGGTCATTGCGGTAGGGAATCGTAGGGCTCAACTAGAAACGGCCGCCAAAAGCGACCCCGCCCCCATCCCCGGTCAACAGCGGCGACAGCGCAACGGACTCGTCCTCGTCGGGGTTGATCAGGAACAGGGCCACGCCCACCCCCGCCGCCACGAGACCCACGGGGACCAGGACGTCGGCGATCAGCGCGTTACGCTCGACCGAGTCCTTCAAATCTTGCTGCTCGGCACGATTCGTCGAATCGTCGAACTCGCTGTTGTCCATCGCCGCGAGGATCGCGAACACCCCGCCCGCGGCGGCGATCGCGGCCCCGCCGCCGATGAGACTCCATTCGAGCGCGCGATTGCGAGGCGTCGGGGGCGACGCCTGGCGCACTTCGACCGGTGTTCGGCGGGCCGCGGCGGGCGCCGGAGGCGGAGAGGGGGGCGGCGCGGCTTCCGCCGGGCGCCGCCGCGCCCGAGCGCGGGCCCGCTGCTCGGTGCGCAGGGCCTCCACCGACGCCAGCGCTTTGGCGCGCAGCTCTGCGGTGGTGCCCTGAAGGCGAAGGAAGCGCTCGTACGTTTCGATGGCCTTGTCGCCGTTCAGAGACTTCTCATAGGCGCGAGCCACGTTGTAGATGAGCTCCGGCTCCGGGCGAAGCGCGAACGCCGACTCGAACGCCTGAATGGCGACGTCGTACTGGCGGCTTTGGTACGCCCTCATGCCGCGATCCACGAGCGAGCGGAACTCGGTGTCCTGCTGGGCGTGAGCCGGGACGGAAGTGGTGACCACGGCGGCGGCGACCACGGCGCTGATCCAAATTCTCATCGGGCAGACTACTTTCCGCGTCGGGTCACCGTCATCGGCGCGACGCGGGACGGAGTGTAGGACCGGTCTTCGGCCTTGTCACGTACCCCCCCCGGGGCCCCGTCGGGCCTGCTTCGGGGGCCGTCAGTCGACCACCGGGACGGTCGATTCCTTGACCACCCGGTCTTCGTCGCCGACCGCGAGCGATCTCGGCTTCTTGGCCCCCGCCTTGCCGGCCTTCTTCTTCTTTTCCGGCCCCGACCCGGCCTCTTTGTCCGGGGCGCGGGCAGCACGCTCATCGTCACCCCGGTCCGTCGACGGGGATCGCTCCCGTCGATCCGCGGGTTCCGACCGATCCGCGCGCCGCCGACGGCGTCGGCGCTCCCCGTCGGCGCGCCGACGCCGCGCCGGTCCGTCGTCGGTCGCTTCGTCGACGCCGGTGAGGCGGCGACGAGCCCGGACGGGACGGTCGCCATCGTCGTCGGAGCGGCCCTCTCTGCGCCGGCGCTCGATCGCCTTCTTCGGCTCCGCGGCTACGGCCGGCGCGACCTGTTCGACCTTCGGCGCGGCGGCCTCCGGCGCGGCCGGAGGGGGCACGGGAATCAGCGCCGCATGCAGATCGACTTGCTCCCCCTGAAGTTGGGTGGAGAGCTCGACGTCTTCATGGCCTTCCTTTCGGACCACGAAGGTCCGGAACGTACCGGGCGCTTCGTTCTCCATGGGAAAAACGATGGGCGTGAGGCCCAGCCGCCGGCCCTCGAGGAGAACCTCCGCCCCTCGCGGTCGGGAATCGACCCGGACCTTCACCGTCGCCGGGCCCTTGGGAACGAACAGCTTCACGGAGAAGAAACCGGCCAGCGTGACCAGCAAGAAGATTGCGGCCAGACCGACCCACCGCAGCGTCGATGAGCGGACGATCAGCGATCCGTCCTGGGTGAACCCGGTGATCGAGTCGTTCAGCTCCTCCGAGTACGGCATCGTGGTCGCCGGCGGGCGACCGATTCCGGATCCGGACCCCGAACCGACGACCTTCACCCCCGAGCCCGAACTGGATGCCGACACCGGACCGAAGCTCGGTCCCTTGCGGGAGGCATCGAGCAGCTCCAGAGGCGCACGGATCGTGCCGGTGACCCGCGCCCCCCGCGTCGACCCTGCCTGCGAAATCGAGAGGTGGTCGACGGGCGACAACGGCCACGCCCCGGTGGCCGGACCCGCCGGCGGACCCGCGCTCGGCACCGGCGCCAGCGCGGCGGACGAGGCCTCCGAAATCTCGGCGAACGTCGGCAACGTCGATTCCGTGTGGAGACTGACCCCGGTGATCAGCCGATAGCCGGCCTTCAGGTCCCCGATCAGCTCGTCCATGCTCTGATATCGCTGCCCGGGCTCCTTCTTCAGACAGCGCTCGATGATCACTTCGAGCTCCGGCGCGTAGTCGGAGCGCCCCAGAACGTCGGCGATCGCCGGCGGCCGGTCGCGAAGATGTTGCTCGAGCACCTCCATGCTGTTGGCGCCGATGAACGGCGGCCGGCCAGCAAGCATGTGGAACAGGATGACGCCCAGAGAGTAGATATCGGTGCGGGGATCGACCGGCTGACACCGGATCTGCTCGGGGGCCATGTACCGAGGAGAGCCGAGCCAAGTCCCGGACTTCGTCAGGTCGCTGATCGCAACATCCGCGCCTTCGAACGCCTTCACCAATCCGAAATCGAGGACCTTGATGAAGTCGTTGCCGTCCTGGTCTTCGTCGGTAAGGACGATGACGTTGCCCGGCTTCAAGTCGCGGTGGACCACACCGATCTTGTGAGCCGCCCGCAGCGCCCGACACACCTGCAGCGCGATCTTGCACGCGCGTTCACTGGGCAACCTGACTTGCTTCTGGATGAGCTTCGACAGGGGAACACCGTCGAGATACTCCATGGCCATGAACAGCTCGCCGTTTTCGGCCTCGCCGTAATCATGGACGGTGACGATGTGTCGGTGAACCAAGCGCGCGCACGTCGACGCCTCGAGGAAGAAGCGTTTCCTGAACTCGGCGTCGAATCGCTGGTTGGTCAGGAGCTTGATGGCGACCTGGCGTTCGAGAGGAATCTGGGTCGCGAGGTAGACCCGGCCCATGCCGCCCTTCGCGATGACCCGCTCGATCCGATAGCGCCCGGCGAGGGTCGTGCCGATGCGCGCTTCAGCAGGCTCGGTGTCGGACTTGTCTCGACTGCGGGACCGCGGCGACGGCGCGAACAAGCCCGGAGCACCGACCACGACCCCCGCGCTGCCGGGGATCGGCGCATCGTCGATCAGCTGCCCTTCGGTCACTTCTTCGGCCGCAAAGTCGTACGGATGAGGCGGCTCGCTGGCCTCGGTGGCATCCGAGAGCCGTCGTCGTTGGGATCCGCCGGACGGCGGCGCCGGGGCCTGACCCGAAGGCACCTCCTCGATCGAGTCGGGCTCGGCGAGCGGAAGGTTGTCGTCGTTGGGACCGGGGGCGCGCCCCCCCGAGCCACTTCGGTTTCCCTCGCCAGACATGACGCGGGGGTAGACTGACACGGGCGTTTCGCATCGCGCAATTCCCGCTCGTGTTCACGGACGCCCGCCGGAGCCTACGAAGCAAGACCGATATCGGTGGACTGGCGGTTGACACGATCTGGGTGCCAGGCCTGACTATGTGCCACAGTGGCCGGGGGAGACGTCTCACTCACCGCGCTCGGAGACAGAGTACGCGCCCGGCCGCATGACCCTCGCGCTTGGCTGACTTACGGTTTGGCGCTGCACGACATCGGCGATCCGGACCGGAGCCTGCAATGCCTCCGCCACGCGACCGCGCTCGCGCACGACGACGCCGCCACCCTCACGCATATCGGAGAGGCGTTCGAGCGGCTCAATGCAGTGCCGGAAGCGCTGGCCGCGGCTCGAAGGGCCA
>JANQQN010000247.1 GCA_028289325.1 Myxococcota bacterium | reverse complement strand
TAGGCGCGCCGCCAACGTTCGTTCTGAGCCAGGATCAAACTCTCCAATTCAAATTGAAAAGTCTGACTGACTTCAGGCAGGACAACTTGCGTCGAACATACCTGAACTCAAATTGCATTGACTCAAGAGACCAACATCTCTCGTTTCGCTTGGTGTTCAGTTGTCAAAGACCGAGCCCGCATCGGCGGGACGCCCCTACTTTCGCAGGGTTCCGGCTTTCGGCCGCCAGTCGCTTCCGTCAGCGCGGACCGCGGATTAAAGACCATCTCGAAACCGTCGTCAACCCTCTTTTTGAAGCGGCTTTCGTCGTCGTGGTTTGCGCCGACACTGCAGCCGCTCCAGGGAGGCGCCGTTCGGAGGCCGCCGCGAAGCGTGCGCGGGACACTAGGGACCTCAGTGGGACCCGTCAATACAAAATCACCGGGCGCTCTCTTTTTAGGACTCAAGCAGCTCGCTCACCAGCGCGGCCGGTACATTACGCCCTATATGATGGGCCCGAATGATGGCTCGAAGGTCCAGCTCGGCCTGGTCGAAGTCGTCATTCACGACGAGGTAGTCGTAACTTCGGGATTGCCGGATCTCCGCTCGGGCCTTTGCCAGCCGCATCTGGATGGCTTCCGCCGTGTCCTCGGCCCGATTCTCGAGCCTTCGCCGCAGCTCGGCCATCGACGGGGGTAACAAAAAGATCAGCACCGCATTCGGGAGCTTGTCCCGGATCTGCAGGCCCCCCTGAACGTCGATGTCGAGCAGCACGTCGAGCCCCTCGTCCAGCTGCTGCTGCACCGAGCGCCACCCCGTTCCGTAGCGCCGGGTGTAGACCTGCGCCCACTCGACAAACTCCCCCTGCTCGATCATTCGGTCGAACTGTCCGTCATCGACGAAGTGGTAGTCGCGGCCATCGACCTCCTCCCCTCTTCGTATCCGCGTCGTGTACGAGATGCTGCGCGCCGTATGACTCAGCGTCTGCAGCAGCCGACGGCACAACGACGTCTTGCCGGTGCCCGAAGCGGCGGAAACGACGATCGGGTTGCCTTTGCGCATCGACCTTACTCCACGTTCTGAACCTGTTCACGGAGTCGTTCGAGCTCCGCTTTGAGGTCGACCACTTGGTGGGCCACCGACGCGTCGTTGCACTTCGACCCGATCGTGTTGGCCTCGCGATTCATCTCCTGAAGAAGGAAATCCATCTTGCGCCCGACGGCTTCGGAAGACTCGAGGAGCTTTCGAAACTGCTTGAGGTGGCTGTCGAGCCGCTCGACTTCTTCCGTGACGTCAGATCGGTCCGCGAGCAAGGCCACCTCTTGCGCCAAACGCGCTTCATCCACCGAGCGTTCGTCCAAAAGCTCATCGACTCGCCTTCGCAGCTTGTTCTGTCGATCGACGACCGTTCGCGGCACCGCGCCCGCAATGCTCGACCTCAGTCCGGCGACCACGTCCAGATGGTCGGATAGGGCCCGAGCAAGCTGATCGCCCTCGGCCTGCCGCATCTGCAGCAGCTGCTCCAGACTGGCGATCACCGCCTCTTCGACCAAGTCTCGGTCTTCGTCGCCGTCCAGCCGTGCTTCGGGCGCACGCATCACCCCCGGACACTGCGCGATCGTGACCAGCGGAACTTCGTCGGTATGTCCGAGCGCAGCCGCGAGCTGGCGATAGGCGCTCAGATAACCCCGCGCGCGCCCCAGGTCGACCGATGGCTCCACGACGGCATCGCTCGAAAAGCTCACCACCACCACCACGTCGACCCGGCCCCGCCGAACCCGATCGCGCACCGCGGCCTCGAGCTGGGGAACGAGAACCTCGAGATCTCGCGGCAGATTGAAGCGAACGTCGCAGAAGCGATGATTGACCGAGCGAGCCTCGACCGAGAGCACCCGAGTACCGTTTCGACGGTGGGCTGCACCAAACCCCGTCATGCTGTGCAGCATGCCGAACGGAACCAAAGGCCGGCCCATTCGTCAACCGACCCGCAGCACGGACAACGCCGCTTCCGTCGTCCGGGTGAGGGCCGCCAGCCGCGTCCGCGCCGCCGCCGCCGCGGCATCGACCTCGTCGAGCATCTGCTGACCGGCCGGCGTCAGGCCGCTCGGAGGCACCTGCTGAACCTCGGCCTGCGCCCGCCGCAATCGCTCGAGGAGCGCGGCCTCGAACGGCGCGTCGAGGCCCACTTCGGTCACCGCCACCGCCAAACGGGGCAGCTCTACGCCCATCCGCTCGAGCTCCGCTCGGGCGGCATCGGTCGTCGCCTTCATCCGGCGAGCGCTCAGGGCCACGGTACGAACCGCGCTCGTCGAGACCTCCAGCGCCTGCACCATCGACGCGCCCAGATCGACCAGGGGTTCGAACACCCGCCCTTCAAGGGCCAGCACCGGCTCCGGCTGCACGTCGGAGACGGCGCTCAACCCCGCCGTTAGTCGATCCAGATCTCCACAGAGCCGCGTCAGCTCCGTTCGCAAATCCTCTTGCGGCGCGCCTTCGAGCAATCCTCGGGCGCGTTCGCTCGCCTCGTGGGCTTCGCCCGCTCGCCGAGAGACCTCCCGCAGCTGATCGCGAACGTCGTCGACCAGGCGCTGCTGCTCGGCGCCAAACAGAAACGTCGACTCGATAGCCGCCTCGAGCCCTGGCTCGACCCGGGCCGCGTCTTCCGTGGCCTGCGACGCCCCTTCCGCCAGTCGGACCAACGCGGCTCGTTGCTCGTCGGCGGCGCCGCCGAGGCGCCGCACGTGAGGCACCAGCGCGGCCGCCGCCTCGGCCACCCCCGCCGAGGACCGATACAGCGCGTCGACCCGGTCGCTCAAATCTTGCCGCGCCACCATCAGCGCATACCCGATCGGGGCCAACACGCCGGGCAGCGGCTCTGGTGCATCGGAGAGCCGCCCTCGCCCAAACGCCCGGATCTGGGCCACGGCGTCCTGAACGCCCTCTCGGACCGCGGCCGTCGCCTGCGGATCTCCATCCGCGCTCGCGGCCGCGTCGAGCGCCCGGTTGAGCGCCGCGGCCACAAACCGCGCCTCCCGTCCGCCCCCGGTCTCGTCGGCCCGGACATCACGCTGTCCGCGCGTGAACTGCCGAGCGGCGTGAACGGTCCTCGCCAGCGGCTGGGTCCATCGATATCGCAGCCACACGAACGCGGCGGCGGCGGCGAGGATCGACGAAACCGCGACCACCGACAGCGCCGCTCGTGGCTCGACGTCCGCGGCGATCATGGCCACGGACGGAATGGTGCACACGCCCACCACGATCGCGGCCGCGTGGGTAGCGACCCCTCCACCCGAGGCTCTCGTCGAGCTGACCACGATATGAGCGTACCCCGCCTCCCCCGCCCTGCCGCGCCGGGGACGAGACAGCGTGTCTGCACGGGACACGCCGGCGACCCGGCCTCGTCATCCAGCTCAGGTTGAGATCATCGCTGGGCAACGGTGACCAGCTTGCGGCCGGCGAGGCTGTGCAGCGCTCGATACACCTGGAAAGTCGGCCGGCCGACGTGCCGGACCAGCTCGGCGACCGTCCGGCGGCCGTCGACGTACTTCAAAACGTCGCGGTCCTCGGCGCTCAGTCCCCGCATCACCGCTCTGGACGCCGCCTCTCCGCGGTCGACCACCGTTTCCAGATCGCCGACCACCGGCAGCATCCGCCGCCACTCGTCGAGCCGGCGCATGCCTTCCAGCAGCAGATGCGGCACGGCGAGACTCTGAGGCGAGAGCCTCGCCTCCGCCGGCGGAGGCTCCCGGGCGAAGATCATGAACCGCCCCGACGACCACCGCACCACTTCGTAGACCAGTTCTTCGGTCTGAAGCTTCAACGTCGCGGCCAGATCCTTCGCCGCCACCCAGCCCTCGGCCAGCAGGCGCTGACCCAGCCGGGACCCGTCGGACGGCATGTTGAGCGCGGCCATCAGCTCCCGCTCGGTGACGCGGCCCTGGGCCACCAGCAGCTGTCCGATCAGAAATCCGTCGGGCAGACCTTCGGCCCGAGCGAAGCAGACGGAGCCTTCGTCGTAGAAGATGTCGATGGCCGCCGCGCCTTGCGCGACCCGACAGCGGGCCGGCTGGCTCACCGCCATCGCCAGCTGCAGGACCTGGTCGATCGACAGCGCGGGAATCAGGCCTTCGATCGCCGCCTCACCCCCGCCGGACGCAGGGACCGCAGGTTCGGCCGTCGCCTCCAGCACCGCGTCACATGCCCGAAGGCACGCGGATAAGACGGCCGGTTCGGGAAGAACGCCCTCGACCTCGAGACACGCGCGCAATCGCTCGCTGAGCAGGCCCGACCGGACGTCCCGCATCGCGCCTGTGTTGACCGAAGCGGGACGGCGCGTCTGGCGGGTATCGATGAGGTGGGCGAACGGAAAGATGTCCGTCTGGTCGGTGTCCGAGAAGTCGTCGTCGAACCGCTCGAAGGGGTGACTCGAAATCACGGTGTCGGTCGGTCGCGGCGGCGCCCGCAGCGGCGGCGTGCGCTCTGACCACCCGTCGATCACCCTTTCCACCGTCCGCAGCAGCCGCTCGGGGGAAAACGGTTTCTCCAAAAAGTCCGCCGCCGCACTGCCGGGGGGGCTGGAATCGATATCCAAGCCGGCGCTCACCGGTTTGCCCCGCTGAAAGCTGACCACGACGGGGATCCGCCGATCGACCCGAATCTTGGTGAGCAACCCGGGGTCGGCCTGTCGGGCGTCGATCAGCACCGCGTCGATGTTGCGAGCCTCGATCACCGCCAGACAGGCGTCGGCATCGGCGACCGCGACCACTTCGTGGCCGGCGCGGGTCAGCACGTTCCGGGCGACGATCATGACGCCCGGGTTGGGCTCAACCATCAGAATCGTGCCGGTGCTCATCGCCGGCGAAGACTCCCCGTGCCCAACATCACCCGCCCGTCCGGAGTCCTACGGCGGGGTTGGGCCCTAGGGCAAGGTCATCAGTTGGCTCAATTGGCGACGATATCCGCGCTCAATTCATCCGTGACGCGGAGACTAGCATCGCTGAGCGGTGACCAGTCGGCGGCCCCCGTTTCGATATGGCGGGCGACCACGATGGCCTTGAACCGCTTGAGGGCCGCGGCGACCTGCTTGAAATCGGTGAGGGCGGGATCCGGAGGCCCTTCGGGCAGTCGCTCGAGGCCGGCTTGGATCTTCCAGTGAAGCGTCGAGCCCAGCGATGCGGCGTGGAGACCGCGGCCGGGGGTCAGCACGAACGCGGCTTGCACTGGGCCGTCTTCGGTCTCCGAGGAAAGACCCCGAACCGCGTCCGCGGCCCGTCGCACGGCGTCATGGATGACGTTGGCGTCGCCGAGCGGGCCATCGAGCGCGCCACCGCGATACAGCTCGGCGAGCACCATCGCGAACAGGAGCTGCCCTCCGGTTCCCGCGCCCAGCTCGGTGCGCAAGAAACTGGGGAGCTTCTCGGCGATGAGGCCCTGCAGGTCTGCGAGGGGCTCGACATTGCCGGTGTAGGTCATCAGCCACCGACGAAAGCGATACGGCGGGGCTTGGTCGCGGGTCGCGGTCCGCTGGGCGCTTGCGACCAAGGTGCGGCTTTGCACGCCCGGGGCGAGCCCGAAGACCGTTCTCTCGGTGAGGATCTCGGCCGGCTTTTTGATGATCAGGGGCCGGTGATCCGCGTAGTAGCCCACACCCCACGTTTCTCCCTCCGCTTCGCCGAGCGGAGACCGAAGCACGGGGCCGAGGGCGTGCAGAAGTGACGGCATGTAGGTGGCGTCATTGGCGTGAGCGGCGAGCAGGTACGGCATTCTGGCCTCTTCGGGGGCCGGTCCAGAGTACCGGAGCCCCGTGGTTGCACAAACCTCGTGAGTTCAGCGTTAAGCGGGAGGCACCGAAGGAACGACCCGGAACCGAAACGTCTTCCGGCCGTCCGCGGGTCCCGCGGGTCAAAGTGTAGGGCGCCCCTGCCGAACAGCACAAGGCGAAGAGGCCCCCGGTCGCGGCGAGCGGCGGTGGCTCTGAGACGCTGCTGTGCTATAGCCTGCGCGTCGGTTACGGGGACCGGGACGACCCGGTCTGGGAGGTGAGCAAACTTGACGGAGCTGGCGATGGGCATCGACCTGGGCACGAGCTACAGCTGCGTGGCCATCATCGAAGACGGTATGCCCACGGTTGTCCCGAACGAGTGGGGTGAGCGCACGCACGCGTCGGTCGTCTCGTTTATGGACGATGGTCGCGTGCTGGTCGGCAACGACGCCAAAAAGCAGATCATCACCAACCCGGAGAATACGGTTTACTCGGCCAAGCGCCTGATCGGGCGATTCTTCTTCTCGGAAGAGGTCCGCAAAGCCCGGACGGTGGTGCCCTACAATCTCGTAGAAGGCCCTAACAACTCGGTCCGCATCCAGGTCCAGGAGCAGCTGTACTCGCCGCCCGAGGTCTCGGCCATCGTGCTCAAGGAGATGCGCCAGATCGTCGAAAACCACACCGGCGAGAGCGTGACCAAAGCGGTGATCACCGTCCCCGCGTACTTCAACGACAATCAGCGACAAGCGACCAAAGACGCCGGGAAGATCGCCGGCCTCGAGGTTCTACGGATCATCAACGAGCCCACCGCGGCGGCGCTCACCTACGGTTTCGGGCAGGGCTACCATCAGCGCGTGGGTCTTTACGACCTCGGCGGAGGTACGTTCGATATCTCGATCCTCGACATCGGTGACGACGTCTTCGAGGTGATATCGACGGCCGGCGACACCTATCTGGGCGGTGACGATTTCGACGACCGCATCATGCACTGGCTCGCCGACTCGTTTCAGGAGCAACAAGGGGTCGACCTGCGGGAAGACAAGTTCGCGCTGCAGAAGCTCAAGGAAGCGGCGGAAAAAGCGAAGATCGGCCTATCCGAACACGAGGTGGTGCAGATCCACATTCCCCTCATCTACACCGACGAAAACGGATACTCGCTGGACTTCTCCACCACTCTCTCCCGGGCGGAGTTCAATCAGATGGTCATGGACCTCGTACAGCGGACGTTCAAGGTCTGTGACGAGGCGCTGCAGTCCGCGCGCATCACCGCTTCGGACATCGACTGCGTCATCCTGGTCGGGGGGCCCACGCGATTGCCCCTCATCCGCAGCTCGGTTCGTCACTACTTTCAAAAGCAGCCCATGACCGACGTCGACCCGGACGAGGTGGTGGCCATGGGCGCGGCGATCCAGGCCCACGCGCTGCTCGACAACCAGCAGTCGACCTACCTGCTCGACGTTACCCCGCTCACGCTTCGCCTGGCGACGGTGGGCGGTTACACCGAGCAGATCATCGAGAAAAACACCCCTATCCCCATCGATCGGACCCGCTGTTTCACCACCGCCAGCGACCAACAGGAGCGGGTGCGCATCAAGATCTACCAAGGCGAATCCAACGTCGCGATCGACAACGTGCTCCTCGGAGAGTTCGAGTTCTCCGGGTTCCGGGTCGCCCCTCGCGGGGAAGTGACCATCGAGGTGACGTTCGAGATCGACACCGACGGAATCGTCAATGTGTCCGCTCGCGACGTCGAGACCGGCGCCGAGGCGAGCACCGCGATCAATCTGAGCTCGGGGCTATCGAGCAGCGAGGTCGAGGACGCCATGGCCCGAAACGACGAGCTGATGGTCGCGCAGCGTTGAGGTGATCGTGGCCGAAGACCCCAACGTCCATCCGACCTGGGCCCAAGAGACCAAGCAGATCGCCACCCGTCTCGACCAGTACGACTACTTTCAGGTTTTGGGGGTCGCGCACGACGCTTCCGCCGAGCAGCTCAAGCAGCGGTATCACCTGCTGCAGCGCAACTATCATCCGGACAGCTTCTTCACCTCGCCCGACGACGAGCTGCGGCGAGCGGTGATGTCGATCGCCAAGCGGGTCACCGAGGCTTACGTCATCCTCCGCCAGCCCCACAAGCGGGCCAAATATACCGCGGATATCACCGGACCCGACCGGACAAAGAAGCTTCGCTACAGCGACGAGAGCGAAAGCGAGCAGCGCAAGGCCGACCAGGAGCGCACCGGCCGAACCCCGCAGGGCCGCCAGCTGTGGCGCAAGGCGCAAGACGCCCTGAAGCGCGGCGACACCGCATCCGCGCTGCGCGACCTGAAGACCGCGCAGCTGTTCGAGCAAGGCAACCCGCTGTTCACCGACGCCATCGCCGAGCTTGAGGGTTCGGACAAAAAGTAAGTACAGACCCGCCATGGCGGCGAATCTTCCCCCGCGAGCGGTCTGGCTCTTGGCCGTTAACCTCTTCGCGTGCAGAGGAGGCCTGCCGCCGCCGACCTTCGAGCGCTTCGATCCCCGCGTCACGCCGATGGCGGCCGACCATCCGGACGTCGGCGCAGTGATCTTGCTCGACCGGGGCTTGCTCACGTTCGGGGTGGATGAGGAGCGCCAGGCGCCTTTCGCTCGCCTGCGGCGCTACCGGCGGATCAAAGTGCTGCGGACCTCGGGCATCGCCCTGGGCGCCCTGCGCATTCCCTACGAACCCCGGGCCGTCCTTCGGGGCCTCATCGTGCGCACGGTGCAGCCGAACGGCGATGTGATCACCGCCGACACCTCGGACCTGCAGGACGTCACCGACGCCGACGGCCGGCGGGCCAAGGTCCTCGACGTACCTGGGGTCGCGGTGGGGACCATCGTCGAGCATGCCTACGACCAATACGTCGATGACCTGAGGTTCCTGGCCCCCTGGGCGTTCCAGGGGGTCTATCCCACCGTGAGGTCCGAATTCGCGGTCATGGTTCCCGACGGCTTCGACGTCGACCTGCGCTTCTCCGAGAACGCCGGCTTCATCGACCGGCCGCCGGAACGGTTCGCGCTCGATGGCGCCACGCGCTACAGCTGGTCCCGCTCGGATCTACCGCCGCGCTTCGCGGAACCGAACATGCCCGGAGTCGCCCTGCTCGCCCCGCGAGCCCATGTCTTGTACCGAGGCGCGCAGATCAACGGGCGCCGCGTAAGAGGCTTCGCGTCGTGGGATGACGTCGTTGCGTGGCACCTCGCCCGCACCGGCGACTGGGACCGCTTGTCCGCGGGAACCGTCGCCGAAGCCCAGCGGGTCGCCGGCGATGGTTCGCGCGCCGAACGCGCGCTGAAGCTTCTCGAGCTCGTCGCGCGAGATCTGCGGGGCGCCGGCGACGCTGAGCCGCCGCTGTGGCGCGCGGACATGCCGCACCCGGAGGCCGTGCTTCGGGCCAAGCGCGGCCATCCGACGACCCGAGGCATGCTTCTCGTCGCCCTCCTGCGGGCGGCGGGGCTGCCGGCGGTGCCCGGGTTGTTCGCCTACGAGGACCGCGACGTGCTGCTGCCCGACCTCCCGACCGTGCGGGCCGTGGACGGGATCGCGGCGGTGATCCCGCGCCCCGACCGACCCTTGGTGCTGGATCCCAGCCAGCTCACGGTCAGCGAAGCGGTCGCCGCTCCCCGCTTGCAAGGAACACGCCTCATCCTCGCCCGCGCCGACGGGGCGGAGGTCATCCGGGTGCCCCGATCCCCGCCGAGCGCCTCCGTGTGCGAGATCGATATCGACGCCCGTCTCGGCGCCACCGGGAACATCGAAGGCACGTTGACCGCGCGCTTGACCGGGGCGGAGGCCGGCGAGCTGCGCCGGCGCCTGCTCGATGCCTCCGCCGACGACTACGCGCGGCTGGTCTCCGACTTCCTTCATCGGCGAGGGGCCGCACTCACCGTCGAGAGCGTCACCATCGCCGACCTGCGGGCCCTGAGCCGCCCGCTCAGCGTGACCGGTCCGCTTCGGGCCGTAGGCGCGGGGAAAGGGGATGGTCCGGTACTCTACCTGCGGTTGGGACAGCTCATCGGATGGCCGACGGACCGCCTTCGGGAGACCCGTCGCAGCCCTTTGCGTCTCGGATGGTCGCGCACCGTCCGCATCCGCGGCGGGCTTCGGCTGCCCGAAGGGTTCGAGCCGGACGTGATGCCCCCGCCGGCCAGCCACCGATACGGAGATGTTTCGGTCGAGTTCGGCGCCCAGGCCGAGGGCCGGGACCGGATCCGCCTGGTCAGAACCGAGCGATGGGCGGTACCGGCGGTGTCCCCGCGGCAGTACCCGGCGTATCACCGCTTTTTGCGCGCGGTGCGCGCCAGCGAAGACGCGGCGGTGGGGATTCGCCGGCCGCCGGAGCGGCCGCTGGCGTACTGATCCGACGCCACCTTCCAGCGCCGGTGCGTCCACGGCCACTGCGCGGGGGCGGCGCGGATCGCGGCCTCGACCCGCTGGGTGACGTGGGCAGT
>JANQQN010000246.1 GCA_028289325.1 Myxococcota bacterium | reverse complement strand
TAGGCGCGCCGCCAACGTTCGTTCTGAGCCAGGATCAAACTCTCCAATTCAAATTGAAAAGTCTGACTGACTTCAGGCAGGACAACTTGCGTCGAACATGCCTGAACTCAAATTGCATTGACTCAAGAGACCAACATCTCTCGTTTCGCTTGGTGTTCAGTTGTCAAAGACCGAGCCGCTTCAGAAGGGCTCAGGAGCCTCTCTGACCGTCGATGCCAGCTCCGTTGAGCCCTCATCGCCGCGGGGTGAGGCGCTAGAAATACCAATCCGCCGGCGGTGTCAAAACTTTTTTTCGACCCCATGACTTTCTTCCGCGGGCGGGGTCTCGGGTCGAGCAACAGCGTCTGGACGAGACACGCTTCGTGGCTGCAGGCCCACCGCACTTCGTTTCGAGTGCGCTCCGTTGCGGTGAAAGCTACCCGGTCGTCCTCGCAAGCTTACTTGCACGGCGCCCCCGCTCGAAACCAAAACCCGACGGGCGAAGACGGAGACGACGGGCTCTTCGCCGGGCGGCGACGGCCTACCAAGCCCGATCCCCGGAGAGGGTATCGGATTAACCCGTAGGTGGCGACAATAGAGAGAGAGGCCCCAAGAATCGGTGTAGACTCAGCTAGAGATGTCAATGGGAGAGCGGGAGCGTTCGCTGTCGCTAGAGCGAGGGGCCGGTTCGCGGTACAGCAAACCTCGGGCCGGCCTAGTAGCTCTCTCGTGTCCGGTAAAATCAACCACTTAGAACCGGTCAGATGCCACTGCGAATCGTGCGATCCGGGCATTGGTGTCACAGTGTCGCGAACCCACCACACCCTCACCTCTCGCTTGCCCGCCCACGATTCTTGTCCCGAGAAGCGATTCGATGAACACAGGCGTCATGAGCCCCCGGCGGTCGCTCATCACCGGGCTGTTCATCACCGGGCTCACCGCCCTCGCCGCGACCGCGTGGCTGTTGCACGTCCGGCCTCTTCGGCCGTCGGCAACCGGTGACGTGGGCCAGCTCGAAACCTACGCCCAGCTCGCGGAGGGTCCGACCCGACTGTGGCCAGATCGCCTGCGCCACCTGCCGCGACCGCAAGCCCTCGCCTTTTGGTGGACGGTCGACGGCACGGGCCCCCGCGTGCTCCGGGTGGAGGTGGAAACTGGCGCCGAACGTTTTACCGCCTATGAACGAGTGCATGACGCGCCGGCCGAGGGCGACGCCCTCGACTACATCCTGCGCTTGGATGAACGGTTCCCGGATCGGGTCGATGTGTGGGTCACCATCGAGGCCCCCCACGCGAGCGCGGTCACGTCCCGCTTTCCATTGCATTTGGTTGGCCCCAGCCACCGCTTCTGGGAGCCCGAGCACAAATCCAGACGCCACTGACCCTCGGGCCGGCCCGACCACCCGAGGAGCCGGTAGCGGGGTTCAGAGGGCATCGCTATCCTCCAGCCGACCATGCGCTGGCCATTGCTCATCTTGTCCTTCGCCACCGCGTTCATCGGGGCTGACGCCCTCGCGCAACCGCTCGACGCCGTGCGAGGGGTTCGCATCGTCGTCCCCCCCGCGCGCGGGCGAAAGCAGCACGGCGGCCCGCGATTGACGCGCGGATTGCGCCGGACCCTCAGCGATGGGTTGGGGCCCCTCATCTCCTCGCGAGCGCTCTGGCGCGCGCAACGCAGCCTACGGATCCCGAAGAAACAGAGATGGACCCGACGCGCCCTCGGCCGCGCCGGCCAGGAGGTCGGCGCCGACTACGTCCTGTACACCACCATCACCCGCAAAGGGTGGCTGTACACCGCGCGAGCCCGCCTGGTGAACACCGCGACGCTGGAGGTCCAGATGGACTTTCGGTCTCAGTTCTACGATCCGGCCAAAGACGCCGAGAATCGGGGCCGACGGATCGGGCGCCGAACGCTGCTCAAGATGCAGACCCTCGCCGAGGAAGGACGGCTGCTAGCCACCGGACCGGTCATCAGCCCGTCGTCACCGGTGGCCGAGCCTTCGCCCGCCTCGCCGTCCACGCGCGTACCGATCGTCGATGACCCGGCGCCGTCCGCTCCGCCCGCCGCAAGAACCCCTGCGCCGGATACCGGCCCCTTGCCGCCGTCGCCGATCGATCCCGTCGCAACGACGGATCCTGCGGTCACCGCCGCCGATCCCGCCACCGCGATCGACGCGAAAGGCCCCCCGCCGCCCCCATCCAACGAACCCATCTCTTTGCTGCTCGTCGATCCCGAGCCCACCCGAGTCGCGCGTGCTCCCTCGCCTCCGCCGCCTCCGCGCCCGCGTGCGGCGGCCGTACGCCTGTCGGTCACCGGCGGCGCGGGCCTGCTGCGGCGCTATGATGTCTCTTCGGACGCGGTCGACGACTCCGGCCTCAGCTTCCCTCTGGATCCGACCTCGCTCGTCCAAACGAACGTCGAGCTCCTGATTCCCACCGTCGGCCTCGGGGCCGAGATCGACGGCGCGCTACGGCTGATTCGATACGAGGTGGGAACCCTCGGCGAGGACCCCGAACGCCCGTTCGGGTTCATCGTCAACGGCGCGTTTTGGGCGACGTACCACTTCGAACTCGCGGGTAGCGGTCGAGGGGCGCTTCGGCTCATCCCCAAGATCGGCGCGCGACTCGACGTGGCGTCCGTCGACGAACACGCGGCCAATTTCGTGATTTCGACCACCGCTCTGTCCGTGGCCGGCGGCCTCGGCCTGCGATGGCCCGTCAGCCGAACGCTGGAGATCGTGCTCGCCGTCGACGGCGGCTGGGTGGCCCTGTACGAAGAGCGCCCCACGACGTCGGGCGACGCGCAGCTCGGCTTCACCGTCGGCGGCGAGCTCGACGTGCGGATCTGGCTCACCTCGGCCTTCGGGATCGCCATCGATAGCCAGTTTCGCTACATGCGGGTCGATTTCGACGGCGCGCCGACCCGCTCCGTGCCCGTCGCAGAGCAGGAACAGCTCCAAGACGTGACTGTTTCGACCCAAGATGTGCTGACATCCATGGGGCTTGCGCTACGTTTTTAGGCAGCGATGCTCGAGCTCGAAGTCCAGAGCGCCTTGGTTGGGGCGTTCGTCACCGTCGCGGTCCTGACCAATACGCTGCTGCGTCGTCGGCGGCAGCGCACCGACGCGCTGTTCGCGGTCCTATGCGTGCTGCTGGTGCTCTGGTTTCTGACGAATTTCCTGCGTGGAACCTTCGGCTCGGACATTTGGCTGCGCGTCGAGCTCGCGCTGGCGAGCTTGATTCCGGCCACGATGCTCCGGGTCTTCGCAGAGCTCGTTCCTCTTCAGATGACCCAGTCGCGCTTCATCGGCGCCGTGTACCCGCTCGCGGTGATCATGGCCGTCGCTTCCCTGTCGCCTCTGGGTCGCCTACCCCCCATCCAAGCCACGGTGGCCGTGTACATCGGCCTCGCCATCCTCTTCATGTCCCGGCTCATGACGGTCTCCGACGACGTGGTGAAGGGCACCGTGGAGTACGCTCGGCGGCGATATCTGGCCATCGGCGCGTCGGTGGTCACCATCCTCGCCATCCTTGGGGAGACCTCGTTCCTCCAGGGTAGCGCAACGGCCGTCGGTCACCTGTCGGTGATGCTCTACATCTTCTTCCTGTCCCAGGTCATTCTTCGGGAGCGGCTGCTCGACCTCAACGAGTTCATCGGCCGCATGGTCGTTCTGGGCATCCTAGCCGTCCTCTTCGCGGCCATCTCCGCGCTCCTGATCAGCCTCGGCAACACCACGTCGACCCGCCTGTTCGGCGCTCTGGTGGGGGTCATCATCCTCCTCACCCTCTACGAACCGCTCAAGGTCCGGCTCGAGAGCCGGGCCATGGAGCTGTTCTTCCAGAAGCGGCATCGCTTCCTTCAGAATCTCGACGACCTTCGGCGCCGGATGCAGCACGGCGTCCTCGACCCCGACACCATGAGCCGGATCGTCGCCGACGCCATGTACGACTCGCGCCGCTGCACCCATGTCGCCGTGTACCTGCTCGAGCCCCACGGCAACGGCTTCGAGCTACACGCATTTCGCGGTCCTGAGCCCGAACCGAGGGTCAATGCGATCCACCAGCCGGCGCTGTGGCAGGCGATCAATCAGAACCGCGCCCCGATCCTGGCTGAGCAGATCGCGCGAGACGACGAGGCCCTCGCCGAAGGGCCGAAACGCGACCTCCTGCACGCCCTTCGCGCGGTCAGCGCCGACGTGTTGCTCCCGTTCGTGTCCGGGGAGACGGTGCTCGGTTTCGTGGCCGTCCGCGACGACCGATCGGCGGAATCGGTATCGACGACCGAACTCGCGGGCTTGATGATGATCGCCGAAACCGCGGCTACGGTCATCTGGAACTCTCGGCTCGCCGAGCGGCTGCGGGAGCGAGAGCGGCTGGCCGCGATCGGCTCGATGGCCGCCGGTCTCGCCCACGAGATCCGCAATCCCCTCGGGGCGATCAAAGGCGCCGCCGAGTACCTCGATCCGGCCAGCTTACGCGACGCCGACGAGAGCGAGTTCCTTCAGGTCATCATCGAAGAGACCGACCGGCTCAACTCCGTCGTGTCTCAGTTCCTCGACTACGCGCGTCCTTTCCGCGCCAACCTGCAGCCCACCGACATCAACCAGGTGGTGCAGAAAACCGCGAAGCTGGTCGAAGCGCAGCGAGGCTTGGCCCCCGTGTCCCTCGACCTCGACGAGGACATTCCGCTCATTCAAGCCGACGGAGAACAGCTGCGGCAGGTCATCCTGAACCTCGTCCTCAACGGCCTCGAAGCGTCGAAGGGCCATCCGATGCCCGTCCATATTCAGACCCGCCACCTCGAGGCGCGCGGGTTGGTCGAGCTGCGGGTCACCGACCGCGGCTGCGGCATTCCCGCCGAAGACCTGGATCGCGTGTTCATCCCGTTCTTCACCACTAAGCAGCAAGGCACCGGCCTCGGGCTCGCGGTGTGCCAGCGCATCATTCACAACCATGGCGGCTCGATCTATCCCGAGTCCCGAGTCGGCGAAGGCACCGCGTTCGTCGTCCAGCTGCCCCTGCAGCCGCGAGAGCTGGTGTCGACCACGGGAAGCTTCCGCCCCAGCCACGCCTTGAACCCCCTGCCGCGCCTGGATCCCGTGCGCTCCCGCTAGCCTGTCGGCGCCTTGCTTACTCGAAGTTGGCCTGACAGATGAACTCGGCGGCGGCGGTGACATCGATCGTGCACGGCCCTCCGGACGTGCAGCTGGAGGGGCACGGCGAGCCGGGCACCCCGGGGTCCGACCAGCCGAGGAAGGTCGACGTCGAGGTCACGGTGGTGAGCGTGACGACGCCCCCGTCGTAA
>JANQQN010000245.1 GCA_028289325.1 Myxococcota bacterium | reverse complement strand
AAGGCGCGCGTCACGACGGCCCGCCTCATCGATCTCGGGGCGGAGACCGATTGGCCGGGGGCACCGCCGGCCGCGATAAAGGTCAAGGTCGGTCACCCGGGGCGATGGACCGAGGAGCTCGCGGGGCTCGAGCGCCTGGCGACGCGATTCCCGGAAGTCCCGGTGCGGATCGACGCCAACCAGGCCTTCGAGCCGGAGGCCGTCGGACCCCGGCTGGGCGCGCTGGCCGCCCTCGCCCTTCGGTCGGGCCTGCGCATCGAGTTCGTGGAAGAGCCGAGCGCGGGCTCGTGGCCGGTGGAGACCGCGCTCCCCCTGGCCAGAGACGAATCCCTATGGGACCGGCGTCCGGAGGTCGCGCCCTTCGACGGGGCAGCGGCGGTGCTGAAACCGACCTTGCTCGGAGGGATGGCCACGGTCCGCCGATGGGCGGCGGTCGCGCCGAAAGCGGTCGTCAGCCACGCTTTCGAGGGACCGGTGGCCCACGCGGCGGCGGCGGCGGGCGCCCTGGCCACAGCCCCCGGCGTAATCGCGGGACTCGGTCCCCACGCGGGGGTCACGGCCTGGCCCGACGTCGTCGCCGCCCACGTCCAAGAAGATACTTTGGTGGTCCCCGGAGTCCCCGGTCTCGGGTGCTGGCGGGTCGATCGATGACCGACGGGTGGTCGGTCGAAGCGGCGGCCCGAACGTCGCCGGCGCAGGTCGCCCTCCTCACCGACGGCGGGGCCTGGACGTATCGAGCTCTGGCGGCGCGGGTCCGAGGCGCCGCCCGGGCCCTGGCCGCGGCGGGGGTGGACTTTGCGGCGGCGGGGGACCCGAGCGCCGACCCGGGTCGAGTGATGATGGTCGCGCCGAGTACCGTCGACACCGTCGTCGCCTTGCTCGCCCTGTTCGAGCGCGGGGTGCCGGTCATGCTCGTCCACCCTCGAAGCACGACGGCCGAGCGCGACGCCCTCGCCCGGGCCTATCCGCCCGCGGTTCGACTGGATGACGGACCTCCGCCGGCGACCGCCGCCGAGACCGGGCCCCCGCCGCCCCCATCGATACCGGAGTCCCGTGATCTGGCGGTCTTTTTCACGTCGGGGACGACGGGCCGGCCGAAGGCGGTCCGGCTGTCACGGGGGGCTTTCGAGGCGTCGGCGGCGGCGAGTGCCCGCAATCTGGGGTGGACGCCGAACGACCGATGGCTGTTGTCGATCCCCCTGGCCCACGTCGGCGGGCTGTCGATCCTGACCCGCTGCCTGCTGGCTCGTCGCGCCGTCGTGTTGCTCGAAGGGCCGAACCGCCAGGAGACGCTGGATCGCGCGGCCCGCGAGCACGCGGTCACCCTTGTTTCGCTGGTGCCGACGCAGCTGAAGCGCTGGCTGCCGAGCCCGCCGCCGCCGACCCTGCGCGCGGCGCTCATCGGCGGCGCGCCGCTGCCGGACGGGCTTCGCGACGTGGCGGTGGGGGCGAAGTGGCCCATCTTGACCACCTACGGCCTCACCGAGGCGTGTTCCCAGGTCACCGTGCAGCCATATCCGCCCTCGGATCTCGGCGCGGCGGTGCATCGCGCCGCCGGCGATGGCGACAGCGGACGACCGCTCGCGGGGACCGAGGTCGCGATCCGCGACGGTCGGATCTTCGTAAGGGGACCGACCCTCCTCACCGGCTATCTTCGGTCGGCGGACGGGCCTCCCGCGCCCCCTCCGTTCGACGGCGAGGGATGGTTCGATACGGGTGATCTTGGGCACATGACCGCCGACGGGCGCCTGATGGTCCACGCCCGACGGCAGGATCTCATCCTGTCGGGCGGAGAGAACGTGTATCCGAAGGAGATCGAGTCGGCCCTGATGTCGCAGCCGGCCATCGAGGATGCGGTGGTGTTCGGGGTCGACGATGCCGAATGGGGGCAAGCGGTCGCGGCGGCGGTGGTGGCGGCAGGGCCGCTGGACCTCCCGGCGCTGTCCCTCGCGATGCGAACGGTGCTCGCCGGGCCGAAGCGCCCCCGGTACTGGGCGGTGTTCGAACGTTTTTGTCTCGCTCCGTCGGGCAAAATCGACCGTCGGGCGGTCATCGGGGAGGCACGAGGGCGCTTGCGGGTCGATCCCGGCTCGGGTCGGTGGTCAGGGTGATGCCAAACTTGTGGTCGATAGTCGATCCGCCGCACGAATCCTTGGACTTCTTCAGGGGGTGCACTAACAAGGTAGCGATGTCCAGCTCAGTCCGCGAGTCCGTCGTGCTTCCGATGGTCCAGCCCGGCGCCGGTTCCAACAAAGACCCGCGCCCGGCCGACGCGCCGCCGTTGGGCGTGTTGCTGGTGAATCTAGGAACCCCCGACTCGCCGTCGACGGGCGACGTTCGACGATACCTGCGGGAGTTTCTGAGTGACCCTCGGGTCATCGACATCAATCCTCTGGCCCGCTGGCTGCTGCTGAATCTGATCATTCTGCCGTTTCGGCCGAAGCAGTCGGCCGAGGCCTATCAAACGGTGTGGACGGAGCGCGGTTCGCCGCTGCTGTTCCACGGCCAAGACCTCACCAAGCTGGTCGCCGAGCGGCTGGGGGACGGCCACAAGGTGGCGTTGGCCATGCGGTACGGTAGCCCCTCCATCCCCGACGTGATCGATGGGATGCTGGCCGACGGGGTCGAGCGCATCGTGGTGCTCCCGCTCTTTCCCCAATACTCGTCGGCGGCGACCGGTTCGGCGCTCGACCGGGTGTATCAGGTGGCCGGCGAGGCATGGAACGTCCCGTCGATCGACGCGGTACCGGCGTTCTACGACCACGAGGCGTTCATTCATGCCTTTGCCGAGGTGGCCCGCCCGCACCTCGAAGGGTTCCGTCCGGACTTCGTGCTGTTCAGCTACCACGGGGTTCCGGAGCGCCACGTGCAAAAGGGCGACCGCACCGGCCAGCACTGCCTTCGCAAAGATGACTGCTGCGCCACGATCGGGCCCGTGAATCGGTACTGTTACCGAGCCCAGTGCTTCGCGACGACCCGGGCGATGGTGGGGAAGCTGGGACTTGAAGAGGGCGGTTACGACACCAGCTTCCAGTCTCGTTTGGGCAAGACGCCCTGGATTCAGCCCTACACCGACGAGATGCTCGAGGGTCTGGTCGAAAAAGGCTTCCGCCGGTTGGCGGTGATGTGCCCGGCCTTCGTTGCGGACTGCTTGGAGACGATCGAGGAGATCGGCATCCGCCTCAAGGAAGACTGGATCGAGGCCGGTGGTGAAGACCTGTTGTTGGTGCCGTCGCTGAACTCCGAGCCGGTGTGGGCGGACGCCGTGGTCAGTCTGGTCAACGAATCGAAGCGCTGAGCGTCCAGGGCGGGGCCAAGACGCCGGGCCTCTAGTTCAGCATCTGCTGCAGCGTCTCGCGAACGCGGACCAGCTCTTCCTGCAGGGGTTCCATGAGCGCCTCCGCCCCGTTGAGCGACGACGTCTTACCTAGGTTTTCCATATCGCGGGCGATGTCGGTCAGCCGGACGGCGCCCATGTTGGCGCTCGAGCCCTTGAGCTTATGGGCCGTTCGGCTGAACGTCTCGGCTTCACCTCTGGATAGGGCGTCCTTCAGCTCCTCGACCCGCTCACTGGCGTCGGTCAGGAAGATCTCGACGAGCTCCTCGAGGAACTCCCGGTCACCGCCCGTGGCGTCTTCGATTCGCTCGTAGTCGATCGGACCTTGCATGTTGCTCACCGGTTCCTCGGAAGCCTCCATCGACGGGTTCATCGTCGGCCTTGAGGGCCATTCGAGCCACTCGCTACTTTTGGCGTCCCAGGGTGGTTCGCGTGCGCTGCGCGGTACAGTGGGGGCGATCGGTCCGCGCCGTCAAGCCGACCCTTCGGTCTCAAATTGAGCTTGCCGGGAGTAGTCCTGAAACGGGCTCCGGTCGGGTCGGCCGTCCGCGTGCAGAAAGGTCGGCCG
This sequence comes from Myxococcota bacterium, assembly GCA_028289325.1. GTDB lineage: Bacteria > Myxococcota > Kuafuiibacteriia > Kuafuiibacteriales > Kuafuiibacteriaceae > JANQQN01. The sequence continues at coordinate 22,765 of JANQQN010000245.1, read as the reverse complement.
TCCGCCCTCGTCGAGGCGGACGATGGTCGAGGACCGAGTTCCGTAGTTGTGGGCAGGGACGTCGACCAAGACGCCGTCGAATCCGTTGGACTGCTGGATTGACAACAGAGCCTGCAGATCCGAATCCGCCGGAGGGCGTTTTGACCACCCTTCAATGGTCCTCCGAATCAGGGGCTCCCGGGCCGTCTCGGCGGCATCGAAGCTCCGTTCGGTGACGATGTGCCAGCCGGGCTCCAGGGCGCGGGCGGTGAGGGTGGCGGTGTCGTTGTACACCACGTACGCACCGCGAATGTCGGCCATGACGAGGTGGAATCCGTTCACTTGGCGAGGATCCAAGGTCTGGGCCCGTTCAAAGGCCTCTCCGGCCGAAGGCGCGGTCAGGGTCGACAGCACCAGCTGCCCCCTGGACCTCAGGGTCGGGTCAGGTCGGGGCCCGAATCGGTTGGTGATACCGACGAACAGGCCGTATTCGTTGAGACCGATCCACGTTCCGCCGGCCTTCACGTCGCGAGGGGCCAACATCTGCACCCCGTCATGGGTCCTGAGCCCCGGGGGCTCGGCCGGGCGGTCGAGGTCTTCATCGCGGTTGGCGGCCACGATGAGGGGCCAGTTCGGCCAGAGCCCAGACGCGACGATGAGCGTGCACATCGCGGCGTACTGTAGCCGCTGTTGGGTCAGTTCTCCGACAAAAGCCGCAGGACCTGCTGATGGATCCACCGGGAGAGGGTGGTCTGGGCGTCGGGGGAGGCCTTCGAGGGCGCATTGACGACAACGAACCGAGGGTCGTTGGCGGGGGGACCCCAACAGACGGCAGACATCCAGGTGAAGATCGCGACGGCCGGCCGTTTGGCGAGGAACGCGAGGTGCATGGGCGCCGTATCATTGGTGATGACGACGTCGGCCGCGCGCACGAGGGCGTGGAGGGTGGCCAAATCCCGGCCAGTGAACGCGTTCGTCTGGCCTCCGATGGACATCACGAGGTCCCGGACCAGCGGGCCTTCGTCGGGCGCGCCGGTGACCACCGTTCGCGCCCGGAGCTCGGTGCTCAGACGCTGACCGACGGCGTCGAAGCGAGACCAGCGTTTTTCGATCGCGTTGGCGCCAGGCACGATCAACAGACGCGGCCCATCGCCGTCCCCGTACAGCTGCCGGGCCTTGTCATCGGCGTTCGGCTTCCTCACCCACGCCAGATCGAAGTCGGGTTCGGACCGACCCAGACACCGAAGGGGCAGCATCTGGTACCGGGACCAGTGACGGTCGGTCTGATGCCGCACGTCGCGAGTGCCGAACGTGAAGCCCGCGTCTTCGGCGCGCTCTCCATCCATCATCCATCCGAAACGATGTTGGGCTTCGGCGGCGGCCACCCACCGGCGGCTCTCGATATCCGCGCGGGCGGTGAGATCGACGGCGACGTCGTACTTGCCGGCGAGCCCGGCCGCGAACGCCTCGGCGGCCTCGCCGATCTCCGGCTGGGCCCAGGTCGCGGTGTGGCCGGCGGCTTCCGCCGGCCGCCGCAGCGCGTCGGGAAGGACGTGGGTCTTGATCGGGAGGTCCACGAGCTTGAGGACCCGAGCCGGGTTCTTCAGAACCACCACCCCCACCCGCTTCGCGCCCCCGGCGAGGAGGGCGTTGATGACCGGGGCCAGCAGCAGGACATCGCCGAGGTTCGGGAAAAGATACACCAGCAACACCCGTTGGCCGTCGAGATCGACAGGGGGGCCAGGGTCGCCATCGGGATCGAATCGATGGCGCCCCCGGGCCCGTCGAATGGCGTCGAGCATGCCCATTCGCCGCTGGTTCCGGTTTTGGCGAGGCAAGTCAAGCGACCCTTTGTCGAGGGGCGTCAAGTCGGCGTACGCTGGTCTTCGATGCGGACCGTCGAAGTCTTTTGGGACGTCGCCAGCCCCTACTCCTATCTCGCCCTCACGCAGCTTCCCGCCGTCGCCGAGCGAACCGGGGCCGAGGTCGTGTACCGGCCGTTCCTGCTCGGAGGGGTGTTCAAGGCGACCGGCAACTCGATGCCTGGCGTCGTGCCCCAAAAAGCCGCGTTCATGAACGCCGACCTTCGGCGGTGGGCGACGCAGTACGGCGTTTCGATGAAGATGCCGGGCGAGGTTCCGTTTCCGATCAACACCGTGGCCGCCATGCGGATGGCGGTCGCGGTCGGGCGCAAGGGCCGAAGCGCACAGATCGCGTCCGAGCTCACCAGAGCGTACTGGGCGCAGGGCCATGACGTCTCTCAACCGGAGGCGCTGGCGGCGGTGGCGTCGTCGCTGGGGTTCGACCCGGCGGAGATCGCGACCGAAATTCAGGATCCGTCGGTGAAGGATGAGTTGCGTTCGACCACCGAAGAGGCGGTCAACCGTGGGGCCTTCGGGGCGCCGTCGATGTTCGTCGACGGCCAGCTTTACTGGGGCAACGACCGCTTGGCCCACGTCGAGCAGGCGCTCAAGACCTGAGCATACAATTCTTTTACAACCGTTTGACCGACCAGAGACCACCGCCCGAGCCGCGGTGCGTAGGTTGATGAGCGAAGGAGGTCCGATGAAACCGTTACTCTCTGCTCTCGCCTTGACCCTCGTTGCCGTCCCTGCGGTCAGCGCCGACGCCATGAAGCCGAGTCGAGGCTCGGCCCAGCAGGTCGCTCTCGACGTGGCCGTTGCCCAACCGGTCGTGGCGGCGTTCGCCGCCCAGAAGAACTACCTGAAGATCGGTCTGACCGGGTTCGAACCCGAGGGCCAGGCCCACCGTAGCCCAGTGAATCTGGCCATCGTGCTCGACCGGTCGAGCTCGATGTCGGGGACCAAGTTCGAGCGCGCGAAAGAAGCGGCCCTGATGGTCGTCGATCGGCTGACCGAAGACGACATCCTGTCCATCGTCACCTACGACAGCACGGTCGAGGTGCTGATTCCGGCGACGAAGGTGCGCAATCGCGAAGTGATCGCGGCCAAGATTCGCCGGCTTCATCCCCGAGGCTCGACCGCGCTGTTCGCGGGGGTGAGTCGAGGGCTCGAGGAAGTCCGAAAGTTCCTCGACGACCGCCGGGTCAATCGCGTGATCCTCTTGTCCGACGGCCAGGCCAACATCGGACCCAGCTCCCCGAACGAACTCGGTCGGCTCGGCGCTGCCGCGGGCAAGCAGGGCATCGCCGTGAGCACTATCGGCCTCGGCCTCGGCTACAACGAAGATCTGATGGCTCGCCTGGCTGAACGCAGCGACGGCAATCACGGCTTTGCGGAGTCGGCCGACGATCTGGCGACCCTGTTCAACGCGGAGCTCGGCGACGTGCTGTCGGTGGTGGCCCAGGAGGTCTCGATCAAGCTAAAGCTCCCCGAGGGGGTGCAGGCCCTCCGGATTCTCAATCGGAGCGGACAGATCCACGGCCGGGAAGTGTTCTTGAGCCTCAATCAGATCTACGCGAAGCAACAGAAATACTTCCTCGTCGAACTCGCGCTCCCGGTCGGCGCCAACGGGACGTCGATGGTCCTCGCCGACGTCGACGTCAGCTACAGCAATATCGTATCGGGTCGAACGGATCGGTTGCGCCGGCGAGCGAACGTCGCGTTCTCCAAAGACGCGACCTTGGTCGCCAAGGCCGAGAATCGATCGGTGATGGTCGAAGTGGTGGAAGCGATCGCGGTGGCTACCAACGCCGAGGCGGTCGCGCTGCGGGATCAAGGGAAGGTGAAAGAGGCCGAGCGGAGCCTCCTCGACAACGCGGCTTTTCTGCGCTCGAACGCCCAGAAGTACTCGTCGACCCGTCTCGACGATTACGGCAAGAAGAACGAGGTCGACGCCAAGAACCTCGACAAGCGCAACTGGAACAAGCGACGAAAGTCGATGCGCAAGAAGCAGCACGAGCTCAAGCGACAGCAGTCGTACTGAGCGGGAGCGAGAGTGTCATTGCGTCGCCGGCTGATCATCGCCCTCGTCCTATTGGTGGGCTTGCCCATCGCGGGCCTATCGGGCCTCGCGTACAAGGTTGCCAAAGACGAGCGAGATATGGCGGCGATGCAGTGGCGCGATCTGCTCGAAGGGCGGCTTCAGGATCTCGCCAACGGCATCGCGGCCCAAACCGAAGTGCTCGAACGAGATGCGCTGAGAGCGCTGAAGGCTGCAACGCCCACCACCGGCGGTCTTCGCGCGTTCGTTCGGTCGGAGCCGCTGGCGGCGCAGGCCTTCTTGCTCTCCGCCGATGGCGCGCTCCGTTTCCCGCCCGACGACTCGACGACCAGCCAAGACGAACGCGAATTCCTCGCCCGCACGCGTTCGATCTGGGATGGGGAGGCCATTCTCTACGCCACCCCCAAGGCCGAAATGCCCCGGACGCCGGGCAAGAAGAGCCCGACGCGGCAGATCTCCAGCATCCAGCAGCGGGTGTCGCCGTCGCCCAGCCGCCCTCGCCGAGCCCAGCCCGGTGACGACTTGCTCGATGTGGCTCAGAGCCGAGATTCGGGCTGGATCAGCTGGTACTGGCAGGAGGGCCTGCATCTGTTGTTGTGGCGCCGGGCGAGGGCCACGGCCGGGCTGTCGGGCGGCGTCATCGGGGTCGAGGTCGATCGGATCGCCGCCCTCGGGCAGATCATCGGACGGTTGCCGGATCCATCGAACCTCGAAGGGCGGGTCATCTTGCGCAATGGCCGTGGTGATGCGGTCGCGCAATGGGGAACGTTCGAGCCTCTGACCGACGCGGTCGCCGCGGCGAGGGTTCCGCTGGCGCCGCCGTGGGACGGATGGCGCCTGGAGTATCATCCGTCGCCGGCCGGCAAGGCCGGCTTCCTCGCCGGCTCCGTGCGCTGGACCCTGGGCTTGGGCCTGGGCGCGCTCACCATCGGTCTGTTGGGGATCGCGGTGTATCTGTACCGCGAATCGGACCGGGAGATGAGAGACGCCGCGCAGCGGGTCACTTTCGTGACCCAGGTCTCCCACGAGCTGAAGACCCCCCTCACCAACATTCGCCTGTACGCGGAGCTGCTGGAGCGGGATCTCGACGAGGAGTCCGAGCGCCCGCGGCAGCGGGTGGCGACGATCGTCTCCGAGGCCCAGCGCCTCAGTCGGCTGATCAGCAACATCCTCACCTTCTCTCGTCAAAGAAGAGGCAAACTGACGGTGACCCCACGCCCGGTGGCGCTCGATGGCCTGGTGGGGGGAATGGTCGAGCAGTTCCAGCCGGCCCTCACCGCGGGCGGGATGCAGGTCGAGCTCCGACTCGACGCCCCCGAGCCGACCTTGGCCAATCCCGACACGATCGACCAGATCGTCGCCAACCTCTTATCGAACGTCGAGAAGTATGCGGCGAGCGGAGAGTGGGTGGAGGTATCGACGCGACAGGATCAATCCCACAGCTACGTCGTGGTTCGAGATCGAGGCCCGGGCATATCCGTCGAACATCGCGACCGGATCTTTCAACCGTTCTATCGGGTCAGCGATCGGCTGTCGGACGGGGTTACGGGGACGGGTATCGGTCTCGCGCTGAGCGCGGATCTCGCGCAAAAGAACGGGGGTCGACTGCGGCTCGTGGCCGATGCCGCCGGGGCTTGCTTCGAACTGTCGCTGCGCCGAGCATTGGCCGTCGACGATGATGAAGGTGTTGGTGGCGGAAGATGACCGGGCGATGCGGGAGGGCATCGAGGACGCGCTGGCGGGAGAGGGCTACACCGTCGTGGCCGTCGCCGACGGGCAAGAGGCGCTCGAGCGCTTCGAGCAGGAGCGCCCGGACTTCGTGTGCCTCGACATCATGATGCCTCGCCTGAACGGCTATGACGTGTGTCGCCAGCTGCGACAGCGAGATAGCCGAGTTCCGATTATTTTTTTGAGCGCAAAATCGGAGGAAGTGGACCGAGTATTAGGGCTGGAGCTCGGCGCCGACGACTTCATCATGAAGCCATTCGGGGTCCGGGAGCTTATCGCCCGGGTGCGAGCCGTCAGTCGGCGGTGCTTCGAGGCGAGGGACGACCCCATGGATGCGCCGTTCGTGATGGGCGACCTCGAGGTGTCGCCTAAATCCCTACGGGCCCGAATGGGGGATGCGGTCGTGGAGCTGAGCCTGCGCGAAGTGCAGCTGCTGAGGACCTTTCACGCGCATCCGGGTCAAGTGCTCGACCGGGACACCCTGTTTAGGGCGGGTTGGGCCGGGCAGCCGTACCCAAATAGCCGGACCCTCGACCAGCACATTTCCAAGCTTCGCAAAAAAGTGGAGACCGACCCCAAGCAGCCTACGCTGATCCGGACCGTCCACGGAGCTGGATATCGGTACGAGCCTTAGGGTCCGCGGTTCTCTCCGCGCCCTGGATGCTTGGTCAGGTCACAGGCGGAGTCCGGGTGACCTAGCATGGCACCTTCCGTGGGGGGTAAATCAAACGTGTTAGATGGAGCAAGAATTCTAGTGGTGGAGGACGAAGTCCTCCATCTCCAATCGCTGGACCGAGCATTGCAGACAAAAGGATGCAAAGTGACGCCGGCCATGAACGTGCCCGAGGCGCTCGACAAGATCGCCGAGGAAAAAGCTGGGTTTCATGCCGCGGTCGTTGACTACAAACTGTTCGATCGGCGGGGTTCGGAGGTTGTGCAAGCGCTGTGCGACGGCGATCGGTACACAGCCAGCATCATGCTGACCGGGGCGGCGAGCCGCGAGACGGTGTCGGATGTCTTTCGTTCAGGTGCACATTACCTGGCGAGAAAGCCGATTCTACTGAACGAACTGGTCAAGATGTTGGAGTCGGCCGTAGACAAGACGAATACTGTTCGCGACCTGTTTCGCGACGCGTCGGCGGACCAGGCCGACGCGCCGATCGACGTCGCGGTCATCGACTCGGGTAAGACGAAGCGAACTTCGACGCGCGTGGATCGCGCGCACGAGCTGGCGGACCGGGGGGCCCTGTCGACTCGCGAAACCGAGGTTCTCGTTCAAGTCTTTCGTGGTCTGAAGAACGCGGTCATCGCTGGTCGCCTGGGCATCGCCGAACGGACGGTCAAGTTCCACATCAGCAACATCAACAAGAAGCTACACGTGAACAATCGCGGTGAGCTGATGGCGCTGCTGGTCGAAGACCCGGTCCTGCCAGAGCATGTGAACGGCACCGACTTCAACGACTGAGTCTCACCCGCGCGCGGTCTGGGGAAGACCCTGGGCCGGCGCGCGGTCAACTTTCTCTTCCGCCAGGGCGTCCTTCCGACCACTGTCGGGGACTTGACGGTCAGGGCTCACGCGGCGCTGATTAATGGAGCTCATGGGCGACGAAGATCGACTTCCGGCTCATCTACGTGCCCTGTTCACGAACGCGCCCGACCGGCTCAACGATGCTCTCGCCGAGCTCCGCGATGGGTCCGACAAATTACGCACGGGCCGCATGGGCCGGGCCTTCGAGCTGTCCAAGCTGGCGCTTCGGACGGGGGGGCGAATGGTTCGCGCCAAAGTCGGCGCTGGCGCCGATGGCGGCGATGGCGTGGCCTTAGCGACCGAATTGCTCACCACTTTCGGGCGGATGCGAGGGTTGGCCCTCAAAGTGGGGCAAATGTTGTCCTATTTGGAGGACGTGTTGCCCCCCGACGCCCAGCGGGTGTTGGCGCTCCTGCAACGCGACGCGTCGCCGATGCCATGGGAAACCATTCGGCCCCACCTGACCCGGGAGTTCGGTCGTCCGCCGGAGGTGCTGTTCGACCAGTTCGATCCCCAGCCCATCGCCGCCGCCAGCATCGGTCAGGTTCACCGTGCGAAACTGCCCAACGGGACCGATGTCGCGGTCAAGGTGCAGTACCCGGGCATCGACGTCGCCATGCAGAGCGACCTGAAGAACGCGCGGGTCGTGTCGCTGATGAAGCGCTTGATGTTCATGAACGTCGAGATGACCGAGCTGATGGGGGAGCTCGAAGCGCGTTTTCTCGACGAGTGTGACTACGGCAAAGAAGCGGAGTACCAGGCGGCGTATCGCGGTCGTTTCGAAGGCCATCCCTACATTGTCGTGCCCGAGGTTCATGCGGAGTGGTCGACCCGTCGGGTCTTGACGACCACGTTCTACGAGGGCCGCAGCTTTCATGAGTGGCTCGCTGACGACCCCGACCAAGAGGCGCGACAGCGGGTCACGCAGCTGTTCTACCGGTTCTACCTCGGCTCGCTGTACATGGATGGCCTATTCAACTGCGACCCTCATCCCGGCAACTATCTGTTCCTCGACAACGGACGGGTGGTGTTCTTGGACTATGGCTGCTGTCGGAGATTCTCGAGGGAGCGGTTGAACCAGTGGGTGGCCATGAACCGGGCCGTCTATGCCGACGACCCGACTGAGCTTCATCGCCTCGCCCTGGACCTGGGGTTCTTCAAGTCCAACGTCGACTACGACCGCGAAGCGTTCCGCCAGTTAATGCGCTACCTGTACCAGCCCTACCTGAAGGATGAGCCCTTCGACTTCTCCCAGGAGAATCGACCGCACACCACGTTCCGTCGAATGTTCTCCGACAACCCCAACCTCTTTAAACTCAACATGCCGGCGGATGCGGTGTTCTTGAACCGGATCGAGTTCGGGCTGGTATCCTTGCTGGCCAAGATCGGCGGCAAGTTGAATTGCCATCGCTACGCGGGGGCGTACTTCGAAGGAATCGACCCCGACTGGCCCGACGATCCCCATCGACCCGCGGAGTCTGGTATAACTGCTTCTGGCGTATGACCCCGCCCCCAAGGAAGAAGAACAGCCACTGCTCGTTTTGCGGACACCCGTTCGGTGTTCGACAGCCCTGGCCTCGGGTCTGCGACCGCTGTGGGGCGGTTTCTTATCGCAACCCTCTGCCTGTCGTCGTCCTCCTGTTGCCGGTCGACGACGATGGGGTGCTGGTGATTCGTCGCGGCGAGCGGCCGAAGAAGGGCCAGCTCGCCTTGCCCGGAGGGTTCATCGAAGTGGGGGAGTCGTGGCAAGAGGCCGCGGTTCGGGAGCTGAGGGAAGAGACCCGAGTGCGGCTCAAGTCGTCGGTGGTCCGAGAGTACCGGGTTCGTAGCGCCACCGACGGCACGCTCATCATCTTTGGCATCGCGCCGGCGGTTCAGGAGGCCGACCTGCCGCCGTTCACGCCTACGGCGGAGGTCGAGGAGCGGGTCGTGTTGCGGGCGCCGGCCTCACTCGCGTTCGATCTTCACACCGACGCGGTTCGCGATTTCCTCAACGGCGTCGAAAGATGAGGCTGAAGTTGTTGGCCGGCATCGAGATGACCTCGGGGTCATCGAAGCCGTTCGACCGCGCGACGTTGGTCACCGTCGTCAGGTCGCGAACCCCGTAGGCCGGGCTCTTGGCCTTCAGCCGCGCGTCGAACTCGGCGTTGCTGGGGGCGGTGTGCTGGCCGTCAATCATGAAGGGTCCATAGAGCATCAGCGGGCCGCGACTGGGCAGACGGTCGGACGCCCCTTCGAACAGCGCCGTGGTCGTGATCCACGGAGAAATGTGGATCATATTGACGTTGATGATCGCGTCGACCTGGCCGACCGGCCACGGCTCGGTGACGTCGAGGTCGAGCGCCGGCCGCAGGTTCGTGCTTTCGAGCTCGTCCCGGTAGGCCTCGATCGATGCCCTGGCCGCGGGGTCGGGGTCGGATGGCTGCCAGTCGAGATGAGGGAAGGCCCGGGCGAACGCGGCGGCGTGATGCCCGGATCCTGACGCGATCTCCAAAATGCAACCGGAATCGGGCAGCCGAGGGCCGAACGTTTCGACGATGAACCGCTCGTTTCGGTGGGCTGCGGGCGCTGCGCGCTTCATGGGACTCATCGGGGGTATTCGGGGATACTGGATCTGTCCAGCCTATGATGGACGCAGTCCGTTTTCAGGGCCTGCGCCGCCGGCATTGGGACAGTCCCCGACGCCTATCGTCACCGCCGCAAAACTGGCTATTGCCCCGCACCAATCAAGCGTCCAGCATTCGCGGGATGTCAGGATTGAGCGGGATGGCGCTTTATGTTCCGCGCCCTCGGGTGCGGCTTAAGGATTGGTGCCAGTGGACAGGGCAGCCGTGGCCCAAGGTCGAGAAGGTCGTTGGCGATTCGTTTCGAGTGCGCGCGGCGTACGAGTCAGTGTATACGATGGCCGCCAACGCCGTCCTGCGCCTGATCGAGCGTTACCAGATCAATCCCCAGAGCGTCGGGTGCGTCGCGCTCGGCACCGAGTCTTCGACCGACAATTCGGCGGGCGCGGTCATCGTCAAGGGCATGGTCGACGAAGCCCTCGAACGGATGGGCCGGCCCGCGCTGGCCACCGAGTGCGAAGTCCCGGAGTTCAAGCATGCCTGCTTGGGAGGGATGTACGCCCTCAAGAGCGCCTTGCGCTTCGTTGATGCGGAAGGGCCCGAGCGCGTGGCGATCGTCGTCGCGGCGGACATCGCCGAGTACGAGCGAGGCAGCAGCGGCGAGCAAACGCAAGGTGCGGGCGCGGTCGCCATGCTCGTCGAGACCAACCCCCAGCTCCTCGAGGTCGATCTTCGCCAAACCGGGAGCGCGGCGACATATCGGGCCATCGACTTCAGAAAGCCGGTCGCTCGCCACATCATGGACGCCACCGTGCACGGGATCGACAACGGTTGGCACGACTTCCCGGTGTTCAACGGTCGCTACTCGACCAACTGCTACATGCGCACGGTGAGCGACGCGTTCGACGCGATGGCCGCGAGGCGAGGCGAGTCAGCAGACAGCTACCTGGAGGACGTCGCCGCGATTCTGATGCATCGCCCGTACGAGTACATGCCCGTCCAGGCGCTCTCGATGATCGCGCTTCGTCGGGTGCTGCGGACGGAAGGCGGCCCTCAGCGGTTGAGGGATCTCGCGCATCCCGTGGCCGCGGACCTCGACAAGGTCATGGCCGAGATGACCGACCCCCCCGACCTGTTTGAGCTCGTCCGGAAGGACGGGATCGACGCCGACCCTCACCCCGAGACGTCGAAGGTCCTCCGGCAGTTCCGCAATAGCCCCGGCTTCAAGAAGCTCGTCGAAGATAAGATGTTCCTCGGCAGCGGGCTCATGCGACACCTCGGCAACCTTTACGCAGCGGCGCTCCCAGCGTGGCTGGGGGCGGCGCTGGAGGAAGCCAACGTCCGCCAGGTTCGGCTGGCGGAGCGACAGTTGCTGGCGATCGGATACGGGTCTGGCGATGCCGCCGAAGCGTGGCCCCTGCGGGTGGTCAAGAACTGGCGGGAGGCGGCAGCGAAGCTCAAGTTCGAAGAGGCGCTGGCCGGCGCCGTGGACCTCGACCAGTCGGCCTACGAGGCCGCGCACGACGGCGGGGGGGTGCCCGATATCGAGCCGCAAGGCGAGTTCGTCGTCGAGCGGATAGGAGATCGAACCGAGCCGTCGTTCCAAGACGTCGGAATCGAGTACTACCGGTACGTCGCTTAGTACGAATAACGAGCACTCTGGGGCTCGTTGATTCGTGGCCCTGGGCGACCGGGCGCGGGATCGAGTCGAGCGCCGGCGAGGAAGCGATCACCCCGCTTGTCAGACGGGCGGTTCACCGGGATCTTCTTGGCCATGGCCCAAACCCACCACACGTTCTGCCGGATTTGCGAGGCGTTGTGCGGCCTCGAGGTCGACGTCGAGGACCAGCGGGTGGTCGCCATCCGGCCCGACCGTTCGCACGTAGCGACGGCGGGGTATGCTTGCGTCAAGGGCCTCAATCAGCACCGGATCTACGATTCGCCCGACCGTCTGAAATACGTCCTCAAGCGGACCGCGGACGGGCAAACGCCGACGTCGTGGTCCGAGGCGCTCGCGGACATCGGGGCGAAGATTCAGCGCCTGCAGGCGAGCTACGGACGAAACACCGTGGCCATGTACGTAGGCACCGCGGCGGGGTTCGGGGTCCTGCATCCGGTGTTCGCGCAGGGGTTCATGGACGCGATCGGCTCTCGTTCGATGTACGCGTCGGCGTCGCAGGACTGCTCCAACAAGTTCGCGGTAGCCCAACACATGTACGGGTTCGCCTTCACGCAGCCGTTTCCGGATCTCGACCACACCGAGTGCTTGATCGTGGTGGGAGCGAACCCCGCGATTTCGAAGTGGAGCTTCGGTCAGGTGCCGAACCCCGCCGCCCGCCTCAAGGCGCTGGTGGCTCGGGGCGGCAAGCTGTACTTCATCGACCCCCGCCGGACGGAGTCGGCGAAGGTAGCGGGAAGCCACATTGCCATTCGGCCGGGCACCGACGTGTTCTTCTACCTGTCGTTTCTGCGCGAGGTTCTGGATCGAGGTGCCTTCGATCGGGTTCACGTCGACCGATTCATGGGCGGCTTCGAAGCGTTGTCTCGGGTGGCCGAGCCGTGGCCAGCCGAGCGGACGGCGCCGGTGACCCGGATCTCCGCGTCGACGCTGCGGCGCCTGGTCGATGACTATCTCGGGGCCCGGGGGGCGGCGCTGTACAGTTCGACCGGCGTCAACATGGGCGGCCACGGTGCGGTGTCGTTCTGGCTGCAGGAAGCGGTCAACGCGATCACCGGCAACCTCGACCGCCAGGGGGGAACGCTCGTGGGGCAAGGGGTGATCGATTTCGCCAAGTTCGGGAAGAAGAATGGCCTGCTCGCCCGCGCCGATCGCTCGAGGATCGGTGACTTCCCGTCCGTCAACGACGCGTTTCCGGGCGGAACCCTCGCCGACGAGATCCTCACCGATGGGCCGGGCCAGATCCGGGCGCTATTCGTGACCGGCGGCAATCCGCTGCTGACCATGCCGAACAGCAATCGGCTGCGCGAGGCCTTGTCGAAGCTCGACCTGTTGGTGGTCCTCGATATCCAGCCCACGGAGACCGCAGCCCTCGCGCACTACGTTCTGCCCTGTACGTCGCCGCTTCAGCGCCCCGATCTCCCGTTCATTTTTCCGCTCATGCTCGGCCTGCAGACGGAGCCTTATCTGCAGGCCACGGCGGCGGTGGTGCCCCCCGAGGGCGACCAGCGCGACGAGGCGTCGATCTACCTCGATCTCTGCCGAGCGGCCGGGGTGGGGCTGTTCGGGTCCCCGGCCGCGCAGACCGTCCTCGAGATGGCGCGCGATCTGCACGGTTGCCGGTATCCCGACGCGCCGAGCGGGTTGCCGCAAGAACGCTTGCTCGACGTATTGCTGAGATTGTGCGGTCAGAGCGGGTTCTACAACCTGCTTCGTTCTCCGCACGGCCGAGCTCGCCCGGGCCATGCGCCGGGTGATTTCCTAGGCCGGCGAGTGGTCACCGACGACGGGCGGGTCGACCTGGCGCCGGCGGCGCTGCTCGCCCGCGCCCGCGCTCTCGACGCGGTCTTCGAGACCGAGCAGGCCAACGCCGACGCGCTCAAACTGATCACCAAGCGTCAGGTGAAGACCCACAACTCGTGGACCCACAACCTGCCGGACTTCGTTCACGGGTTCGGGCGGACGAATCGCTTGTACATGCATCCGGTGGACGCCGCCGCACGAGGCCTCGCGGAGGGCGACCTCGTCGATGTGTCATCGCGGTCGGGTACGGTGCGTGTTCCCCTGTCGACCACCAAAGACCTGACGGAGGGGACGGTCGCGCTGCCCCACGGATGGGGGCACCAGCGCGCGAAGGGGCTTTCGGTCGCCAGCCGGACAACCGGCGTCAACGCGAACGTGCTCGCCGCGGACGGTCCGGAGAACCTGGATCCCGTCTCCGGCATGGCCCAGCTGACGGGTATCCTGGTCGATGTTCGGCCCGCGAGCGGTCCTGTCGACGGCAGCGACTGGACCGGCCTGCCCGCCGGGGAGGCCCGGCCGCTGGCCCAGTCGCCTGGTGAAGGGCAACGACCAGCTACTGGTCGTAGCTGATCTCCAGGGTATCGAAGTAGACGTAGCCGTCGAAGCTGCTCGCGTCGTCGGTGGTGATGCGGATCTGGGTGTTCGGCCCCGCGTACTCACTGATGTCGAAGCTCGCCGACCGCATCTCGGAGTCCGTGCCGTCGTCGATGCTGTGCAGCGTACGCCATTGAGCGCCGCCGTTCTTCGAGGCCTGGACCAGCATCGGGGTCGATGCGTAGTAGCCTTTGCTGTTGTGTCTAAGGTCGAATCGACACCGTGTCCGGTCAATTCCACCTGATGTCTCGCTATGTGAGAGGCAGCACCTTCATCGTGGCGCCCGCCGGATGCTCGGGAGGCCCAATGGGGATTTCGAGCAGGGCGTTGGCCGCGGACATCGCCCGCAGGTCAGCGGAGCCGAACCAGTCGACCCGCTGCACGGTTGGCCCGGCGGCCGACCATTCGAGCTTCGCGGGGTGGTAAACGACGCGGTCCTTGGCCCCGGGAACCGGCGCCGTGAGGCGAGCCGGGATCAGCGCGGGCCGGGGCGACCGATGGCCACCGCGCGCGCGAAGAGCGGTCTTGACGAACACCTCGAAGCAGACCAGCACGCTGACGGGGTTGCCGGGGAGCCCGAACACCAGACCGCGGTCGTGTTTGCCGAACCATAGCGGCTTGCCGGGCTTAAAACGGACCTTGTGGAAGACCTCTTGCACGCCGGTGGACGTCAATGCCCGGGGCACCAAGTCCCGCTTGCCGGCCGACACGCCGCCGCTGAGGATGAGGACGTCAGCGGCCAGCCCTTGTCGGATCTTGGTGGTGATGTCCGCTTCTTCATCCCGGGCGATGCCCAACTCCACGATGTCGTAGCCCGCTTCGCGGGCCAGCGCGACGACGGTGGACGCGTTGGAGTTCCGGATCTGACCCGGGCCCGGCAGGGTGCGAGGAGGGACGATCTCGTCCCCGGTCGCCAACACCGCCAGGCGAGGCCTCGGATACACCGACGGCAACGTATGACCCACCGTGGCCAGAAGCCCGACTTCGGCCGGACCTAGTCGGTGTCCCGGCTCGAGGACGACCGCGCCTTTTTCGAGCTCGCGGCCGCGAGGCATCACCGCCGTTCCCGGCTTCAGGCCGGGGGCCGAGAAACGAATTTGGTCCTCTTGGGCCTCGGTCTGTTCGATCATCACTACCGCGTTCGCGCCTTCGGGCATCGGCGCGCCAGTCATGATTTGCATGCACTCGCCTTCGCCGACGGGGCGGTCGGGCGTCGCCCCGGCGGCGACCTGGCCCACGCGACGAAGGGTGCCTTCACCGCCCGGCAGATCCGCGGCCCGGACGGCGAACCCGTCCATCAAGGCTTTCGTAAACGGCGGGGAGTCGATGTCGCTGACGACCGGCTTCGCGAGCACCCGCCCGACCGCGTCGGTGTGCTCGACCGGGGACGGCGTCTGGCGGCCGGCGTGCTCTACGACGACGTCGAGCGCCTCTTCAATGGACAGCATTGGCCCATTCGAAACGTGGGCGCGGAAGGGGTGTCAAGCGGTCAGGGGGCGCTCGGGGGCACGAAGACGTTCGACCGAACCACTCGGTGGGCGAGCGCACCCTCGATGACGATCTCTCGCTTCGTGTTCTCGACCCGATGCCGGTGGGAGATGAGCAGAGGGCCGACCGGCTTGTAGTCTTCCCACGTCACGTAGCTCGGGCGGTCTTTACGGCCCTGAAGAAGCATCTGCCAGCCGTGGATACGAAATCCGCCGTCGTCGATGTACAGCCGGTACACGTCGCCGGGGGTCAGCCCCACATCATCGAAGCTGAGGCGAAGGATCTGGTAGGTGGTGCCGCCGATGGTCACCTTGTCTTCGAACTCCACGGAGGTGCCGGGGTCGAACAGCTTCAGCGGCATGAGCAACCAGTACGTGTCGTTGATATAGCGTCGGTATGCGGCTTCGGTCAGGGTCTCGGCCTCCAAGCCGGCGACCAGCTGCCCGTTCTTGGTGCCCACGGCGGTCTTGGCGTCGACGTCCAGCCACGCTTCGTGGCGATCCCCGGCTTTGTCGGTCCAGGCGATCCGCGATCGGGCGTTGCGGAGATCCCATCGATGCTTGGCCTCGAACACCGTCTTGCCGTCGTCTTTCACCACGAACGCGAAGTCGAGCTGGGCGACCTCGTGCAGGTCGTCGTAGCCCGCGTTCTTGACGATGCGAGCCGCGAGCTGCTCGGCTGTCGAATCGCCGGCGGACAGCGCGGGTCGACTCGATGGGGGGGACGAGCGGCCAGGGGACGATGGTGGGGTCGCGCACCCGAAGGCGACGATAGAGGCGAGGACAAAGAAGATGGTTTTCATGATCACTTGAACCGAAAGTTGTAGCGCCGCATCGGCGAGTATTGATCGGGCCACGGCAGCTCGACGTCTTGCTCGGCCGCCGCGTGACGCGTCCAGTACGGGTCGTACAGATGGGCCCGGGCGAGCAAGCACAAGTCGGCGCGCCCGGCGGCGAGGATGCTGTTGACGTCGGTGAACGAGGAAATGTTGCCGACGGTCATCGTTGGCATCCCCGTTTCGAGTCGAACAAGTTCCGCGAACGGGGTCTGAAACAGTCGACCGTACACCGGCGCGGACTCGGGTGAGGTCTGCCCCGTCGAAACGTCGAGCACGTCGCAGCCCCGGGACTGCAGCGCGCGGGCCACGGACAGCAGCTCGTCGAGCGGCAAGCCGCCCTCGGCCCAGTCGCAGGCGCTGACGCGGACGGACATCGGTCGGTCAGCCGGCCACGCGGCCCGGACCGCGCCGAAGACTTCCAGCGGATACCGTAGACGCCGCTCGATCCGGCCCCCATACTCGTCGGCGCGGCGATTGGTGAGCGGAGAAATGAAGCTCGCGAGCAGGTAGCCATGGGCCATATGGAGCTCGAGCCAATCGAAGTCCGCGGCCACCGCCATTTCCGTCGAGCGGACGAAGTCGGCCTTTACGCGGTCCATGTCCGCGCGCGTCATGGCCCGCGGGACCTCGCTGTCCGGGAAATAGGGGATCGCCGAGGCCGAGATGAGCGGCCAACCGTCGTCCTCCAGGGGACGGTCCATGCCTTCCCACATCAGGCGGGTGGCGCCCTTACGACCGGCGTGACCCAGCTGTAGGCCGACCTTGGCGTCGGTGAACCGGTGGCAGAACCCGGTGATCCGGCGCCACGCATCGACGTGTTCGGGCGCGTACATTCCGGCGCAGCCAGGCGTGATCCGACCGTCGGCACTGACGTCGGTCATTTCCGCGAGCACCAGACCGGCGCCCCCGATGGCCCGGCTACCCAGGTGAACGAGGTGCCAGTCGTTCACCGTGCCGTCCGACGCCGAGTACATGCACATCGGCGATACGGCGACCCGATTCGCAAGCTCCAGCCCTCGAACGCGATAGCGAGTGAACATCGGCGGCGTCCGGGGCGGCGGCCGCAGGTCCGGATGCTCGGCCGCCAGCGCGTCCGCGAAGCGACGGTCGACGGCGTCGACGAGCTTCGGATCGCGCAGGCGCAGGTTTTCGTGGGTCACCCGCAGCGAGCGGGTGAGAAGGCTGAAGGTGAATTGCAAGGGGTCGAGGCCCAGGTAACGTTCGGTGTTCTCGAACCACTCGAGGCTCACCTGGGCCGCGCGTTGGGTGCTCTCGACGGTCGGCTTTCGGTCCGTCTCGTAGGCGGCCAACGCGGGGCGGAGGTCGTCGTGGGCCGAGACCGCGTCGGCGAGCGCGATCGCGTCTTCGAGGGCGAGCTTCGTGCCCGAGCCGATGGAAAAGTGGGCGGTGTGGGCGGCGTCTCCCATCAATACGAGGTTGTCGAACGACCAACGCTCGTTGCTCACGGTGGGAAACTGGCGCCACACCGAACGATTCTTGATCAACGGGTGGCCCTGAAGCTCCTCGGCGAACAGCGCGCGGCAGTACTCGAGAGTGTCGTCTTCGGTCGCGGAGGCGAGGCCGGCCTGGCGCCACGTGGCGTCGGTGCACTCGACGATGAAGGTCGATTTGCCTTCCGCATAACGGTACGCGTGGACTCGCCACAGGCCCGCGTCGTTGGGCTTGAAGTAGAACGTGAAGGCGGGGAAAGGAAACGTGGTGCCCAGCCAGACAAAGCGATTCGGCCGCCAGTCGAGGCGGGGCCCGAACCGATCGGCATACCGGTTGCGGACCGCGCTGTTCACCCCGTCCGCGGCGAGCACGAGGTCGTTGTTGGCCAACAAGGGGGCGACGTCGGTGACCTCGGACTCGTAACGCACGTCGACGCCGAGTTCGCGCGCCCGGCGGCCCAGGAGCTCGAGGAGCGTCTGGCGAGACAGCCCGGCGAACCCGTGGCCGGTGCTGGTGACCACCTCATCGCGATAGTGGACCGCGATATCGTCCCAGTGCGCGAAGGCGCCGGTGATCGCGCGGTGGCTTTCGGGGTCGGCGTCGGCGAGGTTGTCCAGGGTCGCGTCGGAGAACACCACCCCGAACCCGAAGGTGTCGTCCGCCCGGTTGCGCTCCAAGACGGTGATCTCGTGCCGAGGGTCTCGGCGCTTCATCAGGATGGCGAAGTAGAGGCCCGCGGGCCCCCCGCCAATACTGGTTATGCGCACCCGGTTGGGGTACCACGGGTGCCTCCACGTGTCGCCTGGCTCGTCCGGTCTCTACCCAAACCGGCGCAGCGATTCGCTGAGAAGGGCGACCCCGAATCCGGTGGCCCGGTCGCCGCGGGCCACCGGGCCCGCGAGGTCGATATGGCACCATCGGCTGTGGGTGCCTTCGAGGTGATTGTAGATGAACTGGCCGGCGCAGCTGGACTGCGCGTTGGCGCGGTTCTTGACGCTGTTCTTCATGTCCGCACCCACGCTTTTGAACTCCGGTTTGTAGAACTCGGGCGCGAACGGCAGCGGGTGAACGAGGTCGCCGCTGCCGTAGCCGGCCTGCATGACGGCCTGCTCGAGGCTCGGGTCGTTGGACATGATCGCTGCGTGGTTGATGCCGGTGGCGATCAGCTGGGCGCCGGTGAGGGTGGCGGCGTCGAAGATCACCTCCGCCTTCAGCTCCCGCGCCGCGTAGCTGACCCCGTCAGCGAGCAACAGACGGCCTTCGGCGTCGGTATTGTTGATCTCGACCGTGCGGCCGGAGTGCATGGTGATGATGTCGTCCGGCTTGACCGAGTTGGGCCCGACAGCGTTCTCCGCCAAGCACATCAGCAGGGACAGGCGATGAGGAAAGTCGTGCTGGCACAGGACCCGAAACGCGCCCAACACCGCCGCCGCGCCGCCCATGTCCACCTTCATCGTTTCCATCGAGCCGCGAGGCTTGATGTGAAGGCCGCCGGTATCGAACGTGACGCCTTTGCCTACCAGCGCGACGTGGGTGGACGAGGCCTTCGGCGGGGTGTAGCTGGCGACGAGTAGGCGCGGGGCCACGACCGCGGCGCGGCCCACGGCGTGGATGCCCCCGAGCCCGGCCTTGGGGAGTTGGTCGCCGATGATCTCGCGAAATCGGATGCGTTTGATCCCCTTGAGAAGGGTTCGCGCGCGGCCCGCGAGGGCCTCGGGATTCATGTCCGTCGGCGGCGAGTCGACCAGGGCCGCGATCTCTCGGCTGCTGGCCACGACGTCGCGGGTTCGGGGTTCGAGGCGGACGCCGGCCCCAGACCTGAGGATCGCTGCCACCTGGAGCCGACCCTGCGGCTCCTCTTCGCTTTTGGCGGTGAAGATCGAGAACGCGCGGCCGACCGCGTTGAGGACCGCGATTTGATGATCTTCCTTGTCGAGGACGAGGATGAGCGCGGAGCGTTTGTCTCGGGTGAGGTTGACGTTCTGTACGACCCGCTGCACGGCCGAGGGTCGCGCGGGGGCGTTGTACCGAGAGACCCGATCCGGCAGCACGCCGACGATGAGACGCTTGGGTTGGTCACCGCCGGTCAGGGTGGCGTTCGCGTTGCCGTAGAGGCCGGCAGGCGTGTCTTGAGCGAGGTTTGACGCCAGCTTGCGATGCTCCGGAGTCAGGAAGGATAGGGCGCCGCGCCGACGAAAGTAGGCCGCCGGCGCCACCACCATCACCGATCCCGACCCTTTCACGGCCGTGCCGGGATCTTTGGAGAAGCTGAAACGAACCACGGCAGACAGTATGCCATTTCGCGCCTCTTCCGCCAGGAATGGCGCTGGATACGAGCGCAATCCTGCAGGTCGACCTGCGAACGAAACAGCGCCTCGACCGCGCGCTGGCCGCTCGGCGCCCGCGGGTCGGGCGCGTTCAGTTGCGTCGACGCGTACCTCGGATCACAATGCGCGCCATGCTGGCAGCCGCAGGTCTGCTATGGATGGGGGCCCTGGTGGCCTCGGCGCCGGAAGAGGCGCTGAAACCGCTCGTCGGTGAGGCGCTGACCGCCGCGCTGACCGTGGATGGAGAAGCCAACTATCGACCGATCGTCCATTACGACATGCAGGTCCGGCTCGACCCGCCGACGAAGCGCCTCGACGCGCGGGCCCGGGTCACGTGGACCAACACGGGGACCCATCCCGTGTCGGCCTTGTGGTGGCACCTGTACCTCAACGCATTCAGGAATCAGAGCAGCACGTTTTATCGTGAATCCGGGGGACGGCTCCGCGGTGACCGAGCGGCCGAAGATCGGTGGGGATGGACCGACGTCCTCGAGATCACCGCGCGAGACCTCGCAGCGACTGGGACCGCGGCCGAGACCCAGCACGATCTGATGCCCGGGGCCCGGTTCATGGCCCCGGACGACGGCAACGAGGACGATCGCACGGTCTGGAAGACGCCGCTGCCGTTTCGCGTCAAGCCCGGGCAGCGGGTGGAGATTCGGCTTCGGTGGCAGGCGCAGTTGCCGAAAGTCTTCGCGCGCACGGGGTTCGCAGGGACGTTCTTCATGGTCGCTCAGTGGTTTCCCAAGCTCGGGGTTCTCGAAGAAACGTTCCGAGGCCTCGAGCCCGGCTTCAAGGGTGAGCCGAAGTGGAACTGCCATCAGTTCCACGCCAACAGCGAGTTCTTTGCGGACTACGGGAGCTATCGAGTCAAAATTACGGTCCCCAACGAGTACGTCGTCGGGGCGACCGGCCAGCGGGTCGAGGATCCGGTCAAGGACGCCGGGTGGACGACCTATGAGTACTTTCAGGATCGGATCCACGATTTCGCGTGGACGACCGACCGTCGATACCTGGTACGCCGGTTCACGTTCGATCCTTCGACGCTGCTTTTGGCCGACGTGCAGCGGGTCGGTGAGCGCCTCGGCTTGACCGCCGAGCAGCTCCAGCTGACCCCGGTCGAAGTGACCATGCTCCTGCAGCCGGAACATCGGGCGTTCGCGGCCCGCTATCGCGACGCGGTGGAGCAGAGCTTCAAGTGGTACGGGCTGTGGTTCGGCCGGTACCCCTACAGGACGTTGACCGTCGTCGATGGACCTCCCGAGGGTCGCGGGGCCATGGGGATGGAGTACCCCACCCTGATCACCGGCGGGGTCAGGTGGCCGTCGCCGCCGGAGTATCGCTCGCCGGAAGGGGTGACCGTCCACGAGTTTGGCCACCAGTATTGGTACGGGCTCGTGGGGTCGAACGAGTTCGAAGAAGCTTGGCTCGACGAAGGCCTGACCACCTTCTCCACCAGCCTCATCATGGACAAGGTCTACGGGCCGGCGACGTTCGGACCGCGCGTGTTGGGCGTTCCGACCTTGGCGTGGGGAAGGACGATCACCATCGACGGTCTCGCTCAGGCTCAGCTGGGCAACATCATCGTCCCCGACACCGACGCGATCGTGCAGCCCTCCTACCGCTATCGCAGCTCGCTGTCGTACGGCGCCAACAGCTACCCGCGGGCGGAGCTCGCGCTGCGTCAGCTCGGCCACATCATGGGCGCGGACAAACTCCTTCAGGGCCTGCGCGTCTACCAGCAGCGGTGGCGGTATCGACATCCGACGACCGCCGACCTGCAGCTCGCGTTGGAGCAGGTCGCGGGCCGGCGACTGCACCGCTTCTTCGACACCGCGATGCGGCGGCCGATGCGGCTCGACTACGCGATCGACGACTTGACCTCGAAACGCAAGCAGCTCCCGGCCGGTGTGTTCGCTCGAAAGGACGACGGTGGCCACGTCGTGGTCAGCACGACGACCGCCGTCGCGCGCGCCGACGCGGTGCCCGAAAAGGAGCGGGTCTACGTCAACGAGGTCGAGATCGTGCGACGCGGAGAGCGAGAGATACCGATGACGGTGGAGGTCGCGATGGCCGACGGCCCACCCTATCGCACGGCCTGGGACGGCCGTGGCCGCTGGCATCGCATCACCTTCGAGAGTCCGCATCGCGCGGTCTCGGCGCGGCTGTACGCCGATACGCCGCGCCCGATCGACGCCCGCCCGAGCAACGACACTCGACGGCGGCAAGCCGATGCGAAGGTCGGGATCTCGTGGACGGCACGCGGGTTGTACTGGCTGCAGTCGATCATGCAGCTGGCGGGAGGACTGCTGTGACCGATCAGACGTCGACGTGGTTCGGCTGGTGGGCCATCCGTCGTCAATGGCCTCTGTGTCTGGCGACCTACGTGTTGACCGTGCTCGTATCGCTGCCCGCCGCGGCGGCGTTAGGGGTGGTGATGGACGGCTACTTTGGACACCGGCTGGTCGCCGCCGAGGTCACCGCGACCTGGTCGTTGCCCGCGCTCGCGGAGCTCGCGGTCGAGGAATCGACCGCGCTCGTCGCGGTGGCGGTCGCGGCGACGATCGCCTTGCTGTCGTGGTTGATCGTGCAGACGTTCATCTGCGGCGCGATGTTGGCCAGCGGTCGTGCCGATGGCGCGACGTCGCTGCGCACGGCGTTCATGCACGGAGGCCAACATTTCTGGGGGCTTCTCGGACTCGGGGTCCTGGGGCTTCCTTTCGTGCTGGTCGTCGGCGGCTTGGGGTTCTTCGCCGCGGGTCGGCTGACGGAGGCGTTGACCGACGGCACGACCTCGAGCGCAACGGTCATGGCGGTCCGGATCCCGCTTACGTTTGCGGCGTGGGTGCTGCTGATTTGGGC